>JBGAGR010000051.1:0-33149 GCA_044226645.1 Aggregatilineales bacterium
CCAAAAATATCAATGCCCGTCTGGTATCCATGAACACTAAATCCTCCGGCTCACCGACTGTTTCCCTATAGACGCTTTGCATTCCTGCCTTGTTCCCGTCTCGGTTAGAATAAACCTACCGAAAAGTTTACCAAAAGGTAGCCCTTTGCGTGTCGATTTATGTTACGCTGTAGAGGCTGATATGTATTTGCATCTGAGAAGAAGGTGACCTGTGAAATTTGGAGTGGTGTTACCGTATGGTTCGGCACGTTCGACGGCGAAGCTCTGCCAGATTGCCGAGGCAGCGGGGTGGGATGGCTGTTTTATAGGCGATGCCATCTGGTGTGAAGACCCGATGATTGCCCTGACAGCCGCTGCTATGGTCACGCAGCGGATACGTCTGGGCACGATGATTATTCCTATGCCGCTGCGCCGCCCGTGGAAGGTTGCCAGCGAGTCAGTAGCACTGGATCGCTTGTCGGATGGACGCTTGATTCTGGGGCTGGGGGCGGGTGCAGTGTGGATGGGGTGGCAGAGTTTCCCCGATGAGGTGACCGATACGCGCGCTCGTGCCGAAATGCTGGATGAAAGCATCGATATTCTGACGCTGCTTTATCAGCGCAAACCGTTCGACTATGCGGGAAAGCATTTTCACCTGAAACTCACGCTGTTGGACGAGATGCATTATCCGCCTCAGCCCGTCCAACAGCCGCGCATCCCCTTGTGGGTGGTCGGCATCTGGCCGCGCCCAAAATCCATGCAGCGCGTGTTGAAATGTGATGGTGTGCTGCTGGAGAAGCAGGCCGCTGCGGGGCAAGGGACAGACGTGATGCCCGCCGATGTCCGTGAAGTACAGTCCTTTGTGCAGGCAAAGCGCACGCTGACCTCCCCATTTGACATTGTTATGCAGGGCAAGTCCCATCAGCTGGCACCGGCACAGCGACAGGAAGTCCTGCTGGAATGGCAGGCGGCAGGCGTGACATGGTGGATCGAAGATATGATTGCCTTATCCGAAGCGGATGCTGCCGCGCGCCTTCAGTCGGGAGCGCCTCAACTCACTTGATGAGCAGACATCTGCAACAGCCTGAGGTCTACGGTTAATCGTGTATGATTATGAATCCACTTTGTTTATGCCTTTATTCTGCAATCTTTGCAATCAGCGCCGCAATATCCTCCCGTGATTACGCAGCGCACCCCCCTCCCTGCAATGGCGGCGAATCCCCCGCCTGCTCCCGCCGCGCCGCATTGCGCGTTCCCGTGTATGCGCTGCACTGGATTGCACATCTGGCGGCGCTTCTCGTGCTTCCCGCCGCACAACCCGGCGGAAAGATTTGCCGATGAAACATCATATCTTGGAAATCGGGCTTTACTCCCCTTTCTCTGCGCAGCGGGGAAAGGGGCTGGGGGATAGGGGTAAACAATGATCCTCTCCATTGACTTTGGCGGAACACGTACCCGCGTCGGCTGGTTCTCCGACTCGCTGGAACTGCTCGCCCGTGATGAAGCACCTTCACGCACCGACCAAGCGCCTGATGTGGTCATCCAGCGCATCATCGACCTCGCGCGTCGCGTCGTTCCGCCCGGAGAAACACCCGCTGCGATTGGCATCTGTGCGCCGGGGCCGCAGGCTTATACCGGGTTGATTCTGCACGCCGCGACCTTGCCCGGATGGAATCGCGTTCCATTAGCAGAGAT
This sequence comes from Aggregatilineales bacterium, assembly GCA_044226645.1. Taxonomy (GTDB): domain Bacteria; phylum Chloroflexota; class Anaerolineae; order Aggregatilineales; family Phototrophicaceae; genus CFX2. The sequence continues at coordinate 1,675 of JBGAGR010000051.1, forward strand.
GATTAGCAAGGCGTTCGATAACGCGCCTGCCCACATGGAAAATGACGCTAATCTGGCGGCTTTAGCTGAATATCATATGGGCGCGGCACAGGGCGCGAATCCGGCGCTCTATCTCACGGTCAGTACAGGCATCGGCGGCGGAGCCATCATCAACGGCGAATTGTTTACGGGGTGGCGCGGTCTGGCGATTGAACCGGGTCACATCAAATTTCCTGCGTCGGATGGCAAAATCTACAGCCTCGAAGCGCTGGCCTCTGGAACGGGGATTGGACGTATCGCGCGTGAGAAATTGGCGCTCACGGATCAGAAATCAATTTTACGCGGAAATTTCGCTATAGATGGAAAAGCGGTTGGGGAAGCGGCTGCGCAGGGCGATCAACTAGCTTTACAAGTCGTGCGTGAAGCCGGGCGCTGGCTCGGTCTGGGATTGGTCGCGCTGGTACACTTGTTTAATCCACAGGTCATCGTCATCGGCGGCAGCGTGGTCAATCTGGGTGAGTTGATCTTTACGCCTGCCCGTCAAACACTGGCGGAATTCCTCATCGACCCGGCTTTTAATGCCGATGATCTGATTCGCCTCGCGCAGTTAGGCGATGATGTCTGCCTGTTCGGCGCGGCTTTCCACGCGCGAAATAAGCTGAAAAACGGACAAGTATGAACTTGAGTTAAAAGCAAATACGGGCGTTGTGGTCGGATGATTAGAAAGGAGCGATATTAACCATGTTCGAAGTTTTGGGCGGAATCCTGATGATTCTGTTTGGGGTTTCGTTGTTTTCACTCAGGGCTATGCGATACATGGCGGATTTGATAGGCCATCACGACGAACCGGTAGGATTTGAAAAAACACGTATCCCTATGGGCTGCATGTTCATTTTTCTGGGTGTAGTTTTTACGCTGGCTTCTCAGCCAATCTGTCTGGTACTTTGTAAAAAGTAGCGCATATTCAGATTGGTAACTAACAGCTAACGTCTAATCGCTAACCGCTACAAATACAAAAACATCTCGATGCGCCGGAACGCTTCAACGTAGCCGAGTTCCTGAAAAACAGGCCAGCGTAAATCCAGCGCCGCGACATTTTCCACTTTCGTATCCTGCATCGGGTGGAGTTTATGCAGATGGTAGAGCAGATTGCGGGTCATTTCATTACGAACCGGAGCGGGTGTATGCAGCAGCAGATAGCCCAATTGCAAAGGTGCGCTCTGGTAAGTCACCCAACCTTCATGACCGGAAGGCAGTTTCAGGCGCATTCCCTGAAGACTTCCCGCCTGAATCAGCGAGCGTGTTTCCTCAATCCATGATGCCCCTGAACTGCGCTTCTCCAGGCATTCCAGCACTTCAGCCTGCTTCATCGGAGTCACAATTGCGTCAGGGATAGGGGGAGGCATGAGCAGTTTGGCAGGCGGGCGGCGAATCACCAGCAGTTCGCGGGTGGCACGAAATCCCAGTTTGAGGAAAAGTTTATGCGCCGGGGTGTTGTTTTTGATGACCTCCAACTGCACCAGCCGTATCGAACGGGCACGCGCCGCATTAATCAGCGCTTCCATCAGGTATCGTCCCAGGTTCTTACCGCGTCGTTCCGGCAAAACACCGACGCGCGTAATCCAGCCGCGATCCCCGCGCACGCCCAACATGCCGATTCCGGCCATTTGTTTTTCGGAGTCGAATACCACGACGGAGGCATCCAGATCAATATCGTGGCTTTCGACATAAATTTTCATGCGTTTGGCGTTCATTGGCATCGGGACGATGTAATCGACACGCGCCCGATTATAAATATCCGCCAGTTCCTCAAAATTGTAACGGCTGGTGGGAACCGACGTATAAGTGGGTTCAGCTTCCGGCTCAAGTTTGGGAATTAAGGAAGGTTCTGGAATAGCCAAGTGAGCTTACCCCCTGTTTTAAGCGCTAATCTGCATATTGAGCAGGCGCTCGATTTGCTTGACGAAGGTGTGGGTGTCGATGGGTTTGGTGATGACTCCATCGCAGCCATAGGCTTTCACCATTTCCATTGCCTGTTCTTCAGGCCAGGCAGTGAAAGCGATAATCAGCATCTTGTCCAGTTCCGGGATTTGGCGCATCATGCCAACAATAGTCTGTCCATCAATATCCGGCAGGCCGAGATCGACCAGCACCAAATCAGGGACAAGTTCCATGACCTTCGCCAGTCCCAGTTCACCATCTTCAGCAGCTTCAATCGAGTGTCCTGCATGTTTCAGCAGTTTAACAACCAACCGCGCGCTGGTCTCATTATCTTCGATAACCACAATTCGGCCCATTTATACGGACTCCTTATCTGTCCCCATCAGCGCTTCGAGATCACAACTTTCATCCCTGCCTTAATTTTATTTCAGAATATCGTGTACGATGTATAAGAATGACTTGCCATCCAACGATGCTTTCTGTACCAGCGATGAAATTCCTGGTCGCAGGGCTTCTTTTTCCTGTGGTGTCAGTTCTTTGGCGGAGAGAACGATGACCGGGATGTCGCGCAGTTGATGATCGCTCTGGAGCGCCTCGACCACACTGATGCCATCCATTTCCGGCAGCATCAGATCCAGAATGACCAATTCAGGGCGATGTTCATAGATGGCTTTCAGGCCTTCGCGGCCTGTCGTCGCCTCAATGATGCGGAAATTTCCGTCACTTTCCAGCAAACGTCGTGCGAGGCGCAAATCCTGTGGATTGTCTTCGATAATCACGACCAGCGGCTCGACACCGGTCTCGACATGTTTAGCCTTTTCCAGCACCGATTTGACCGCACTGGGTTCGAGTTCGCGCGGCTGAAGATCATTGCTGATCGTATGTCCCAACGCTTCCGCGACATGTTCCACCAGTTGACGGGTATCAAAGCCGCCTTTTGTCCAGACCGTTTCGGCGTATTCTTCCAGTGTTTTGGATTCGCCCTTCGTCAGATTTTTAGCGGAGAGCACCACAACCGGGATTTTGGCGGTTTGGGGGTCGCTCTTGAGCTTTTCCAGCAGAGCGAAACCATCCATTTCCGGCATGGTCAAATCCGCGATAATCAAATCCGGCATCCGGTCTTGTACAACCTTAAGTGCTTCCAATCCGTTCGCGGCCTCCAGAATGCGGTATTTCTTGTAGCCCTGAAGCAGACGCTTGACCAGCCGGCGGTCAACCGGGTTATCATCCACCAGCAAAATCGAGGTGACTTGCTCATCCAGAATACGGATGGCTGCGTCCAGACCTTCTTCACGGGCGGTGTTGGCGGACTCGGCTTGTTGACCTAACTCTAAATCCAGCACATAACGATCACCTAAAATGTGGCTCTCAGCGGTGAAAGTATGCCCGGAGCAGTTGACGACCACCGATTCGCCTTTTTTTATCGTCCCGTTCGCCAGCATTTCTTCCAGGCCTGCGAAGGCAACGGCTGTGGCTGGCTCAACCGAGAATCCGGCTTTGCTGGCGAGCCGACGCATCGCTTCGAAGGTCTGTCCGTCCTCAATCGCCACGAATGCGCCACCGTTGCTCAGAACCGCTTTTCTCAGAAATACATAGCTGTAACCGGGATCGCCTGTCGCCAATACAGTAATCAGTGTTTTAGGAATAACCGGGTCGGCTTCTTCCTTGCCTGCTTGGAAGGCTTCGACCATCGGGGCACAGCCTGCTGCCTGAATAATCCCCAGTTTCGGCATTTTGTCGATCAGTCCCATTTCATGAAGTTCGCTGAAGCCCTTCCATACGCCCAACGGCCCGATTCCACCACTGACTGCCTGAATATACCAATCCGGGCTGCGCCATTTTCCAGCGCCGTCGAGTTTCAGGCCAAGCTGCTCGGCGATTTCGAAGGCCAGCGTTTTCATGCTTTCCTTGCCGGGAATGGCCTTCGCGCCCCGGTCAAAATGGATGCCCTTGCGCTTGGCAAATTCCGCCGCGACGTTCTTGGTTTCATCATAGGTGCCGGAGACTTTGACCACTTCCGCGCCATACAAGGCTGCTTCACGCATTTTCTCCGATGACACCAGACTGGTCAGGAATAACCAGAGCTTGATGCCAGCGCGAGCGCAGTAAGCCGCATAAGCTGCTCCAGCGTTGCCTGTAGAAGCGAGAACACATTCGGTGATGCCTGCCCTGCGCATCGCCATGACGGAAATGGCGGCCTGACGGTCTTTGAAGGAACTGGTCGGCCCCTGCCGTTCATCCTTGAGATAGATGTGTTCATGGTTATAGAGGCGTTCATAGGCATGTAAACGAGTGAGCGAGGTGTATCCCTCGCCCATTGTGATTTCCATATCGGGTTCGCTCAGTGGGAGCAGTTCGGCATAACGCCAGAGTGAGCCTTCCCGTTTGGGGAGATCAGTCGCCCAGATTTTAGCGACTTCCGCGTAGTCGTAACGCGCATCCAGCCAATTTGAGCCGCATTTGGTGCAGGCGGTCAGGTTAATGTCAGCAGGCATTTCCTGCCCACATTCGAGGCAAACGGTTTTGAGATAGTGAGCATTCATGGGTGTTTATCGATTCATACAAAGAGGGGCGCAATAGTGCGCCCCTGCCATTATCATACTAACGAACGAGAACGGGGAAAGCTCTAGGCTTTCTCGTGAACAGCCTGAAAAGCTGGTACAGTGAACCAGAAGGTCGAACCTTTGCCTTTTTCGCTCTCGACGTAAATTTCGCCTTCGTGCATGTGAACGAGGTGGCGGCTGATAACCAGACCCAGACCAGTCCCACCTGCGCGGCGTGTCGCTGAACCATCGACCTGATGGAACTGCTGGAACAAGCCGCCCATTTCATCCGGGGTCATACCGATGCCAGTATCCTTGACCCAGACACCCACTTCGCTGCCATTGTGTGCGCCAACTTCAACAGTGACACCGCCTTCGTTGGTAAACTTGATGGCGTTGTTGACCAGATTGAGGATGATCTGCTTGAGGCGGATGGGGTCGCCGTAGGCTTTCGGAATATCGCCGTTTTCGTGTACTTCCAGCATGATGTTCTTATTCTGTGCCAGAATTTTACAGGTGTCTATCACCTGACCGATGACATCCATGACATCAGCTTCCACCGGGTTAATAACCATCTGACCGGCTTCGATCTTCGCCAGGTCGAGGATGTCGTTAATGATCGTGAGAAGGTGCTTACCACCCTGATGAATGGCTTCGACATCTTCTACCGCTTCGTCGCTAAGATCGCCATCGATGCCGTCCAGCAGCACTTCGGCGTAACCGAGGATGGAGTTCAACGGTGTACGCAGCTCATGGCTCATGTTGGCGAGGAACTGCGACTTGAGGCGGTCAACTTCACGCAGACGTTCAGCCGTTTCCAACTGAATCTGATAAGCCTGCGCGTTCTGCACCGCTACCGCGATCTGATCCGCGAGGGTTGACTGAATAGCGACATCATCACTTGTAAAGCGGTTGACGGCATTCGCCTGCACGTCCAGCACACCCAGCAGGTTATCACCGACAATCATCGGGATCGCCAATTCTGAGCGGGTATCTGGCAGCAGGGGATTGGGCAGGAAGTCCGGTTCCTGAGTGACGTTGTTAGAGATAACCGACTCACGGCTTCGGGCTGCGCGAGCGACCAGACTGTGTTCACGGCTGAGGGGGATGCTGTGGCCTCGCTCCCTCATGACGCGCCCCGCCTCACCTGCGCCTGCGCGGAGCACGAGATTGGCCTTGTCTTCATCGAGCAGGTAAATGTGGGCGTGATACAGATTAAAGCGCGCTTTGGTGAGTTCAGACACCTGATTAAGCAGTTTTTCCACATCCAATTCGCTGGTTGTCGCGGCGCTCACTTCAGCTACCGTCGCGAGTTCAGAAGCGCGGCGTTCTGTCTGACGGGTCAGGGTAATCCGGTCAACCGCAGAGGTGGTCTGACCAGCGACCGAACGCAGGAAGCGAATATCACGCTCGTGGTAGATATGGGGTTCATTGTGTGAGATAACGAAAATACCCACCCATCGTTCCGCAATCGCAAGTGGAACCAGAATATAAGCCACAGCCCCAAAACGCAGGAAACCCTGCTTGCTGATTTCATCAATTCTGGTGTCATTGGGAACATCCGTAGACATGGTGATTTCATTGGCGTTAGCGTATTTCAGGAAGGGGAAATGAGCCAATGGAATAATCAAACCTGCCTGAGTTGATCCTTCCCGCCGCCAATCGCTGGCGACACGGACATAGGTGGCGTTCTGGTAGTTATTGTTCTCGAACAACACCATGGCTACCGCAAACGGATTAAGAGCTTTGGTATGTTCGACAAGGGCATTCGTCAGATCGCCTTCACTCTGGGCTTCGTTCACCAACACAGTGAAGTGATATAGCGCTTCTGCGTCTGATTCGGCTTGTTGTACTTCCTTGAAGACATTCGCGTTCTGGATAGCGACGGCGATCTGGTTCGCGAGAGAGGTTTTTACCTGAAGTGATGTTTCGTTGAACGCATCCGTCTTTTTGTCCTGAATATCCAGCACACCAATCAAGCTGCCTTCAGCAATCATGGGGATTGCCATTTCAGCCTTTGTCTCTGGTAGTAGAGGATTCGGAAGGAAGTGCGGATCAATTTCAGTGTTATTGACAATAACACCAACGCGGGTACGGGCTGCCCTTGCTACCAGACTGCGTTCCTGATGGAAGGGGATTCTGTGACCGTTGGCAACCATTTCCCGTCCCGCTTCACCTGCACCTGCGACGAGGATCAAGTTATCCGTTTCCTCGTCCATGAGGTAAATATGGGCATGGTATCGATTGAATTTTTCTTTGGTCAGGTTGGCAACTGACCAGAGCAAATCTTCAATTTCCAGTTTGGTTGCTGCTTCGGTACTGACCAGCGCTGCTGTCGCCAGTTCAGTGGCGCGATTTTCGGTCTGACGGGTCAGATTAATGCGGTCAACCGCAGAGGTGGTTTGACCAGCAACCGAACGCAGGAAGCGAACATCGCGTTCCGTATAAACATGGGCTTCGTGATGTGAGATAACGAAAACACCTGCCCAGCGTTCAGCGACTGACAGCGGAACCAGGATGTAAGCTGCTGTGCCAAAACGCAGGAAAGCCTGCTTGCTGGCTTCGTCCAGCTTTGGATCATTCACCACGTCTGTCGAGAAAGTGACTTGACGTGGGTCAGCGTGTTTCAGGAAGGGGAAGTGGGCCAATGGAATAACCAGACCCGTCTGCGTCGGCCCTTCCTGCCGCCAATCGCTGGCAACACGGACATAGTTGGCATCTTTGAAGTCATTATTTTCGAACAGAACCAGCGCTACCGCGAAGGGATTCAGTGATTTGGTGTTTTCGACCAAAGCATTGGTTAAATCCTGCTCATTTGTCGCTTCATTGACCAGTACCGTGAAGCGATACAGGATTTCTGCGTCTTCACGCGCCTGCCGTGTATTCGCTTCTGAGCGCAGCGCGTCAAGCGTTGGTGCGGCCTGACGCATAATCGCGGTGTAGATGCGACGATCACGTTCGGAAAAGTTCGTTGGTTTATCCCAGCTTAGAACGATGAGACCGATCCAACGCCCCTGAAGATACAAAGGCATAATGACAGCAGCGAGATTATTGGCTTGCTTGAATACCTGACGGGTTACTTCGTCAATCTCAGGGTCAGTCTCAACATTTTGGACAATGCGAATCTCGCTGGGCGTTGACATCCATAATTTAGAGAATGGGAATTCAGGCAGATAGTAGCGATCCCCGATAGTGACTCCAGTTGTGCTGGACTGCCAGGTGCTAACGATTTCCGCCCATTCTGGATTTCCGTCGGCATCATTCTCGATAAACAGCATCGTCGCGGAGTCCATGCCCTCACTGAGTGAGTATGGCATGATGACCTGTAGAATTTCCTTCGGGTTGCGGGCGCTGTTCAGGCTGTTAGCAGCTTCCAGCAAAATCTGGCGTTCCTCTTGTTCGAGGCGACGGTCTGTGACATCTTCGATGGAGACACCGACAGAATTGTTTGGCAAACCAAATGCTTTGATAGCGAAAATGAGTGTTGAACCATCAGGGTTGTCGAAGCGATTGTCGCCGAGGTCTACTGTCTTGCCAGAACGGGCTACTTCGGCATAGACATCCGGTAATCCGGTATCTACGATGGTTGGGAAAGCCTCAGGAAGTGTTTTACCAACGATGGTGGTCGGATCGACCTGGGTCGAGGTCATCGATGCCCGATTGGCAGCCACTAATCGCAGCGACAGCGGATTGTTGAGGTCTTCCAGATGATATACAAGCATACCGGATGGCGCGTTGTTGACGACATCGACATACAAACGGACTTGTTCTTCCGCCAGTTTACGCTGGATACCGCTGGAAATCTGGTTGGCTAAACCGCGTGCCAGTGAAAGTTCTTCTGTGGTAAAGTTGTGATACTGACTGTTGAAGTTGAAGAACATGACTCCAGTAACTGTTGCGCCAGAGGTAACAGGCAGCACCAGAACCGATTTGACACCGATTTTCTCATCGAGAAATTCGGGCGGGAAATCCGGGTAACGGCTTGCATCATTGACGGCAACCACATCTGCTGTGCGGAGGGCCGCAACAGCATGGGGGTAACGTGATACTGGGTCAATAAACGATTTAGCGATTTCAGTCGTCATGCCAGTGCCAGCGCCCGCCACACCACGCCAGACCTGGGCGCGATCATCAAAGCGCGAGTAGACTGCGTTATCAGCATTGAAGTTTTCGAGAACGACGTTTAATACGTCTTCGACGAGTGTTTCCAGATCAGCATCGGCACGAATGTACTCCGCGATTTTGTTGCTGGTTTGTACGTCACGGAGGCGGCGTTGTGTTTCATCAAATGCGCGGTATTGTTCCAGTGACTGCGCCACACGATCTGCCACATCCTGAATCAGGGCGGTTTCGGCTTCGCCAAACTGGCGTTCAACGCCATCTTCCTTAACCATGATGTTACCGATTTGAGCGCCACGCAGCACAATGGGCTGAACGACTGTAGTTTTGTCCGGTTCAGAGATGAATTCAAAACCATCTTCCAAAACGCGCGGAAATTCCAGGTCGTATTGGTAGCCGACGCTGCCTTGCTGGCTGACACGCCCCAGATACCCTGACCAGTTTTGATTGGTCAAGCGCTCGTTAATGACCTGGGCACGCCGTGTGGCTTCCTGTACTTCGTCGTAAGCGCGGGCGCTGCGCAGCACCGAAGCAATCTGGGTCGCCATCGCACGGAACACCGGCAGGTTATCCTCGTTGAAGGTGTTCGGTTGTTCGGACTGCATGTCCAGCACGCCGAGAGTGTCATTGCCTACAATCAGCGGGATAGCGACTTCAGAACGAGTATTGGGGAGCAATGGATTTTTACGATGGACAGAGCTTTTGTCAGTGTCCGCCACGAGAACCGGCTGTCCATTTTCTACCGCCGATGCAACGAGCGAGGTCTGGCTCAAGTCCAGACGATGTTTACGTTCGAGCAACTGCTGACCGACTTCGCCCGTTCCGGCACGTAAAGTCGCATAGCGTTTGGCTTCATCGAGCAGGTAGATTTGGGTGTAATACAGACTGAATTGTTCGCGGATGAAATCGACCAGAGCAGGCAGCAGTTGTTCCTGACCGTAAATGCTGGTCGCCAGTTGACCGACTTCAATAGAGGTCGCCAGATCGCGTGTACGTTCAGCTACACGGCCTTCCAGACTCGAAATGAATTCCTGTAACTGCTCGGCCATCTGGTTGAAGGTGTTCGCCAGCACACCGATTTCATTCTTTTCAGTTATTTGTGCGCGCTGTCTTAAGTTACCACTCGCAATTTGTGAGGCGATGCGGGTCAGAGCCGTAATTGGATTCGATAGCCGGGTTGCATTGTAGAAAGCGATGCTGCCAGCAACCAGAGCCGCCAAACCAGCGATAATAACGCTGAGAGAAGTGGTTTGGGTGAAGGGAGCCAGCGCTTCAGCTTCATCAATTTCAGAGAGCATTGCAGCTTTCAAGTCGGGAAGCCAGGTGTATACCCCGATGACCGGGATGTTACGGTAATCTGGATAGACCCCGGAATTAGTCTGACCAGCCAACCCGGCATCAATACCTTCACTGTGATACGCCTGATTCGAGGTGAAACCTTCAAACCGGCTGGGAGTGAGGAAATAGTTGTTTTCCACACTGACCAGATAGGTTTCCCCTGTTTCCCCCAGACCGGAACGGTTGAGCATAGTATTGCTGAGGACATCCAAGTCGAGACGACCTGCCAACACGCCCAACACTGTACCATTTTCCAGAGTCAGCCGACGGGTCATGAGCATGGTGAGTGAGCTGCTGCCGATTTCATAGTAGGGGCTTTGAACAATGTTCCCGGTCAGGCTGGGGGTGAAGTAGGGTTGACGAGTGACGACCTTGCCAACCTGGTTGCTATTGGATGAAGCCAGAATGCGCCCTTCAGCGTTATAGAGAAAATATTCAATGAAGGGGGAGGTCGAATCGGGTGAAGTCTTCAGCGCATCTGCCAGAAGCTGATTCATACTATTGACCGATTCGGGTAAATTGGTCTGAATTCCAGCGAAGTAGGTGATATGCAGCCGGGTGTCGTTGTTTGCCAGCAGGGTGTCAATCGTCAGATTGCTGTTTTTCAGCCATTCAGTCAACGCTTCTTGTTTCAGTGTTGATACGGATTGAAGCTGGTTTACTACCTGGGTAACAGCCAGGCTGCGTACCTGAGCCAGGGTGAATGCCACAACGATGACAACCGGCAGCAAAACCAGCACAATCGAGTAGAAAATGAGGTTCCAGCGCAACTGTCGCCAAAATGGAATTCTCGCGCTGGATACTTGTTCATTAACAGATTTTTGTTTGTTCACAGTACAGCCTCCCGCTGGACGGGTCCAAGCCTGTCAGTTATTTCACGTCGGTTAATCGATGAAAAATGTGGTGAGTTAATCAAGGCAGGACTCCCTGATTGTCACTCTCTTCATCAGATTGGTTCAAACGGAGTTCAATGGCGGTGTAGGGCACACGCAAGGCTTTGCCTAACTCGCGCACTGTGACCTGGAGGATTTCATCCATGTCAACAGCGTCCTGGATTTTGCGGTCAATGTTACCGAGCGCGCGTTCGTGACGACTGCTGCGTTCCGCGTTTTCATACAAACGGGCGTTACTGATAGCAACCGCGATCTGACCTGCCAACAGTTCGATGACAGAGAGCATGTCCTGTGTGAAAAAGCCGACCTGACTGCTTTGTACGTCGAGAACACCGATTAGCTGACCACGCGCAACGAGTGGTACTGCCAGTTCGGATTCAGTATCCGGCAGTAAGGGGTGAGGAAGAAATGTCTTGGACTCACTCACGTCATTGATGATGACACCTTTGCGGGTGCGCGCGGCGTTGGCGACGATACTTTGCTGATTATTCAGTTGAATAGTACGGACTTCCGAAACCATTTGCCGTCCCACGTGCCCTGCACCAGATGCCAGTGTCAGAGCACGGCCTGTAGGATCCAGCAGGTAAATATGGGCGTGATAGAGGCGGAAACGCTCTTTGGTCAAATCGACAACATCTTGCAGCAGACGTTGTTCGTCCAAAACGCTAGAAATTTGCGCGTTCACATCGGCTACGGTTTGCAGGTCACGGGTACTGCTGGCGATACGGTCTTCCAATGTTCCAACCAGGTCTTGCAGTTGCGCGGCCATTGTATTGAAACCGGAAGCTAATGTACCGATTTCATCGTTACCACCAACATCCGCTCGCTGGGAAAAATCACCTGTGGCGAATTGTCCAGTTGTGCGGGTGAGGCGGACAATGGGGCGCGTGACCAGACGTGAGACCAGAATAGCGATTAGCACCACCAGAATCAATACTACGGAGCCAATGGTTACCGTCGAGTTGAGGCCGTCGGTCACTGGCTGGAGGGCTTCACTAACGTCCTGATGTACGATCAGTTTCCAGCCCAGATTTGTCAAATATGGTTTGTCGGTAACGGCTGACAGCGGTATCTGGCTGATCAGCGATGACTGGCCTTCAAAATTGATCTGGCTATAAGTCGAGTTTGGATCGATTGATTGCAGTCTAGTCAATGTGTCGGCGCTCAGGAAGTGAACTGCGGTATTATCGGAGCTAATCGATTGTCCACTTGGGAACACAAGGTCAAGTCGGCCTGATTCACCCAGTTTAAAGCCCGATACGATTTTGAGGATTTCGTTAAAATCCAGTGTCGTGCGTAAAACACCACTGACTACATCAATACCGAGTGTGTTGAAGACATAGACAGGAACTGCAATGACAATGGAATATTTTTGTGTAATTGCATTATATTCTGGCTGCCCGATATAGGTAGCACCCTGAGCGTTATTCCACGCTTTCTTCCACCACTCTTTGTCCCCTTGATAAAAATCAGTAGTACGGCTGCTGGTTGCGACCAGCGCCCCATACTGGTCAGTGATAAAGGTTTCCGTGTTTTGCGGGAATTTGTTGGTATACTGGCGCAATTGACCAGCTATATCACCAGTGGTATACGCCAGAATCAGCGGATCGTTGTCCTCAGCCGCGATCCATGCCCGGTCAGTGGCTTGAAGCTTCTCCTGAATTCCAGCAAATGTGCCCGAATAGCGGATATTGGCTGCAATCACACTATTTTGAACCGCTTTGTTCAAGCCCAGTGTGAGCAGGGGATTAATCGTTTCCTGATCGATTAGGTTAATGAGTGTGGTGGCTTGTGCCACACCACGGGCATGGAGATTTGCACCCAGGTTAATGGTAAGTTCCCGCGAACTGGTGGTGGTACTGAAGTAAGCCAGCGCGACTTCCGCCAGCGCCGTAACCAGGATGAACGCCACAATCAACTTAACTGAGAGCGAAAGGTTTCTGAATATAGCAAAAATGCCACCGGATGAAGAAGCGGATGGATTTACACGAGTGGACATAGGTCATTTTTCCTATCTATCCCGCTCTTGAAGCAGAATAAATGCATGTGTTTTTCCTGTGGACAATTTGTCCCAGCCACCGAATAACGGTTTCCTGAATAAGCTTTCCAGCCAAAGAGGTCGAGAATGTGACAGGCAGTGATAAATCTCAATAATGCTATTGTATCGGTCACTTTATCTTTACGAGCGTTAAGAAATATTTGAATTTTGAAAGCATCGTGTTCCAAAGTTGCAACATTTGCAACTTTTTTACAGACGCACCTCCTTGCTTATTTAAAAAAGTTATGCTATAGTGCCTCGTAAGGGATTAACCACACTTCCTTCATTTGAGCAATCTGCGCCAAAAATTCAGCGTAAAAAGCGAAATAATAATAGATTAGCATTCAAACTAGATGTGTTTTTATACACACCTTTCCTCAAACCCTATCGCATAGGTGTTTTTATCCACCAATTGGGACATTCTGATTCCCGGAGTCAATCATGGATATTGCCGAACTAGAGCTACGAACGCTTGATGAACTGCGACAAACCGCACGGGAAAGCAGTATCAGCGGTTACAGTCGTTTAAAAAAGCAGGATCTCATCCTGGCCTTGCTGCGTGATAACGCCGAAAAGCAAGGTTATAAACTGCGCGGCGGTGTATTGGAAATCGTGGATGACGGCATCGGATTCTTACGTGCCGAGCATTATTTACCTGGCCCGAATGATATTTATGTCAGCCAGACGCAGATCAAGCGCTTTAACCTGCGTACAGGTGATCTGGTCATCGGACAGGTACGTTCGCCCAAGGACTCGGAGAAATACTTCGGTTTGCTGAGGGTAGACGCGGTGAACGGGCAGAATCCGGAAGAAGCCAAGAACCGTCCAAATTTTGAAGACCTCACCCCCATTTATCCCGCTGAACGCTACAACCTCGAAACCAATTCTCGCATTTTATCCACCCGTTTGCTCAATCTGATTGCACCGATTGGACGTGGACAGCGTGGTTTGATCGTTTCGCCGCCTAAAGCCGGTAAAACTACGGTTTTGAAAGAAATTGCCAACGCCATCAGCAAGAATTATCCTGAAGTCCATTTGATGATTGCGCTGATCGGTGAGCGACCTGAAGAAGTGACCGACATGGATCGCTCAGTTGATGCGGAAGTCATCGCTTCGACGTTTGATGATCCTGTGCAGCATCATGTGCGTGTCGCCGAGATGGCGATTAACCGGGCGAAGCGTCTGGTCGAGAGCAAACAGCATGTGGTGGTGATGCTGGACAGCATTACCCGTCTGGCGCGCGCTTATAACCTGGTCGTGCCCAGCAGTGGTCGTACCCTGAGCGGTGGTTTTGACCCATCCGCTATTCACCCGCCGAAGCGCATTTTCGGCGCAGGTCGTAATGTGGAAGAGGGTGGCAGCCTGACGGTTGTGGCGACCTGTCTGGTCAACACCGGCAGTAAGATGGACGACCTGATTTACGAAGAATTCAAGGGTACCGGTAACATGGAACTGCACCTGAACCGTAAGCTTCAGGAACGCCGCATATTCCCGGCCTTCGATATTGAACAATCCTCCACTCGTCGTGAAGAACTGCTGCTGGGGCCGGATATTCTTCAACGCGCTTATACGATGCGGAATATGCTTTCGCATCTGGCAGAAGACCCAGAACTGGGCGTGGTTGGTGCATTCGAACGCTTCATTAATGTATTCCGTCAGAGCGAAACGAACGAAGAATTCCTCAACAGCCTGCCCGGCGCGGCCTCGAACAATAACAACCGTTTCTTCTAATCATCAAGCTAAAACTTACAGTCGAGAGTGTAGAGTACGAAATGTGCTTTATGCTTTCGGCTGTCTGCCGCCTAATGGAATCACACTGTGTGTTATCCAGGGTAGAGCCACCTTATGCAAGCCATACTCGATATGCAGACGCTCGGCGCTGAAGGTAATCGGCTCATAGTCGGGCAGGGCTGCGGCTTGTTGTTCAGCTTCGCTGGCAAATTCCCCAACCGTCATATGCGGGTGTAAATCATTTCCATGTGCGCCATCATACGGTGGACACTCAGGGAAAGCAGCGTAGATGCGCCGGAAAACTGCTTTGATCGGCTCCGGATCAACCGGAGTCATAAAGGCCACACCGGGGAAGCTGTCGTATCCGCTCATGGTAATGTCAAAAGGGGCGATACTGGCACAGATTTCCCGCACACGCTCACTGGCTTCGTCCAGACGCTCATAGGGCACGAACGGAAACAGCACCGTGAGATGCGCCGGAACCCGAATGAGGGTATCGTGTGCGCAGCGTCGCATGATGGGCGCGGCAATAGCCTGTACGGAATGCGGCGCGACAATCATGATGGTGGTGGTCATGGTTCCCGGCGTGAGAGTCATTGTAAAAAGCCCTCGCAGAGACGGATAATCTCCGGGAGAATTTTGAGCGATGCAACCCAATCGCCTCTAACTTCCAGCGAATGATCGATATCAGGCATCACTTCCCAGTGAATGGTTGGATGATTCTGGAAGGTTACAACATCTTCAGGGCGATAGAGTGGATCGGCTGTTCCGATAACCACCAATGTCGGAATGCTGCCCAGATTATCTGCTGCGCCGTGAACAGGTGTCAACTGGAGCAGTGAAACCTGGTCATTGTGGAGCGTTCGAGCGGTTTCGGCTGCCAGCGGCGTACCGAGTGATTTGCCTGCCACGCAGACGCGCTTGTACCCACCTACCAGCGTGCCTTCAACTGCCTGCCGGACATCATCCTGAAGAAAGCCCACATTTTCATCGGTCAATTCGATGTTTCCTGCCTGAAAACCATACTGCACGCTGAGGACATCGTAGCCTAGCTGGACTCCTGCATGTCGCAAATAATACAGAACCGGATGATCGCAGGTGTAGCCGCGTCCCGGCAGTATAATGAGGAGTTTATCGGATGGGGTATCCTGGGTAATCAGGAGATTGTTTACGGTGATACCAAAGTGGGAATTGACCTTAATAGTGCTAAATTTCATGGGAGATGGCCTCCGTATGGATGTAGGGAATAAGGCAGGGGATTTTGTTAGCAGGCTCACCGCTCTATAAAAGGGTGAGCCTGACAGATTGTGTTTTAGAGAGCGATCCGCATCTCATTTGTCGGTTTAAAACCGATCGATTCGTAAACCGGGCGACCACATTCGCTGGCATGGAGGCTGACGGTATGGATACCGTTTTCCCTGCACCAATCGAGGATGGTTTGGACAAGCTGCTGGGCTAAGCCGCGCTTGCGAAACCCCGGTTCGGTAAAAACATTCATCACATAGCCCCGGAAGGGCGAAAAATCCATCATCTGCGGCGGCCAATCCGCCAACCACAGACCCGCGCCAGCGGCGATTTCCCCGTTGGCTCCTACGATAAACCAGTTACGGTAACGTCCATCTTCGAGATGGTCGTGCAGCCAGAGTGTGAACTCGGCTTCCATAGCATCCATTCGTTCGAGGTCAGTATAACCCATTTCACGGTACATACGCCGTCTTTGCGCGACGATGAGGGGAATATCATTCAACGATGCCTGACGAATAGCGAAGGTTTCAGCGGGAACCAACAGTTGAATAGATGAGATGTCGGATATTTCCATCTTATTTTTGTAAAGCACCTCCTCTGATGCTTGGTTGAACGGATAGAGATGAAAAAGACACGCCGGGTTTTTAAACCGTTGTGCGCGTCTTTACAGGATTTATTATGCATCCGATTTTGCGTGGTGCAATAGGAAATTCGTTAATTTAGGATGAGTACAAGTTTTTAGTTTTTAGTTGTTAGTTTTCAGGGGAAGAACCAGCAAGGTTTGATGACTTCTTTCCGACAATGTTTTTGACTTGAAACTAACAACCAATTACCAAAAACTAATTACCAGAATTTCACGGTTTCATCAGACGCATTTCGTTCGTGGGCGTAAAACCGAGCGATTCATAGATGGTGCGTCCCTGACTGCTGGCGTGGAGGACGATCACTTCAACGTTGTTCGACCAGCACCAATCGAGAGCGTATTGGGTGAGTTTTTTCGCCAGACCATTACGGCGATAGGCTGGCTCGGTGTAGACGTTGAGCAGGTAGCCTCGGTAGGGTGCCGCGCCGATGATATGGGGAGGC
This sequence comes from Aggregatilineales bacterium, assembly GCA_044226645.1. GTDB lineage: Bacteria > Chloroflexota > Anaerolineae > Aggregatilineales > Phototrophicaceae > CFX2. Next base: position 18,588 of record JBGAGR010000051.1, read on the forward strand.
CAGTCCATCAGCCACAAGCCAGCTCCGGCCGCAATTTCACCTTCTGGGGTTACAGCGAACCACGTCAGATAGAGGTCGTTTTCCATGCGGTCACGCAGCCAGAGGGCGAAACGCTGTTCCATGTCAGCCAAAGTATCGGGAGTACCAGACCGCATGTCCTCGAACATCTTGCGACGGTGCGTTACAATTACCGGAATATCATCCAGCGTGGCCTGTCGAATGGTGAACGGTTCGTTCATGGGATGAGTCCTGTGGAAATTTGGTAGGGACACGATATATCGTGTCCCTACAGCCCAACGGTTATTTCTCATCCTACTCACAGCGGATATGCATCACAACAGGCCAATAGACCACCAGGAAAATCAGGAAACACTATGTCTGATGAACTGCGCCCCTCTCCCCGTTACAAGCCCGTTTCGCTGTTCGTGACCTGCATTGTCGATATGATTTATCCGCACACTGGAATCTCAGTGGTGGAAATCCTCGAACATCTCGGCGTGGAAGTGCGTTTTCCAGCGGCTCAGACCTGCTGCGCTCAACCGGCTTTTAATTCCGGGTACTGGGATGATGCGCGGGAGGTTGCCAAGCAGTTCCTCACAGCGTTTGCCGGGGCGGAAGTGATCGTGTGTCCTTCGGGAAGCTGCGCCTCGATGGTGCGGCATTATTACCCGGAACTGTTTAAGGATGACCCGGAATGGCTGCCTCAAGCGGAGTGGGCAGCGAACATCACCTGGGAATTCACGGAATATCTGGTGGATGGGCTGGGCGTGACTGATCTGGATGCGAGCCTGCCCCCTACGAAAGTCGCGTTCCACGATGCGTGTCACGGGCTGCGATTGATGCACCTGAAAAATCAGGCGCGGACGCTTGCCGGGAATGTGGAGGGTGTAACCGTGAGCGAATTGAATAAATGCGACCAGTGCTGCGGATTCGGCGGGTTGTTCGCCGTGAAGATGCCGGAAATCAGCAACGCGATGCTGGAGGATAAGATCAAGAACATTGATGCCAGCGAGGCCGACGTGATTATCACGGGGGATGCAAGCTGCCTGACGCAGATGAACGGCGGGTTGAGCCGCGCGAACGACAGCAAGCGGGTGATCCACATCGCGGACTTACTCGCGCGAGGGCTGAAGAAATCCTGAGTGCTGAGTTCAAAGTCCTGAGTAAAGAAGCTTGGCTTGTTGGCTTGTTGACCTTGGTAAATTTTGTGTCAAGGTCAAGGTTTTGGACAAGATTATTTTCTTCTTTTTCTTTCTTCATCATTTTCATTTTCGACATAAGCTGCACACATTTATGTCGGATATTGTCACCCGGCGACATTGGTGAGGGGAAATGTCGTCGTTGTCGCCGCCCGGCATATGCCGGATGTCGCCTATTTTCTTTTTGTTTTCTTCTTTCTCATTTTCATTTTCATTTCGATATAAAAAGCAGCGATGAGAAAAAAGGATGTTGGTAATTTGTGGCTGTGGCGGCGGCTGTGACTGTGGCCGAGAGTTGTGGCGCTGCCAGAAGCTACGGGAAAAAGAACTATTTTCGTGGCCGAAATTGTGGCCGTTATTTGATGCTACGATGATTTTGTGGCTGTTTCCGCCACCGCCGCCACCACCCAAAAATGGTCGGCGGCAGCGGGAAAAGTGTGTACAATTGCGATGATGTTCCCAAAAGACTATTATAGAACAGATATTCTTATTTTGTCAAGTGGCACTCTTGATTAAAACGGGGGGAAGATGGCACACATCTTCATCAGTTACAGCACGAAAAACCGCGATTATGCATTGAAACTGGCGGATAAGCTGCGAACAGAGGGCTTCGATGTCTGGATTGACCAACGCAATTTGCGGAGCAGCGAGGATTGGTGGCCTGCGATTGTATTTGCACTACGAACCTGTACGTCGTTTGTGGTCATTCTGACACCAGATTCGGATGAATCGAAGTGGGTACAGCGGGAAATTACGCTGGCGGAGAAATATAAGAAACCGCCATTTCCGCTTCTATTGGACGGCGATATGGATACGCCAAACTGGGAAATCTTTGTGCGGACTCAGGTTGAGGATGTGCGTACAGGAGATTTACCTCAGCCAAGTTTCTATGACAGTCTGGCAGTATATACTCCACGTCAACAAAATCGCCCTGGTAAAGACATAACAAGCCCCGCAGCGGCTACCAAAGGAGTCAATGAGTCGGAGGTAGCGGAGGACATCGCCCATCCGCCAACAGAGGATACTGCGACGGCGATTCCCATCCCGAAAAGTAGGGGACGTACTCAAGGGCGTTTAATGGGAATGATACTTGTAATTGTGGTCACGGCGACTATTGGAATTGGCGCACTCGTGAACAATGCAAATCAGGCGGCTAGCGGTAGTACGCAAACCGCTGCGGCTCAAGTTCTATCCACCACGCCTACTGATAAACCCAGTGCGACTCCAGTTCCGGCAAGTGCTACCGTGACATCGAGTCCAACGCCAACTGATACACCGACCCGTACTCCTACCCTATCAGCAACAGATCTGGAATCAACGGTTAAAGCGGAAGTTGATGTTATCAATCTTGAAAATACGCAGACTGCGGAAGCACATGTGGTCGAAACGGGTATTCCACTGACTGAAACGGCTACCCTATTCACGAGTACCCCTACACCGGATATACGGGAAACGGCTTTGGCACGGCTAACGGAGACTGTTATTGCAGACATGGCGACGGCAACCGGTAATGCTGAAGCGACTCTCACCCAGCAAGCAGTGGATGCGACGGCTACGGCTACATTATTCACGCCTACGTCAACTGCTACCTATACTGCATCTCCAACGTCGACTCCAAGCGATACGCCGACTCCAACATCTACAGCAACCCCATCGAATACACCTACGCCGACGGCGACTCCACGCGGTGGCGGGGGAGGACAAATTGCTTTTGACTCACGGCGGGATGGCAATTTTGAAATCTATGTAATGAACGGCGATGGCAGCAATGTGCGTCGTTTGACCTTCGATGGCAGCGATGATTATTATCCGGCCTGGTCGCCGGACAGTCAGCAGATTGCATTTGTCTCGAAGCGCAGCGGCAATGCGGAGATCTATGTCATGGACAGTGATGGAAGCAACGAGCGTCAGTTAACGGATAGCGCCAGCGAAAATAGCTATCCGGCCTGGTCGCCGGATGGTCAGCACATTGCCTTTGATTCGAATCGGGATGGGAATTTTGAGATTTATGTTGTGGATGTGAAGGGCGGTGATCCGCAGCGGTTGACGACGGCTGACGGGGATGACCGCTATCCGGCGTGGTCGCCGGATGGTCGGAATATCGTTTTCGCTTCCACGCGCGATGGCAATTCTGAAATCTATCGCATGAGCGCGGACGGGACTTCGCCACAGCGCTTGACGACTAACTCGGCAGATGATGCCTTCGCGAAGTGGTCGCCGGATGGTCAATGGATTGTTTTCCGTTCGACACAGGATGGAAATCGGGAAGTTTATATCATGAAGGCCGATGGAAGCGAATTGAAACGATTGACTTCGCAGGGCGGTAACAATACCTGGCCTGGGTGGTCGCCGGATGGTCGTTGGATTGTGTTTGCTTCTGATCGGGATGGGAATTATGAAATTTACGTGATGGACGCAGATGGGAATCAGCAGCAGCGCTTAACGACGGAGGGTGCTGTGGATGAGTATCCAGCATGGCAGCCGTCTGGGACAGGATAACCGATGCCCTCCGAAGCAGCCGTTGTAGAGCAAATGCATGTTGAAGCGGCTAAGGCGGGGCGGTCACTGCTGGTGCTGTATGTGACGGCGACGATTGTGCTGGCGGATATGTATCTGACACAGCCGGTTCTGCCGTTACTCTCGCAGGAGTTTGGCATCACGCCTGCTTCGGCGGGACTGTCAGTATCGGCGGTGGTGCTGATGATCGCGTTCGCGTCGCTTGCATCCGGGCCGCTGAGTGATGCGTTTGGGCGCAGGCGAATCATGATCGGAAGCTGTGTGGTGCTGGTGCTGCCGACGCTGCTGTGTGCTTTCGCGCCGACGTATCCGCTGCTGCTCTTGTTTCGAGCGCTGCAAGGGCTGTGCATTCCGGGTCTGACAGCGGTGGCAGTGGCCTATATCGGCGATCAGGTTGAGCCGCGCGAATTGGGTCGGGCGGTGGGCGGATGGATTGCGGCGAATGTCGCCGGGGGGTTGATCGGGCGGGTTTCGAGCGGAATCATCACCGATTTTTTCGGCTGGCGCATGGCGTTTCTGTGCTTTGGGGTTCTGACGCTGATGAGCGCGGTGATGCTGTGGATATGGCTGGCTGGCGATTCCCATTCGACACATGCCAACTGGCGGCAGGCGTATCGCGGTCTGTTCGGTCATTTGCGGGAACGGCGTTTAGTCGGCGCATTTTTGATCGGCGGGGCGCTGTTCTTCGGCTTCATCGCTATTTTCACCTATCTGCCGTACTATCTGACGGCTGCACCATTTAATTTGTCACCGAAAATCGTGGCGTTCGCGTATCTGAGCTATCTGGCCGGGGTGGTCACGTCGCCACTGGCGGGACGGCTGTCGGCACACTATTCGCGGCGGCTGTTAATGGGCGTGGGGCTGTGCATCGCTATAGTCGGAATTCTGCTGACGCTGGTGCAGTCAATTCCGATGATTGTGGTGAGTCTGTTCGTGTTGTGCAGCGGGATGTTCACGGCACAGGCGATTGCTCCGGCGTTCGTCAATTTCGAGGCGAAGCAGGCCAAAGGCAGCGCGGGGGCGTTGTACCTGATGTGCTATTATCTGGGCGGGACGCTGGGGGCGGCTCTGCCCGGATTGGCGTGGCAGGCGGTGGGATGGTTGGGCGTGGTGTTGATTTCGCTGGGGGCGATGACGCTGGCATTGGTATCCGATTGGTGGCTGTGCCGATAATTTTCCTTGAATCCCATTAAAATATTTATTCATTATGGGCAGTATAATGTTGATTGCACAATAAAATACAAGTGAGTTGGTACTTATACGATCAGGGGGATTGTATGAAGAGTTTAATTGCAATTATTGTTGTTTTACTGTTTGTTAACCCTATTCTGACTTCGGGATTTGCTGGATCAGCACCTAAATTTAATCCGGCTACCGGAAATTACTATGACGTTATTGCAGGTTCTTTTACGTGGGATCAGGCAAAGGCAGATGCGGAACAGAGGACTTATAAAGGTTACAAGGGACATCTGGCGACGATCACGTCAGCCGCTGAAAACACCTTTATTTCTGTGAATGTGAGTCCACCCGATTATGCATGGTTGGGAGGGTTTCAGTCATCTAATGCAACAGCTCCTGACACAGATTGGCATTGGGTGACGGGTGAACCATTCGCCTATACTTCCTGGGCGGCAGGAGAACCAAGCGACACTGACAATATATATGGAAATGTACCAGACCCTTCCCCATTCTTTGAAGATAATGATGAAAATGTGCTTCATTACTGGAGTCCCGCTCTCGACTGGAATGACGCTTCTACGTTTTGCTGCGGTTGGAGCTATGTTATCGAATATGAAGCTCCTCCTGCTCCGGCAATTCCTGAGCCGCCACCCGCTACGTTGTGTAGTGACACCAACTTCGAGAATCCCGGCGAAATACGGAGCAATTTCACCAACGACATTGATCGCGATCAACTTTTCTGCCGCCTTATTGCAGCAAATGGCAACTATATGTATTGGTTTGGCAGCCCAATTTCTAATGCTGGAAATATTGGCGATCAGACTATTCTTGATTTTGGACTCATCGCGGCAGTGGATGTATTCAGCATGAAGGGTGCTGCTGGTTTTGTTGGTGATGTAGATATCTGCCTGAAGGGGAAAGGCTATATGATTTACATGAATGTGGGCGGTTCGCCTCGCCAACCTCAGTTATGGAGTGCATGGACATCCGAATCGTTCACTGGTTATACCTGTACAACACTTTATGCGCCTGGGACTGTTGCTCTGGTATCCCGTAAACCAGAGTAGCATGGACGTTACGCTCTATTAAGGACAATTATGCCGATTGAAGCAGTCATTTTTGATATGGATGGAGTCCTGGTGGACTCGGAAGTGTATTGGAAGCGCGCGCGGGAACGATTCGCCCATGACCTGGGCAAGGTGTGGACGATGGATGACCAGAAAGCGGCGATGGGGCGCAATACCATCGAGTGGGCGCAGGTGATGAAAGAGCGCTTGCAGCTTGAGATGCCGCTGGAACAGATCATGGAAGATGTAATCGGGCGGGTGCTGGCACAATGCGCCGAACGGATGCCAGTGCGTCCGGGAGCGATTGAGGCAGTGCAAAAGGCTGGGAGCCGCTATCGAGTAGCGTTAGCTTCAGGATCGCCGACAGCCGTGATTGAGTATGTGATGACGCATACCGGGCTGGACAAGATTTTCGAGACGATGGTGTTCGGCGATACGGTTCCGAATGGCAAACCCGCGCCGGATATTTACTTCGAAGCGCTGAAGCGATTGGGCGTTAAGCCGGAAAATGCGGTTGGAGTCGAGGATTCGGGCAATGGGATTCGGTCACTGCATAACGCGGGCATGTATATCATCGCCGCGCCCAGCCCGGAATTTCCGCTCTCGGATGAGTTGCTGGGACTGGCACAGCGGGTGATTGACAGCCTGGAAGCATTTTCGGTGGAGCTGGTGGAGAGTATAAATCAGAAGAATTGAACCGCAAAGCCGCAGAGGGCACAGAGAAAACGCAAAGAGGAGGTAGGATGGACGAGGTGGCGCGTTACAACATGGAACGCTGGAAGGCATTGGCAGAGGCGAATGCGCTGTTTACCCGCCCATCGACTGATTTGAATGTGGCGACAGCGCGACAGCGCATTGACCCACGCGGCGAACTGGGTGATTTGACCGGGAAGCATGTGCTGTGTCTGGCTGGCGGTGGGGGACAGCAGTCGATTGCCTTTGCCTTACTCGGCGCGGAAGTCACAGTGTTCGATCTTTCGGCGGAACAGCTTGCACGTGACCACGCAATGGCGACACGCTATGGCGTGACAGTCAAAACGTTTCAGGGCGATATGCGCGATCTTTCGCAGTTGGACGCGGCGGTATACGATGTGGTGCACCAGCCGTATTCGCTCAATTTTGTGCCGGACGCGAAAGTGGTTTTCGCTCAGGTGGCGCGGATCATGCGGATGAATGGGCGCTATGACCTGATGTGCGCGAATCCGTTCGCTGCCGGACTGACCGAACGCGATTGGAATGGACAAGGGTATATTCTCCATGAGCCGTATGTGCAGGGGGCGCGGCTGGTGTATGACGATCAGGACTGGGTGTATGACCATGAAAAGCATACGGATGTCCCGCCGCCGCAGGAATTTCGGCAGACGCTCGGCACAATCATCAATGGATTAGGGGAAAATGGATTCGTTGTCCGGCATCTGGATGAGGTGATGGCGGACAGTGTGGATATTCAGGCTGAGCCGGGGACGTGGGATCATTTTACAGCCGTGATACCACCCTGGTTGACGATCAGCGCCGTGTATCGCCCGGATGTGTTCTTTTAGTCAGCCGCTGTCACAGGTTTTTGACGAGGGCTGCGTCGGCTTTGTCCCAATTCAGTTCTTCATCTACGGTTTTTAAATGCGCTAAAGCCTGATCGAGTGTATCGAATGCTCGAAAGCGGTTCTTGAAAATGGAAGCACCCAGCCCCGCGCTCATTTTCACGAGGAGCGATTTTTCACGGATGGTCACTGTCCAGCCAGGTTTTTTACTCGAACCGACTTGCCGAACGACGCGAATGGAATCTTTGAGCGGTACGGCTACTGTGACATCCCCGACATCCGTGATGGCATGTACCAGATGGCGAGGACTGTTTTCCATCAGGGTTTTGACTGTCGTCAGGCAGTTCGCCAATTCTTCAGCAGTGATTACGCCTGAATAACGGCTATAGATAATTTCGTTTTCAATATACCAATTTACAGAATAAGGCATGATGGTAATCCTCAAAACTTCTAATTGTGGATATTACATAACAAATTGTATGATGAGGCTGATAATTTAGCAATTGCAGGGGAATTCATCTTACCCGACTTCACGCCGGGTAAGGTGAGCCGATGAACCCGCCGCCGTCCTAGCGTTTTTCAATGCGCATGGGCAGACGTTTGGGGAAATAGGTTGACGCTGTGGAGGCTTCCAACTGATAGTTGGGGTCGATGATAAAGCGATAGCGTTTGACCAAAGAGGCAATGGTCAGGCGCATTTCATAGAGCGCAAATTGATCGCCAATGCACATACGCGGCCCGGTGGAGAACGGTATGTAAGCGAAAGCATGTTTACAGGCTTTGTGCTCGCCTTCGGCAAAACGTTCCGGGCGAAAGACTTCGGGTTCATCCCAATAATCGGGATGGCGATGCACTGCATAAAATGAAACAATCACCAGCGTATCCGCCGGGATGGAATAGGATGCTAATTCGTCCTCCGCTATGGACAACCGGGGCACAGAGGTCGCTGTGGGATAGAGGCGCATGGTTTCCTGAATAAGCTGATGGGTGTAGGTGAGTTCCTGCGCGGCTGTGCTGGCAGACCGATTATCTGCTAAAGTCGTATCGACTTCCGCCTGTAAGCGTTCAGCGACTTCGGGATGCTGCGACAGCATATAAAATACCCAGCCTAATGTCCCGGAAGAGGTATCAAAGCCACCCTGAAAGAGCGATACGGTTTCCTGCAAAAGTTCCTGATCGGTAAATGGTGCGGCATTTTCCTCGCCCAGACCCATCATCATCGCCAGCAAATCGTCGCCGTTACCCAATGTGCGGCGGCGCTGGATGAACTCGCGTGATTTTTCATGGAGGAAGCTGCGCGCGGTCAAAAATTTCGCTTTGTTGGGGTAAGGCATCCACTCCGGGACAAAACCGAAGGTGATATAACGAGGCCAGACATAGGAGAGGACGGTATACATGGCTTCGCTCATACCCTGAGCTTCGTCCTCCGACAGACTAATGCCGAAAAAGCTTTTGGTGAAAACATGAGCGGTCATCTGGCGAAAAAACGGGATTATATCCACAGCTTTTCCGGTATCCGCCAATTTGTCTAAAACTGCGTACTGTTCATCGATGGAGGCTTGCATCAAGTCCAGCATGGCGGCAACCCGCTTGCGATGGAAATAGGGTTGCATCTGTTTACGTCGTGCCAGCCAGGGATCGCCTTCCATGTTGACGAGCGCGGAGCCGCTGACGACCTCAAGGGGGAAAGCGGTGATGCCTTTTTTATAGTTATGATGATTATCGCGCATGACCCGCTGAATATCGTCTGGATGCCAGACGAGCAGCATATCGCGCGGACCAACCTTGAGACGGACAATACGTCCGTGTTGGGGCGCGATGACGTGTGGGAATAGAATTGGTTCTTTGCTGAACTGCGCTAAATTTCCAATAAGGGGCAGGCCTTTGATGCCGGGGATTGGGGTCGCGACCATCTTGTCCTCTATTTTGTTATTACCGATAGGCTGAGTGTAACCCAAATTCGGTCAATCTGGTTATCCCTATAGTAGCTGAAAAAATGTGGGGTGATTTCGCTTAATCGGCTTCGAAGCCAATGCGCTTATGGGAGCTATCGCAGAAGGGCTTATTGTTGGATGCGCCACAGCGACAGAACCATTCTTCCGTTCCACTGGCAATCGGCTGACCATCGGCTGCCAGAACGGTGAAATTACCCGTGATATGCAACGAGTCGTTTTTTCCGGGGTTGATGGTGAGCGCGCCGCCCTCTGTCAGCAGCGTAACGGGGGCGTTGGCAGGGCGTGTGCCAGATGCCTGAAAATGGATGGCTTCGTGGGTGTTGTCGCAGAAGGGCTTATTGTGAGATGCGCCGCAGCGGCAGAGCGCTACGCGGGTATCTTGCAGGATGAGGGTTTGGTCGTCATGGATGATGGTGACATCGCCTTTTATGTAGAGGGGGCCATCCTCGACAACCTGAATGGTATTTGTAGAGGGAGCGGATTCGTTCGAGCCGCCGTCCTTGCGCTCAAAATGGAGCGCGCCGGATGGACACTGCATAATGGTTTCCGCCAGTTGGTCAGCAGGGGCGTTATTTGGTTCTACCCAGGGCACTTTATTTCTATCGAATACGGCGGACAGCCGTTTAACGCATTCCGCCGCGTGGATGCAGCGTCTTATCTCGTAGGTGACATCTATTTGTTCGCCGCGATAGGTACGAGGTCGGGTCGCCATAAGATTACTCCGGGTGAAGGATACACTAAAACACAATCCGCGTGTTTAAATTTAGCGCGTTGGCGAGGATTTATCCATGCATTGTCAGGAGTCTATTACCCCTCCCCCAAGCCCCTCCCCATTCGGAGTACCGATTGGAGAGGGGAGGAAGAAAGATACAGGGATTCCTTTAACCCGTTGTCCAGTGGTCAGCGGTGTGGACGACGGTACCATCCGGCAGGGTGAAGTGTGGTGTATTGGTGATTTGTCCATTGGACACCAAGATATGGGTTTCCCAGGTGGCGTTATAAGCCTGTTCGGTATCGGTTGCCCACCCTAAGACGCTCTGTCCGCCGATTTGCGTCCAGACTTTACCGAAACCGTGTTCGGGCTTATAGAGACCATCGGGCGCGTTGTCACCGGGGGTTGCTCCATCGGCTTCTGTCCAGGTGTCGTTAAATTCCGCCCAGCTTCCATCGCCATAGAGGACGATGATTTTGCGCGTGTCGCCACGCCAGATCATCTGCCCCTGCTCGAAGGTTTGGTAGGCAGAGGCGACATTGGTGGCTTGGGTTACGGGGCAATCTTCGGAAAGTGAAGTGCTGAAGGGGCAGGAAACCGCAATGGTAATGTCCTGCTGGGTTTCCTGTCCGGTGGTGCTAACCGCATTCAGGCGGAAACCGGCCTCATTGATGTCATCGTTGGTCAGCGTAAATGTACCTGTTCCTTGAGCGGGCTGCTGATCGAGAATCACAGGTGTGGAGCCATCGGGAGCTAGACGGGAAATACTGACTTTGGATACTGTCCCGGTTACTGCCCAGGTAAAGGTCACTGCTCCATTCCGCGCTGCCGGATTGGGGCTGATGGTAAAGGTCGTGATTTGTACGGGCGTGCCAGTGTTACCTGAACTGCCGCTGAGGGAGGTCAGGTCAACGCGCGTCGAGCTATCGGGCAGCATTTCATATTCTGTCACCCAGCCTTCGAGACCACCGTTATCCGCTTTCACTTTCCAGACGCGCCAATAGAGCTGCGTCCACTGTGCGACGTAGTTGTACCGGAAGCAGGTCGGCCCTTCTGTGACGGTGACGGCTGAGTTGGCGGGAAGCCCTCCAAGCTGTGTGCCGTTGCGTGCGGCATTGTAAACGGGCAAGACTGTGCTGCCCAATTGCGCGGAGACCTGTCCGCGTCCACCGACGACGAGGCCATTACCCGGCGCGAAGCCATTGCTGTAGCACTGAGTCGGATCAACAGCGAGGACAAAAGGTGCAGATTGTCCGCTGATGGCGACAGTAATATCGGACTGCGTAATCGTGGTGTTGTTCGCCAGATTGACGAGCCGCAAGCGCAGGGTGATGTTGCCCGGTAAAACCAATCCACCGGGAGCGACTGCCGCTGCGACTCCGCTGCCTGATGACGGGACAATTGGTACGGTACGGGGAAGTTCGACATTGACCACCCCACCACCCGGAAATACCTGTTCAAAGACCAGATTACTGTTGGCGGGACGGTTATCGACCTGCCAACTGACCGGGATACGGGCGGTTTTATTAGCTAATCCGGCAAAATCGACACTGCCAGCGCCAGATGTGAAGGCACGAATGACCGCGCCGCTGGTTGTATCGCTGATGGGCAGGGTGATGGTCTGCTGCGCGAGTGTGGCTTGACTGGCGAGATCGATCAGCCGTAAACGGAGGGTGATGCTGGTTGTGATGGCATTGGTGGGCGCGACAGGCGCGGTGACACCATTGCCGGAAGAAGGCACAATCGGCACGGTACGCGGGAGTTCGACATTAACGAAAGTGCCATTATCCATGACCTGTTCGAAAACGAGGTTGGTATTGTTGGGGCGATTATCGACTGCCCATGATACGGGGACTCGTTCGGTTTTGGCGGTGAGTCCGGCGCGGCTGACATTAATGGCCGACGTGGAGAAGGTGCGGATGGTTGGCGTTACGGTGCTGCTGCCAATCGGAATGGTGAGTGTTTGCTGCGCGAGGGTGGCCTGTGTCGCCAGATCGATTACGCGCAGGCGGAGGGTGATATTGGGGACGGTGGCGCTGGTCGGCGCAGCCGGGGCGGTGACACCCACACCGGACGATGGCACAATCGGATCGGTACGCGGCAGTTCAACATTAATCACATTGCCGTTATCCAAAACCTGCTCAAACACCAGATTGCTGCCGTTGTAGCGATTATTGACCTGCCAACTGACCGGGACACGAGCCGTGTTGCTGGCTAAAGCCGCCTGACTGACGCTGGTAGCGGTGGTGGTGAAGGATGCAATGACGGGCGCAGTCGGTTGAGTGATGGGGATAGTGATGGTTTTCTTGTCGAGCGTGGCCTGCGAACCGAGATCAATCAAGCGCAGTTGCAGCGTTATAGAGGTTGCACTGCCACCCGGTGTGACAGGAGCCGCCGTGCCTACCCCATAATCCGGCACAATCGGGTTATTACGTGGCAGTTCGACATTGACCACGCTGTTATCTGACAGCACCTGCTCAAACACCAGATTGCTGTTGGGTGGACGGTTATAGACCTGCCAGCTTACCGGGACACGCTCACTTTTGGCGGCGAGTCCGGCGCTGTTGACGGAAGTGGCGGTAGTGCTGAAGAGGCTGATTGTCGGAGCGCTGCTGGTGTCGGTGATGGCGACGGTCAGATCGCGTTTGGCGAGTTCAGCCTGTGTCGCCAGATTAATCAAGCGAACCTGAAGCTTGATGCTGGTTGAATTGCCACCGGGGGCAACCGCTGCCGCGACACCATTACCTTCTGACGGGACAATGACGACGGTGCGCGGGAGTTCGACATTGACGACACTGCCGTTATCCAAAACCTGTTCGAAAACCAGATTGGTGTTATCCGGGCGGTTGATGACCCCCCAACTGACCGGAATACGGGCAGTCTTGTTGGTGAGCGCCGCGCGGCTGACCGATGTGGCGGAGGTGCTGAAAATCGAGATGGAAGGCTGCTGCGAACCGGACTCGACGATGGGCAGCGAAATATCCTTTTGCAGCAGGGTACTGTTATCCGCCAGATTGACCAGACGGAGCCGCAGGACGATGCTGGTGCCGTTACCGCCAGTGGGTTTCGGCGCGGTTACGCCGCTGCCGGACGAAGGGACAATCGGGACAGTGCGTGGGAGTTCGACATTCACACTGGAATTGTCGTCCAAGACCTGCTCGAAGACGAGATTGCTGTTCGGCGGACGATTATCCACCGCCCAGGCGACAGGAATACGCGCGGTTCCATTGGTGAGGTCGCCCCGGCTGACATTGGCAGCGTTGGTGCTGAAGGTACGGATGACGGGGGCGGCTGCGGCGGTGATGGGGATCACGATCTCTTTCTGATCGTAGGTCTGCACCTTGATGACATCCCGCAGCGTGACGCGAATATGGATTTCGTTGACTCCTGCACCGGGATCAAGCGGGGCGACTACGCCATCTCCGGATGAAGGCACGTAGGCATTGTCGCGCGGTAGTTCGATGTTGACGGCCTGTCCGGTGGGAAGTACCTGTTCAAAGACCAGATTGGAGGTGTTCGGACGGTTGGTGGTTGCCCACGTGACGGGGATACGCGCGGTTCGCGTGGTCAGCAAACTGCGCTCTATCGAAGCCGTTGGGCTGGTGAAAGTGGTGATAGAAGTTGTGTTTTGTTGGTCGGGAGCGGCTTGTAGCAGGCCGATTCCCCCTGAGAGTGTCAGTACGGCGATCAAGAAGATAATCCAAAGCCGTTTAATCATACTCATTCCCTCGTTCAGTAAATGATTTCTAATTATATTAACTATCATATCGACAAAACCGTTCGGGGTGCAACCAGGGCGATTGTCCACTGATTCGCCTACGCCCCGATTTTTCTATATGATAACGCGGACGGACGTAATCTGTTCTGGGAGCGTGGATTATCCACGACTTATGCTAAAAATCCCCGGATGGTCTTTACAGCCTCCCCAATGCCATCTTCGGCGGCGATTTTGTGGCTCAGTTCAACAGCGTTGGTTTGAATGATACGGCTGGTGGTGGCTTGGGTGATGGCGGCGGCGAGATTTTCGGCGGTGAGTTTGGCGCGCGGGATGGGTTTTGTGCCTGCGCCGAGTTCATAAACACGCTGCCCCCAATAGGGTTGGTCGGCAAGGATAGGCACGACGGTGGACGGTACTCCGGCGCGTAATCCAGCAGCGGTTGTGCCAGAGCCGCCGTGATGGACAACGGCTGACATACGTGGGAAAAGCCAACCATGTGGGGCGTAATCGAGCAAAAAGACATCTTTGGGCAGGTCGAGCGCTCCAACACCTGCCCAACCGCTGAGTAATACCGCGCGTTTGCCCGTTTGTTTAATGGCCTCCAAAACAAGGCGTGTGGTGGCTTCCGGTGATTTGAGGCGCATACTGCCGAAGCCGATATAGACAGGTTTTTCGCC
>JBGAGR010000375.1:0-9581 GCA_044226645.1 Aggregatilineales bacterium
GCAATCGCCAACTTGCTCATCGCCATTGGCGGCGCATGTGTGTTAATCGCACTGGGGCGGCTTATCAGCCCGCGCAGACGCTAATCTCAATGCCGCTGACCGTCCGCGCGTAAGGCCGCAAAAAAGGCGCGGATGTGCCCGGCGGATTCGTCTGCCATCAGGCCAGATTGAACGGCGACTTGATGATTGAGGGCGGGGTGTTGCAGGATATTCATGATACTACCACCCGCCCCCGCTTTCGGGTCATGAGTGGCATAGACTAATTTCGGTAAACGTGCCAGCACCATCGCGCCAGCGCACATGGCACAGGGTTCGAGCGTGCAGTAGAGTGTGACAGCTTCCAAGCGCCAGTAACCCACCACCTGTGAAGCCTCGCGCATGGCGATCATTTCGGCGTGAGCGGTAGGTCTTGATCGCGTTCCCGGCAGTTATGCCCTCTGCCGATAATCTCACCATTCCGGACAGCCAACGCACCTATCGGCACGTCGCCATGTTCCAGCGCTTTCAGAGCTTCTTCCAGTGACGCATCCAGTGCGCGTCGTCCTGTTCCGTAATCACCCCTCACCATTGTCCATTGACCCCGCAGACGGTCTTTGCTCTTTTCCGCAAAATCTTCTGCGTGATCCAGTTTGCGGCTGTGATCAACAGGTGGCCTGGGGGCAATGGGTATATCCACCACCACGACACATCGCCATGTTCCAGCCGCCCATCCGCAACCATTGCGCCGGAAATGAGCAGCCCTTTTTGTGCCGCGCTCTATCGGATCGCCAGTTGCTTATCGTGAAATAATAGACTACATCGCCACCAGTATGCATCATCCAATTCGGTATTCACGCGAACATCATCGCCACATAATCATCGTCTTTGTCCATCTGACCACGCAGTCGATGACCTTTGAACTCCTCCAAAGACCAACTCTCGCCGCCATAATCTTCTGCATGATCATGGACGGTTTGCGGCTGATACGCCGCGCCATGCAAGCCAGCGACGAAAAGTAGCATTGGGCGAAGTGTTTTCCTTGAGTGAGGTTCAACAGGTAATATGTCCAGCCTTCCAGCAACCAGCGCTGAGGGCAAAAGGTTGACCTTTGGGCGACTTGACCAGTTGCAGGTAACGCCATTGCGACCGCGTCGTCCGGTCAACAGCGCTTCACGGAAGACCCCGGCAAGCCCGGATAAGCCGACCACCCATCAAAGGTGATCACCAGCGGCAGCAGACACAGGTTTTTGTGCCGCGCTTGTACGACGGACTGCACATCCCAACCACAGGCGATCCCCACAGCCAATGCCATAGCTATCCAGACGATTTGCTGTTGCATTTTCAAGCGGATTTCATCCACTTGAAATAATATGGACTACATCGCCACCAGTGGACTGCGTTCATCCAATTCAAACGGACACAATTCCGCCACTGGTCAACATCGCTACCAATTCACGCGAATGGCGCATAAAAACCCGATAGGAGAAGGTTTGTTCACGCTGCACTTACAGCTTACTTCCAGCCGCGATATAACATCAGACAGGCCTCATTGATCTGGTCAACTTCGCGCCCGTTATCTCGTAAAACAACGGTACTTCTTTGAACCTTCTTTTTCGCTCGATGTGGCGCACCCAAAAAATGTTGCCCCAACAAAGTCCGGCACCCGGTAGGTCGAAATAGAGGAATCTGTACCAGACACACATTACATGAGTTGCCCCTTTGGACGTGATGTATTCCCACAAATACACTGACGTTGATCGGCCTCATTGTTGTTGGGCAAGTGCAGATCATTCGAGAGAATACGCTCGCCATCTGCGCCAATCTGTTGGGCATTGGCCTGCCGACCAACCAGCGGAACCTCGCTGGAATAACGTCTGCCTGTAGGATTGGGCGCAGTGATATTCATCAGCAGCACAACACTTGCTACAAGACTGATGAGCGCCAATAGAAACACGATACGCCGGATTTTCTTCACGACAGACCTCTATCAGATTGTATCCTCACCTAACTCTGAGGATACAACCAGTCACGATCAAAAGAGGCTTAATTGTTCCGGCGCGTCGGGGTCGTCCTCCGGCACTTCTTCGATAACCGCTTCTGGTTCCGGCTCAAGCTCATCGTCAAGCGGCGATTCATCGATCAACAATTCTTCAGGCGTTTCCGGCAGGTCTATGACAGACGCTGGTTCCACAACCTGTGGCAGTTGTTCAATTACAGCGGGGGCTTCCTGTTTGACTTCCGCGCCCTGAACCTGAACCGGCTTCGACTCCAATACATCCAAATCGGGCACGAAATCCGCACCCGTCGTATCCACATGCATGGTCGCGCGGACACGCAGTTCCGCCAATTCACTCTGGTTAAAGCCTGCCTGCTCCATCACCACCGTCAGCGATGGCAGGGTTACTTTATCGCTGACGCGGACGACATGCATATAATGCGCCCGCAAACATTCCAGCCAATCTTCCCCAAAGATGTCCTTGTTATCGGCCATACCTTAATCCACACTCTCGCATTTCCAATTGCATTTTATTCCAGCCGCAGTCCCAGACTTGGTTGTTCGTAATCCGCGCCGCGGAGGTCGAAGGACTGCTTCCAGAAGGGAATATCGACCTGTAGGCCATAGCGATCACGCAGGCCACGCGCCAGTGAATTAGCCGCTTCCAGTTCGCCATGTACCAGAAATGTCCGGCGTGGTTTGCGTTTCATTGCTTCGACCCAGCCCAACAGTTCACCACTGTCGGCGTGACCGCTGAAGCCGTTCAGCACCTCAATCTGCGCGTTATTATGATATTCCTCGCCGAAAATCTTCAACACCTTTTGATGATCGACCAATTTACGCCCCAGGGTATCCGGCGCTTG
The DNA here is from genome assembly GCA_044226645.1 of Aggregatilineales bacterium. Taxonomy (GTDB): domain Bacteria; phylum Chloroflexota; class Anaerolineae; order Aggregatilineales; family Phototrophicaceae; genus CFX2. Next base: position 2,839 of record JBGAGR010000375.1, read on the forward strand.
CCAGCCGACAATCAAAACCGTTGTGCGCGAGTCCTCAATATTGTTCTTCAGGTGATGCAAAATGCGTCCGGTTTCCGCCATACCACTGGCGCTGATGATGATAGCAGGTTCGCGCAGGAAATTGAGCTTTTTGCTTTCTTCCACAGAGCGGGTATAGGTCAGGTCAGCAAAACCAAATGGGTCACGCCGATTGCCTGTCTCCATAACGAATGCCTGTGTTTCTTCATCGAAGCATTCCGGGTGAGTACGGAATACATCCGTCGTATTGACCGCCAGCGGACTATCGACAAAAATTGGCAGGCGCGGAATATCGCCTTTATCCGCTAATTGATGCAGCGAATAAACCAACTGCTGCGTCCGCCCTACCGCGAAAGCCGGAATAATGATTTTCCCACCGCGCCGATAGGTATTGTTGATGATCCGTTCGAGCTGCTTTTCCGAATCGGGATAGGCTTCGTGCGTCCGATCTCCATAGGTGCTTTCCATAATCAGGATGTCGGCGGCATCCGGTGACTGTGGGTCGCGAATGATGGGAATCCCCTTACGCCCGATGTCACCACTGAATACCAACCGGATGTCCTGATGGGTATCGCGGTCTTCAATGTCCAGTATGACGCTGGCGCTCCCCAGCATGTGCCCCGCGTCGATAAAGGTCAGCTTGACTCCCGGCGCGATAGTACGTGTGCGGTCATAACTCTGTGATGTGAAATAATGCAGACTGGCAGTGGCATCAGCCTGTGTGTAGATTGGCTCGATGCGTGGCTGACCGCGTTTGGCAAGTTTTTTGTTGACAAAGGCGGCATCGTTTTCCTGAATGTGACCGCTGTCCAGCAGCATCACCGCGCACAAATCGCGCGTGGCGTGGGTACACAGAATATCGCCGCGAAAACCACTTTTCACCAGATTAGGAATATTGCCGGAATGATCGATATGGGCGTGGGACAGAACCATCACGTCCACTGTTTTGGCATCAAAAGGCAGTGTCCGGTTACGTTCATTGGCCTCGGTACGCTTGCCCTGATACAACCCACAATCGAGTAAAATGCGCAGGCCGTTCACTTCGACCAAATGCTGCGAACCCGTTACCGTCTGCGCCGCGCCATAAAATGTGAGCCGCATTGTTTTCTCCTGACCAATCAATTTTGAAACAGCCCTATTTTAGCCGATAATGACGGCTTGCGCCCTATCCGCTTGTAGCCATGCAGCGTGAATGTCGTATATAATGCGATTCTAGCCAGTAAGTGAAGCGGAACACCGATGGGCAAAAAACAATCGGCTCATGAATCGAAAATCCAGCCAAAAGCCCCCAAATCCCTTGATCCGGCTGAGGTGGTCTCTCCAGAAATTTCGCTCAACCTGACTCCGTCCAACATTGTACGCTTGCAGCGCGTGATCGGAAATCAGGCTGTACAGCGTCTCATCCTCAAGGCTGTCATCCAGCGAACGGTAAAAGATAAACTCAACAAAGCGATGGATGGGTTGGGCACGGATGAAGACGCGATATACGATGCGATTACGAAGGCCACATTAGCCGAAAAACAGGATATTCTCAATGACGATGCCCTGATGGCGCGGCTGCGCGATGAACTCACTGAATCCGAAATGACGCATGTCGAAGGCTTGCTCGGCCCGAAGTATGATCCCGATCATTTCAAATTCTTCTACGAAACCAACGGCCTGAGTATGACCGATATACTGACCAAAATGGATGGTATGGATCGTGGAAAGCTCGATGCGCATATGGCGGAGAAGGCAACCTTCGCCGGATTTGTCGATATGCCGCGCTTTGATTTCGCCTATGAAGTCGTGACGACCAAACTCATGTCTGCGGTTGGCGTTCCACCTGCTCAGAAAACAGAAGCCGAAGCCTTTCTGTTCAACGATATCAAGCGCATCTGTAAAACCATTCCAACAGGTATCGAAGCCATCGCGATTATGGATACCTACTCGGTAGGCTATATTTACGGCGCGGCGGGCGGCGGCTCATTTTTCGCGTCTGACAGCAATAAAATGACTCTCGACCCCACCGAGGATACGACGAATGCCGCACTGACCTTTGTCCACGAGATGAACCACGCCAAATATCATCACGAAAACCTCGGTGCGGACATTATGAAGCTCTCCAAAAAGAAATATGTCAAAGGCATGGTCGAGGAAGAGGCCGAAGGTACGGTCAAAAGTATCGAAGCGAAAGTCGAATTAGAGGGCACAACCATCGATGTGTCGTCAGCCACCTTCCCGCTCGAAGCCGAGTATCGACAGGCGTATCAGGCCGCCATAGATAAAATGAAGAAGAAAAAGAAAAAGCCGCCATATACAGATGAACAGTTAAAAGCAGCAGGACGTGTCGCAGGGAAAAAGCGGGTTATCAAGGGCTTTATGAAGGGCGAAGTACAAACTTCCAATACAGGCGAATCCTACCCGGATTATTATGGTAAAGCCTGGAAAGATGCCCATCCGCCGCGCCGTCGTCGCTAATCATGTGAGGAGCCGTTATGACATCGGATTTACAGCAGGAATTAGGACATGCGCTGGAAAAAATCTCCAGTTCATATGGCGATATGGCTTTATCGCCCAAAACCGAAATGGTCGAACAGCCCGCACCCCTCCTCAATGATTATCATATTTATGAGCTAACCCATCGCGCACCGAATAAACCGATTCAGTTTTACGTCGGTTATGCGGAAAATAAACCTGTTTATCTGATTACCGGTCAGCCGGATAATTACTTCAAAATCGCGCAGGAAGATCATGTTCAGCTTAAAAGCGAAGCAGAAGCGCTGGACTACGTGACCCTCTATCTGAAAGTCACGCGCCCCATGAACAAACGCTTTTACGTGGTGAGCAGCACCGATCAGATCAAATTTCGCCCCAATCTGGAAGCCACGCAGGAAGCGGTTAAATCAGCCTTTTTAAAGCGCTATGCCGATTCGATTGACGCTCCTGCTGACGTGCATTCCAATGGTCAACAGTACATAGTCACAGTTTACGTCATCCACGACATGGACTTCAAGCAGTACACCGTGACAGTTGATAAAACCGGAAAGCTCGTCAACTCAGAAATCACGGTGCTGCAAAAAGGCTTACCGCTGGTTTACGGTTTATGACTCACCATTCTGAAATGTTTTCAGCAAATCGAGCAGTTCTGTACCATAGGCTTCCAACCGCCAGGGGCCGATGCCGCGAATCTGACTCATCTCGTCGAGCGTTTTGGGCAGCTTGAGTGCCAGCCCCCACAGTGCATCTTTCGATATAATCACATCTGATTCAACACCGCGCTGTTCAGCACGGGTTTTACGCCAATCGCGCAAGACTGAAAAGCGCTCTACCGCATCCGGGTCAATATCTGGCGGACGGGGCGGCGCTTTGGGCGGTGGGACACGCCTGCCCTTTTCAATGGCAGTCAGCAGTTCCGCGCCATAGCGTTGAATCTGCGAGGATGCCAGCCCTTTCACCCGGCTCAAAGCGCGGGTTGAGGTTGGAGATGCTTCCGCCAGCGCAATCATCGTTTTATCACCAAACACCTTAAAAGGTGGACAATCGCGTTCTTCTGCCAGATGTTCACGCAATATATATAGCTCACGTAAAATCGCCATCTGCCGGCGGTTCAGGCTGGCAGGGATGCCGATGCGCCAATAACCTTCCGGGTCAAATTCGCGCTGCACCACCGTGACTTTTTCATACTCATCCAGCGTTTCCCGCGCTTCGGTCATCCGGTTCAGCTTTTTCAACTCTGCCAGCAAATGATCGCGCAGTTCCGGCAAATAATGCGTATCGATCTGGGCATAGAGCAGTCCTTCATCCGGCAGTGGACGCTGCCCCCAATCGTCGCGCTGATGATTTTTATCAACCGTAAGGCCGCAGTATTCCGCCAGCAGCTTATTCAGCCCCATTTCCTTACGTCCGCAGATACGTGCCGCAATCATGGTATCGAACAGATTATGGACGACAAAGCCATAGTCCCGCTTCAGGCACAGCAGATCATATTCAGCAGCGTGAAAAACCTTCTCAATCGCCGGGTTTGCCAATATTCCTGCCAACGGTTGCATATCGGCAACCCGCAGCGGGTCAACAATATAGTCTGCTGAACGTGTGGAAATCTGTACCAAACACACACGTTCACGGTAGGCATACAAACTATTGGATTCGGTATCGACAGCGATCAGCGGTTCTTTTGCCAGGGTATCCACTAACTTGCGAAAATCATTATCATGTTCAATATAGGTCGCGCGGGGGAAAGGCCAGTCCACTTAGGTGTTTGCTTTCATCTGAGTTCTTTATAGTAAAATCCCGACGAGGATTCGTGATAGAACTATAAGAGTCTTAGCGCAACTGTTCAAGGGCAAATTCGCACAAACATTTTTTTGACGAACCCGTTTGATTGTGATATATTGTACATAGTCACGTCAGACACCCTTCTAGCGTGCCTTGTCTATGGAAATAACCAAACACATCTTTAATGAGAAAAGATGTGTTTTTGGTTCAATATGCGTTAAACTATCACCTCGTCTTGAACAGGTCAGGAGGCCTTTAATGGCTACAGCTAGTGTTACAAAAGCGCAGACTGCCCGACCAGCAAAAGCCGAAGCTTCTGTTGAGATCAGTCCGCCCAGTCGTCGGGAATTTCTCTACTACATCTGGGGTGCTTCGATAGCGCTGATTCTCGGAGAAGCGACTGCTGGACTCATCTGGTTTGCGCTGCCCCGTTTCAAAGCAGGCGAATTCGGCGGTACCTTCACCTATGACGGCGAAACCGTCCCCGGAGAAGATGCTGCCCCGCTCAATATTCCGGCAGGTCGTTTCTGGCTTTCGACCATACCGGGAGAAGGCTTCGTCGCGCTCTATGGTGTCTGCACCCACCTCGGCTGTCTGCCGAAATGGGTTCCGGTCAACAACCGTTTCGAATGCCCATGTCACGGTTCCAAATATCAAAAAGACGGTCATTATATTGAAGGCCCCGCTCCGCGCAGCCTGGATCGTTTCAAGACTGTCGTGACCTTTGAAGACGGCACAACTGCCACCACAGACGGAGAAGGTAATCCCATCCCGCTGAATGGCAAGAAAATTGTCAGTGTCGCCATCAATACCGGTGCGCGTATCAAGCGCGGTGGCCGGGTTTAACTTGTTACATCTATCGCTTGTCTGGTCGGACACTTAAACGAGGAGCCTCAAATGTCCGTACTGCCATTTCCTTCTTTCCTCGATGACGTTAAAGATAAGGGCCTCAAACGGGCTGTTTTCGAACTCGTCGACGAATCGGTGGAACGCTTTACAGCGGGCTTGAACATTCAGGACATCCGCGAAGTTTTGCGCGGTGAGCCTGCTAGCCGCAAGCCAAATCCACGTCTGACACCACACGCCGACGGTTTCTGGCTGCACATGCGTCCCAGCTATTTCCATTCGGACATGACCGGCTTATACCCGACATTCCGCCTGGGCTGGCTCTCGACGTATCTGGTCTTCTTCGAAACCATCACGGGCATCCTGCTCATGATATGGTATACGCCATCACCTGATGTCGCCTATGCCAACATGATCGCGATCCTGGAAAATGTCCCGATGGGGCAACTTGTCCGCGATTTGCATCGTCTGGGCGCGGAAGCGATGGTGTTGATCGTCGCACTCCACATGACGCGAACCTTCATAACAGGTTCGTATAAGAAGCCGCGACAATTTACCTGGTTCAGCGGGTTTATTTTGCTCATCGTCACAGGCTTCCTCAGCTTCAGCGGCTACCTGCTCCCCTGGGATCAGTTGGCACTGTGGGCGGTCACGATTGGCGCGAGCATGATCGAAGCCACCCCGCCGCAGATTGTGGGCGATAACCTCAACCTGCTGATTCGTGGTGGTCCGGATATTGCTGCCAATGGTTTGCTGCGTTTCTATCTGCTGCACGTACTGGCACTCCCGGCGCTGCTCTTCATATTCCTGGGCGTTCATTATTATAAAGTGATTATTCACGGTTTCAGTCTGCCGCCCCAGAAAGAAAATATCGGTGAAGATACCGCCAAGCGTATCCCGCTGGATAAACGTGTCTACTTCATGCCGGACGTGCTCACCAGCGAATTGATGTGGGTCGCCGTGACAACGCTGATTCTCGTCGTCCTGTGCGTCTGGTTCTACGATGCACCTCTGGAACATCATGCTAACCCGCAGGTCACGCCGCTGGGCACGACAGCGCCCTGGTACTTCCTCTGGCTACAAGGTGGTCTTAAACTCGGCGATAAAGTCTTCTGGGGGCTTCTGTTCCCCGGTATTCTGCTCGGTCTGCTGGCTGTCTGGCCTTATCTGGATGTCACCGTCAGCCGCCGCTACTCGCACCGCCGTTTCGCCATCAGCTTCTGGCTGGGACTCATCACCTTCATCACCTTCATGAGTTACATGGGGTTGGCGAAGTTCGGTGTAAGAACCTCGCCGGATGTGGAAATCTTCCACGATATGACCTTCCCGCCGCAGCACAGCCGGGTTGGTACCCTGCTCCCGGTTCCATACGATCAACTGGTGGTTGGAGCCTATACCACTGAACAGATTGTTGCTGAAAATACGGCACAGGCTGACAACCAGACTCCTGACCAGATTGTCGAAGCTGCTGCCAGCAGTGTAAACGGTTTTAACCAACTGGTTCAGGGAACAACAGTTACCATGTCGACTCAGGATCAGAAAACACTTCAGAATATGATCCAGGACGAACTCGTCGGCAATCAGCATCTCGTTCTGCCCGGTGGATTGGTATTCCGTACAGT
>JBGAGR010000052.1:0-33223 GCA_044226645.1 Aggregatilineales bacterium
CTCAAATTGGCAGCCCGCATGGGCTTCGCCTCGGCCCTGGACTTACGCGCTCTGCTGAAGAAACCCAAGATCACTGAACCGTTTTGTTATCATATCGAAGAAGAAGATCGGACGATTTATATCCAGCGGCGGGTTATCCCAGTGACAGGCAGCAGCGGGGAATCGGTTGGTTTGCTGCTGGTGTTTTACAACCAGACTGAAGAACATGATCTGGAACAGGCGCGTGATGACCTGACCAGCATGATTGTCCACGATTTGCGCAGCCCGTTAAGCTCGGTGAACAGCGGCCTGAAACTGCTGCGCGACATGATTCCCGGCGACAGCCCCTTGTTCTCTACCATCGAATCAACTGCCGAAGCCAGCCAACGCGCTATCCGCAAGCTGCTCAACCGCGTCAATTCACTGCTGGATGTCTCGCGCATGGATCGCGGTCAATGGATGCTGGAAGTCGAACCTACCGACCTCGCAACAATTGCCGAAAATGTCTGCCGCGAATTCATGCCGCTGGCACGAGAACTGGAAGTTGAGCTTAAAACAGAAGTCAAAGCGGGACTAGCCCTTAGCATCGACCCAGACAAGGTAGAACGAGTGCTGCTCAATCTGGTGGATAACGCGCTCAAGTTCTGTCCGGCGGAAGGCGCTGTCACCATTCATACTCGTGCGCCAGAAGCGAATGCATCAGGCGAGAAATTCGTGCGCGTAGATGTGATGGACACAGGGCCGGGTGTTCCAGACGAATACAAGACCAAACTATTCGAGCGATTCATGCAGATTAAAGGACGGCGTGGAGCGCGTCGGGGTATTGGTCTGGGGCTGACTTTCTGCCGCATGGTGGTGGAAGCACACGGCGGACGCATCTGGATTGAAGATAATCCATCGGGCGGGAGCATCTTCGCTTTCACGCTGCCAGTGGCGAAAATGGATGAAATGGACTAGCATATCTTATCAGGAGCTAATCAGGTTCATCAGGAGGTGTTTCAATCCAATTGAATGGAATCTCCAGGCCTTCAGACAGTAGTTTCTGCTTAATCTCGCTGCTTGAGATTGCCTGCAACCAACGTTCTTGAAATATTCTTGGTCCACTGACTACATCGCGCCCTAAATCTTCCTGATGAATCGTTTCGATAAGTTGATTTCGTAATTGCAATACCTGAGCGCGCAGAGTGTCTATAATCCTTTTGCGAGACATCCAATTTTCTCTGAACAGCCCGATTTGATTAACAACCTCTTTATTCCGCTTCGGAAAATCCAGCCAAATTAACCATTTTTCCCGTATGCTGCATGTAAATGCTGCCGATGACGGATAAGGTTGAGCCTCATTTTCTACATAAAGAAATACTGGAGGATCATTTACATTACCTTTACTGGTGTCCACGAAAAGAAACTGTCCGCCCATACGCTGAGAAAAGGGCAGAATGGCATCTGTAAGTTCCCAATCACAATCTTCACCCTGAACGAGATCAACAGCCGTTTCTTGCGCCCTCTTTAGATCTTCAAGTGAAAAATCAGCATCATGATCGTTTAAATAAGGTGGAACCGCGCCAGCTACGCGATACCATGCCTTCAATGCAGCAGGGAGTTTCTTACCGATTTGCTGCTCTACTTCTTCAATTTCCGACTCAGTGCTTCCCCGGATTGCTCCTCTGTCGGTTCCCGGTGGTCGTGATTTAGCCAACCATGTAGCCTGAAGATAGGCTATCATTTCCTGCATGAAGCGATCATATTTATCCATTCTCAAAACCACCTATATCATCCCAACCGTAGGATAGTTCCGTTAATTGCGCCCCGCCAATTTCAATGGGTTTGCTGCTTACATAAACACCACCCATCGACTCGTAAAATTTGCAGGCGGGATTGCCCTCCAACACCCAGATCAGCATGGTTGTGTAGCCGTGATCGAGCAGATAGCGCACAACTGCCTGCATTAAGGCGCGTCCGATACCCTGCCCCTGATGTTCCGCCAGCAAATAAATGGCGTAGAGTTCACCTTTATAGATCGGATGCCCTTCGCGTTCCGGGCCGCCACAGGCAAAGCCGATAATTTTCCCATCGACATCTTCCGCAACAAAATACTCTGTTTGACGGTTGGGGTTGGCAAGTCCGTTACGCCAACCCGTTTCGCGCGAGTCTACAGACAGATCCGCAAGGAAATCGGCAGGCATCAATCCCGCATAAGTGCTGCGCCAGCTTGCTACGTGGACTTCAGCAATGCCGCGCGCATCGACTTCACGGGCAATACGAATGTTCATGAGGGTTGCAAGCCGCTGATAATATTGTCAACCACAACGATGATTCCAAATCCCCAGGCGGGGATGAAAAACAGATAACCGCCAAGCTGTTTATTCGTTAACCAACCAGTTTCGGGACGGGCGCGAAACCGCACGACTAAATCTGCCGCGATAAGGGTTATCCCAACTGCCATCATGGTAACGGGGTCAGGTAGTTTGAGGAACAGATAACCTACGCCGGCAATGATGCCGCCCACCACAAACATAAGCATTCCAAGCAGATTACCGTGAATATGGGTAATCACTTTTAAGCTCTTCTACTCTATTGAGCAATGACAAGGGCTGTTCTGAAACCAGCATCGTGAAAGGCATAGGATTCCTCAAAGGTGACACGGGTTGTCGCCCCGTGTTCAAATCCTCGTTTGGCGAAAAAGGACGACCCACGCAAAATACGGTCAAAACCCCTGCTCCCTTCTCTTCCATCACGGGCATGATAGGGATAGGGATAGAAGGCACTAGATGTCCATTCCCAGAGATTACCAACCATATCCTGTATACCGTAGGGAGTGTTGCCCTGAGGGGAAAATAAATGCACAGGAGTTATATGTCCAATTCCACCTTCAATTGTATTGCATTTCGTTTTATCGGACACATCCCCCCAGGGATAACGCATCTTTCGCTTTTCGACGGGATTCCAGGTGGCGGCTTTTTCCCACATAGCTTCTGTTGGCAGATCAACAGGTAATCCGAGCTTGTTCTGCGCCCAGCGCGCATAGTCCTTTGCATCCCGCCAACTGATATTGGAGATGGGTAAATCCGCTTCAGTTGAGCTGATTTTTCCGGTCCGAAACTGTCGGTATTCCGCTATCGTTACCGGCGTTTTCGCCAGCCAGAAACTCGGCACGAACACCTCATGCAGCGGATAATCCAACTGTTTATCCGGAACTAAATTGCCCATCGTAAACCAACCCGCCGGAATATAGGCATAACCTTCCGGTGTCAGAGTACTCAAAAAGTGAGTCGCCTGCGGGTCGGTCATATGCACCAGACCGTATAGATGAGCATCATCGTGTATGGCGGTCAGAGGTTTGTCCTGAAGTGCCTTTAATGAACGCTGCAAAAACTGTTTAGAGTTCATCCAACCCAACGCACGAGCCAGAATTTTGACAGGAGTTTGATCGAAACGCCGCAGCAGTATCGCTTCAATTTCGGTCACATCGACGTGAAGTCGATCATAGTTCAGCAGAACGCGCTCAAGGCTGTCGAGAATGGCTCCGGTCTTTGCTTCATCGCTCAACAGATCAAGCAACCGCGCAGATTTTCCAACCAGCCGTGTAGAAGCGAATTTTTCAAATTCTAGCTGTCGCGGGTAAGAAAATTTTTCGTCTATCTGATCCAGTAAAATATCTTCGAGAGTATCCAGTGCGGTGCTGTTCGCTTTGAGCGACGCAGCCCAATAGTCTACTGAGCGGTGGTTACGACGAGCAGAAAGATACAGCAGATTCAGCACAGAAGGATCGCTTAACTCAAGCCCGTCGCGTACCGAATCGATATGATTAAAGGCTTCGGAATCGAGTAACAGGCCAAAGGCTTTCCAATTTTCGACGGAACGTTTAATAAGCGCATCAACTTTTGTTGGAGCGGATTTGCTCGCAGTGACCGGCACGACCGGGGTTGTTGTAAGCGGTAATACACCCGCCAGCGTGCGAACAGCCCGCTCGTAGCCTAATTTGAATACTTCAATATGCTGGTAAATGCGCAACCGGAAAGGTATATCGCAGGGCTGCAAAACAAAGGGGTATAAAGGCTTTTTTAAATCAAAGGCATACTGCCATTCGGCCTGAACATTACGCGAGGCCATCGAATTTGGGGTGCAGATCACTACAAAATGGGCACAGGTTTCAATCGCTTTTTGCAACTCCTTATCCCAGTCCGCCCCGCTCGGAATGGCTACAACATCCAGCCAGCAATGCAGTCCCTGAAGCATGAGGTCATCGTACAGCTTTTTCACATCGGCAGCATCCGCCCGTGAGTAGCTAATGAAGATGTGCCCCTCCATAGTGCCCCCAACCCGCTACAGAGGTGACATAGCTGCCACCTCTGTCTATATTGACTGTTTAGCTTTCTTGAATGGTGATCGAGTTGATCTTATCACCCTGTTCGACAGCATTGACCACTTTCATACCTTCGCCGATGACTTTGCCGAAAACAGCATGTTTGCCGTTCAGGTGGGGAGTGGCAACGTGAGTAACAAAGAATTGCGACCCATTGGTATTCGGGCCGGCATTTGCCATGCTCAGCACACCGGGGCCATCGTGCTTCAAATTCAAGGCCGAGGGTTCGTCCTTCCACTTGTAGCCGGGGCCACCTGTCCCTGTACCTAGCGGGCAGCCACCCTGAATCATAAAAGGCGGATTTTTGATGACACGGTGGAACTTCAAACCATCGTAGAAACCATCTTTCGCCAGGAAAACAAAGTTGTTGACCGTAATTGGCGCTTCTTTCGCGAACAACTGAATATCGAATACGCCCCGACTGGTATCGAAGTGGGCGACATAATTCTTGCTGGCATCAATCTGCATAGCAGGCGCTGCATTATAGCTCTTCGGCATTGCTAGAATCCTCTCTCAGAAAACGAGAAATCCACCCAATATTGAATGGACGATGACATTAGCATAGCAGAAAATTGGCAGGCAAGCGACTAAAGGGGAGGACTTTAGTCCCTATGTCAAGTTTGTTACGGGTCATCTTCATAGTTGTTTTAGCAATTTAGGTGTATCCTCATTCGTAGATCACGAAATAAAGTAAGAATTAACCGAATTTTCAGTTAGAAAATTTTTGTTTCCGAAATCCCATTCTCGCGTGAATTTATTCCGTATTTAATAATCTTACGGATAACGCCACTTTATGTCGTGCTATAATTCAACCATAGGATCATTTGTGGGTTTTCGCGTGGTTTGGGGAGAGCAGAATGCCGCGAGTTCTGTATATTGAAGATAATCGCGATAATCGAATGCTTGTCCGGCGGATTTTGATGGCATCTGACTACGATTTCCAGATTGAAGAAGCTGAAAATGCGCTTCTGGGAATCGAGATGGCGCAAAAAAATCCACCTGATCTCATTCTAATGGATTTGAGTATGCCAGAGATGGATGGCTTAACGGCTACCCGGCGTATTCGTGGTATGGCGGATTTACAGAAGGTTCCTATTGTTGCACTCACGGCCAATGTCATGGAAGGCGACAAAGAACGCACGCTGGAAGCAGGCTGCGATGGCTATATTCGGAAGCCAATTGATGTAGATAAGTTACCGGATGAGATTATTCAGTATATCAACAGGAGCCGCCAGTGATGAACGAAGTGCAAAACTCCAATACTACCAACCAGCGTGCCCCAATCGAGCCGGGTGAAGCGCATGTGCTGGTGGTGGAAGACAACGTGCCCAACTTCGTCCTGGTCGCACGTATGTTAGCGTTCATGGGCGTGCAGCGCTGCGAGTGGAAAACATCCGGTTGGCAGGTTGTTCAATTTGCCGACACACTTCCCAGGGTTGATCTGATCCTGATGGACATTCGGCTGCCCTATGAAGATGGCTTTCAGGCGCTTCAGAAAGTACGGGCGCATCCTCGCCTGCGCGAAACCATTGTTTGCGCAGTCACGGCGGAAGCTAACGAAGAACAAATGCGGAAAGCCAAAAAGGCCGGTTTTAACGGTTTTCTCGGCAAGCCGCTGGACGCTGACCGCTTCCCCGCTCAGATCCGCCGCCTGCTTTCAGGCGAAGAAGTTTGGGAATGGAAATGATCGTTTGAGGATGCTAACCCAAATGGCATCTTATGGTTTCCGTTCCTTAAATTCGTATATGATAAACACAGGGAAAGAATGCAAGTTCTTTCCTGTTTGTAATTCTCTGAATTTGAAGCTGCTCATCGCTGTTTCTCCAATGTCATAACTGAGGAAGTGTGCCCATGCGCGACACCCCTGATGTGAATGGTTTACTGGATCTGGTTCAACGTCAGGCCAGCGCCAGCAGTACCCTGACCAACTGCACCACTTTTCGTGAAATGGCGGGAGCCATTGCCGAACACATGCTCCTTGACGCGGGGCAGTTTATCACCATTAATCCCCTTGAATACAGTCACGATGGTGAACAATTTCGGCTGCTGACGATTGCCACCGCTAACCGCCATGCCACTTATGATACACATGAAATCGTTGAACTGAACCGGAGCGATCTGGGCGCAGGTCTGAGCCACATCATCAACGATGGAAAATCGACATTGATTGAAAATGTTGAAAAGCAGGAAGATTTCAGCCCGTCCTTCAAAGTCTGGTTGGAAAATCACAAAATCCGCGCTTTAGCATCATGGCCGATGCGCTACGGAAACCGGACATTTGGCGCGATTTGCCTGAACAGTCTCACGAACAACCTCCATCTGGACGAAACAGCCATGCAGCTTTACCAGGTGCTGGCGGATCAGGTCGGGGCGCTCATTCAACTGCATCATCTGACCAGTGAATTCACTTACAGTCACGAAATCAGCGAGGGGCAGCGCCGCGTATTCGACGAACTCAACCCGCAAATGGATTTCCAAGCGATGGCGGGTGTGGTCGCGCGGAATATGCTCACCGAACGTGGACGCTTCGTCAGTTTGATTGAATTCTTCCACAATAATGAGGGGCTGGTATCTGGCTGGCGCACACTGGCAACCGCGAACCGGGAAAAAACCTTTACCTGGGGCGATGCCATCGTCAACCTCGACTGGGGTACGATTGATCCGACTTTGCGGGATGCGATCCTTGAACACAAACCGTTCATTGTCGAGAATTTTGATAAGCTGTCTCCCTCTTTTGCTGGCGAAGAATTTTACAATTTCTTCAAAATCATCAATGTCAAAGCGCAAATTATCGTGCCTGTCGCGATTGTCGAAGGCCGAACGATCCTCGGTTTAGGCATTCTGAGCCGCACCCCAACTACCTTTAATCAGGAAGAGATTAACGCACTGAGCAACGTGGCGGAGCAAATCGGTGCACTGGTGCGTACCCGCCATCTGCTGGAACAAGCGCAAGCCGCACAAAGTCTGGCGACGCAGCTCGCAGAAACCAACCGCGAAATCGCTGCTGCCGAAAATTACGAAGCGCTGGCGAAGATATTGATGAAAATCATGCCAGATACCGTAACTGATCTGGCACTGGCGCTGTTTGACAAGCCCGTAGTATCTGGAGAGCGCCCCGCGACACTGGAAAGCAAAGTAATAGTCTCCCGTACCGGAGCCACACATTTACAGGTCGTTGACCAGATACCTCTTCATCCCGATGTGGTCAGCACACTCGAACGGCTGATGGCGGGTGAAATCATCATTATGCCCAAGACCTCCAGCCCGATATTGCCACCCATTACGGTTTCCCTGCTGCAAGCACAGGGAGTCGCATCACTCACCCTGATCGGGCTGCGCATTGGTTCCCGGCTGCTGGGCCTGCTCATGCTGGGTTCTGCCAGTCGTCTGGCGCTCGGTGTACTGGAACAGGACAATTTCCGCACCGTAGCCGATCAGGTCGCCATTTCGATTGAAAATCGCAGCCTGCTTGACCAAACAGGCATTACCCTAAACTTCGTGCAAACTCAATTTGAAGCCACCAGTGCTATCTATGATGCCAAAACCCCACTGGAAACCCTGGAGGCGGTCTACCGTTTTGTAGGCGGACAATTCAAACACAGCCATCTGGGATTGGTTGACGCGAACAACGCCTCAGTCGTGCACATCGTCGCAGAAATCCATCACGGACAAAGCAACACTGAGGAACATGAAGTTGAGATAAGCAGTTACCCTGCTTTCGAAGCGCTGCCTGCCCTGGAAACCCTGTATGTCCCGGATGTCGTCAACGACACCTTTTTGACGGAGGCTGAACGGACACGGCTGCAATCGCAGGACATCGGTGGCTTGATTATTGTGCCGCTGATGGCGAATCAACGTGCGGTGGGTCTGATCACCTTCATGAGTCCGGTTCCCGCTACCATCCCCCCGAACCGGCTGCGCGCACTGCGCAATCTGGCAGATCAGGCGGCGGTGGTCTTTGATAACCGTACATTGCTGGCTTCGACAGCAGCGACGCTGGATGAAACCCGACTGCTCTACGAAGTCAATCGTTCGGTACTGAGTGCACAGGATACACTGGATGTACTGCGTACCATCCGCGAACACATTGCCCCGGAAGCCAGCAACATCAACCACATTTCCATTGCCTACGACTCACTCGGTCAGATAAAAGATGCCACCATCGACTTCATGAATATGGCAGGTGGCGCTGAACAGGTCATTAACATTTCGCTGGCTCAAACCATCGGAGAGAAGAAAATTGCGAGTCTGCAAGCGTATTGGGAAAGCCGACCCAGCGCCGTTTCTTTCGTCGAAGACATGGATGCGGTTTATGCCGAACATCCGCTGGCAGAATTTTCACTCAACAATGGAAGTCACAGTTCGATTTCAATCCTGATCCGGGAAAACACCCGGGTACGTGAAACCGTCACTGTCGCTTTCAGTTATCCGCAGCGCTTTGATGACCGCCAGCGCCGTTTCTACGAAGCGATCAGCGACCAGATAGCCATCGTATTGCAGAATCATCGCCTGCTGCGCGACGCACAAGTCACTGCTGCTCAACTCAGCCGACAGGTACAAACACTGCAAACTATCAATCAATTTGGTTCCGTGATTAACGCCATCACCGACGAAAAAACGCTGCTGGATACCAGTGCCGAATTGGTAGTAGAACTACTCGGCATCGATCACTGCGGCATCGTATTGGTCGTTGAAGATGGTGCTTATGGCGTGGTCTCCAGTGAATATCCGCCACACGGGTCACTCGGCGCAAAAGTCGCGACAGTGAATAATCCGCTGTGGGGAGAACTTCAGAGTGATGGTGAATTCAAACCGCTGGTTATTCCCGATGTGAGTCTGGATGATCGGATTGAACCCCTCAGCCGCAAAGCTTTTAGCGATCTCGGCATCCATTCAATGGCTATTCTGCCACTTGTCGTCCATAACGAATTAATCGGCGGTGTTGGGCTGGATATTTATACTCAGGATCGTTCTGTATCATCACAAATGGTCGAAATCGGTCAAATCGTTACAGCCCAAATCAACCTGGGTCTGCAAAATGTACGCCTGCTGACAGAAGCTCACCGCCGCGCGGAACAATTGCAGCACATTGCCAGTTTCAGCCAATCAGCACAGGCCACATTTGATCCGGCAGACATTTTCGACACACTGCTCAACGAAAGTGCCCAGATGCTGCCCATCAGCCAGATGTCGATCATGCTGTATGACAGTGTGAGACAGGAACTGCGAACTGTAGCTGAACGAGTGGACAACAAAAATCGAATTCAATTGACTGATGGCGAACTGGTTCCCATCAGCGGCCCCATTGGGCAGGTCTGGTCAACCAGGGAAACGCTGCACATTCCCGATTTACGCAAATCCGGACAGCCTGTCAATCCTGCCGTAACTGTGCGTTCGTGGATTATGACACCAATTCTGTCTCGCGGACGTGTCACAGGACTGGTCAGTGTTGGAAGCAATCGCCCCTTCGCTTATGCAGATACGGATGTAGCCCTATTCAGCCAGATGATTAGCCAGTTAGCCGCCGCGATTGAAAACGCGGAAGCCTACCAGCAGAGCCAGCGCATCGCCAAAAACGAAGCACTGGTCAATGATATTTCGACCCAGCTTCAGCGACAGATGGATCTTCGTAGTATGCTGGATATTACAGCGAGTGAACTTGGGAAAGTGCTGGGGGCACGTAAAGCACGTATCCGGCTGGCAACCCATGTTCCTGAAAATGGCGAAGCGGAGTAATCGCTTATGCAGCACACACTAGATCGCATTTTTACTACATCCCGATATCATAGTCAGATTAGCAAGGAACAAGCCAAAACTGTCTATCTGATTATCGTCTTGATGCTCAGTTTGTATACTGTGTTTAACTTTGTTAACCGCAGCGCTACAACGGGTCTGAACTTCTTTGAACTGGCTCAAATCAATTCTGCCCTGGGGGCAGCGCTCGCGTTGTTTTATGGCGGCGCTGTCATGGGACTTATCGCAAATGCAATGGGCTTATCTCGTCTCGCGCGGGCTTGTCCTCTGGCCATGTGGTTCGCCTCCGGTATCGTATTTGGTATGCAAGGCGGTTTCAACAGTTTTACCAGTGGGCTTGCGCTCCCCGTCTTTCTCATTCTGGCGGGGCTTATGCTGCGTGAGCGAGGGGTAATCATTGCTGTACCCTTTTCAATCATCATCCTGGCCGTGGGTCTCACGCTGCGTGTCAATCTGCGGGTTGTTCCCACTTTCGCGGCCAGCGTCTCAGACCTTGTAACCGGTTCTATCGAACTCATTGGAATCGGGGGGCTGCTGTACGGTTTCCTGCGCCTGATCCGCATTAATCGCCGTGAAGCAGAATCCGGTTCACGTGAACAACGCCTCCGACTGGCGAACATTACTACAGAAGTCGCGCAGCGCATCTCCCGACGTATGGCGCTGCAAGATGTGCTGTCAAATGCAGTGGAACAGGTGCGTGAAAGTTATCCGGACATTTACCACGTACAAATTTTCCTGGTAGATGATGCGCGAGAAAGCGCCCATCTTGCCGCCAGCACAGGTGAAGTCGGGCGCAAGCTGATGGAACGGCAGCACGCACTGCAAATCGGCAGTCAGAGTGTTATCGGTCAGGTAACTGCAAAAGGCGCACCTGTCGTTGCCCGCTCCGACTCTAGTGAAACCGTACACCGCCGCAATGAACTCTTGCCGGAAACACGGGTCGAAGCGGCTTTTCCCCTACGCATTGGTGATGTGGTTATTGGAGCACTGGATTTACAGAGCAAACTGCCGGACAGCTTCCAGCAAGACGATCTGCCCATCTTCCAATCACTGGCTGACCATATGGCTATCGCGATTGATAACGCGCGATTGTTTGACGAAACCGAAAAGAATCTGCAAGAAAATCAGAAACTGGTAGAACAATCCAGACAGGCGATTGCTGAAGTGGAACGTCTGAATCAACGTCTGACTGGGCGCTTCTGGGATGATTTCCTCAGCGACCAGGAAAGCAACACCACAGGGATTAGCGTCCACTTTGACAGTCCCCGTGATCGGCAGGAACTTACCTGGACACCGACCCTGGAAGAAGCGATCCGCTCTAATCATCCCATTCAGCAGCAGGACAGTGGGCAGCGAGTCGTTGCCCTCCCCTTGCGTGTTCGCGGACAGGTCATCGGAGCGATGGAATTTGAACTGGATGCGGGGGGCAAACTTTCAACAGAGGATATGAACCTTTTGGAGGAAGTCGGTGAACAGCTTGGGTTAGCGGCTGAAACAACCCGCTTGTTCCAGGGCAGTCAGCGTCTGGCACAGCGTGAAGCACTGGTTAACGAAATCGCGACCCGTTTGCAGACCAGCAACAATGTCGAAACCACACTGACCGAAGCTGCGCGTAGTTTACGAGATGCGCTACGTGCCGAAAAAGTTGTCATTCGACTTGGCCCACCGCCAACCAATGGTAAAAATGGAGGGCAAGCATGACCATACCCACCTTTTCCGCTCCCACCGCTAAAATCGATTCGTTTACACATGCGCGTCTGCGATATGCTCAAATCACGACGATTATCACGCTGGTTGCCGAAATCGCCAGTCTGATCCTCATCCAAACGCTGCAAAACATGGATGCGCCGACCAAGCTCGTCCGCAGTGGTCTGATCCTCGCATTTATTGCAATTGACGTGGTGTTGTTAACGCGTCTGCGGCGTGGACAAGCGCTTCAACTGGCTACCCTCC
Source organism: Aggregatilineales bacterium (assembly GCA_044226645.1). Classification (GTDB taxonomy): domain Bacteria; phylum Chloroflexota; class Anaerolineae; order Aggregatilineales; family Phototrophicaceae; genus CFX2. Next base: position 12,050 of record JBGAGR010000052.1, read on the forward strand.
TCATCGTCGGGAAACTCGTCGTGGCGCTTCTGATTGCTTCCAGTCTAGCCCCTTATTGGTGGATTGTATTTATTGCCACACTCACGACACTCACAACTGCCACACTTGCACCAGCATGGCTATATCATGGCGCGAATGTGGTAATCGGCGTACAACTTGTTAACAGCATCATTAACCACAGCCTTGAAGCCAGTGTTATCTCCACAGATGCTTCACCGGGCATACTCCTCATATTTACCCTGACCGTCTTAAGCTTAACAACCCGTTATTTCACCAACACCACCCAGCAGGCTACCGAAGCCGCCACCAACAGCGCCCGATTGCTCCGCGCAGCGGCTGAAACCGGACAGGATTTATCGAAGATGCTGAACATCCACGAAATCCTGCCGCAGGCGGTGGAGTTTATCCGCGAGCGTTTTGGTTTTTACCATGTACAGGTTTTTCTGATTGATGAGGATGGGCTAAATGCCCGCCTGGCTGCCAGCACTGGCGCGATTGGACAAAGGCTGTTTGAACGTCAGCACAGCCTGTCTGTCGGCTCAAAAAGTGTTATCGGAACCGTCACCGCTACCGGCCAGATGGTGGTCGCCCGTGATACCGATACGTTCTACTATCGCAACGAACTGCTGCCCAATACGCGCTCAGAATTGGCACTGCCGATTTTTGATGGCGATAAAATCATCGGCGCACTGGATGTCCAAAGCCGGCGCTACGATGTTTTTGAAGATGAAATCGTGCAGGCGCTTCAATCGCTGGCAAACCAGTTGGGTACATCTATCCGTAACGCCCGATTATTTGAAGCGCAGGAAAAGAACTCACGGGAAACCAAACGCCTGTTCCTGGACGCGGAAACGAACCTGCGCGAAATCCAGCGTTTGAACCAGCAGCTAACCCGTCAGGGCTGGCAAAACTTCCTCAACAATAATCGGAGAGGGAGCGGCATCAGTGTCGACAATGAACATGTCAGCAGCGAAGGCGAATGGAGCGATGCGCTCATTAAGGCTACCCAGAGCCGTCAGCCAGTGCGTGAGAATCGGGATGGACAGCCTGTAATTGCCGTACCGGTAATGCTGGGCAATGAAGTTATCGGCGCAATTGAAGTAGAATCAAACGAACGACGGGCTGACGCAGAGACAATGGAAATGGTGCAGGCAGTTGCTCAGCGTTTGGCAATCAGTCTGGATAAAGCGCGTCTGTTTGAAGAATCACAGGCTGCTACTGCCCGTGAACAGCGTATCAACGAAATCGTCGGACGCTATCAAACTGTCACCAACGTCGATGAACTGCTGCGAATCACACTGGCGGAACTCAGCCAAACACTGGGAGCCAAACACAGCGCGATCCGGCTGGGTAGCGTAGCCAGCACCAATGGAAACGGGGAAAATCACGTATGATAAAGCGGATTCGTGAGCATTACTTTACCTTACGTCATGTCTATGAAAACCCGATTGACCGGCAGCGTGCACGCCTGCTCCTGCTTCTGACGTGGGCAACCGTCGCCGCGCTGGCGATCTGGGTTGCGCTGATTTTCCTGCCACGCCTGTTGTTTCAGGGTCAGTTTGACTTTCGCATTCTTCTCGCAGCGGTCTTTGTAGGCATCATTGAATATTTCATCTATCGACTGCTTCAATCCGGACGGCTGCGCGCGGCGCTCTGGGTTTTCATCGGGATGGTGATGGTCGTCACCATTCAGCAAGTAGTTTTCCGCATCCAACCCGGTCCCGATCTTACGCCCACACCCATCATGCTGCTCACCATTCCAGTAGTGGCAGCGGGCATTCTCTTGAGCCGTCGGGGAACGGTTCTGATCGCTATTATCATTGTTGCGGCCGTCATTGCTGCCGGTGTCTCTCAGAATAAACCCTTAGATGCCTTTGGTTTTATACCAGAACAGGTCGTTCAGGTCAGCATACCGGATGCCATGATCGCTTTAGGTATCATTCTGCTTTTCCTGTTAGGTTTTGTCGGCAGTCTGGAGCAAACTGCCAGCGAATCTCTCCGTGAGATTAAGCAGCGGGAATGGGTTGCCCTGTTTGGGACGGAACTCAGCGTAGGTGCCAGCGAAGAAGACATCTTAAAACGCGCCGTAAATCTGATGAATGAGCGCTTCAATTATTTACTCATTCGAATTTATCTGACGGAGGAAGACGGCAATATCAGCCGCAGTGTCCGGGGTGGTATGGGACAGGAGCCGCTCATAGAACGCACTATTATTCGCATCGGCGACCCCAGTGGCATCAGCGAGGTGCTCCGCACACAACAATCAACCCTGCTCAGAAACAACGATCTCCCGGCACGTCGTGCGCACATGCTGGCTTCGGCTAACCTGGCACTGGCTATACCGATTATAAGTGGAAAAACTGTACTGGGTGTTCTGGATATTCAGAGTGCACAGTTGGACTCGTTTACAGAGAGTGAAAACACGATGCTGGGCTTGCTGGCGAATGAAATTGCCATCGCGCTGCGCTACTCTGGTTCAGTAGGCAACCTTGAACGCGCATTGCAGGAGCGCGAAGGCGACCTCGCCCGGCTTCAAAGCCAGCTTCAGGAATTTCGTCTGCGTGACCGCCAGAGTCTGGGTGACATCTGGACGCAGTATATGAGTGGGCGTGGTGGTGCTATCGGCTATGACATGGAAGCAGGCAATGACTTGAATATTGTCGCTGCCAGTGATCTGCCACCCGCTATTTACAATACGCTGAAAAACGGCAAACCCCACACCGAAATTATCGATGATGAACAGGTCATCAATGTACCCATCATCTTCCGTAACATCACATTGGGAGCGATGTGCTTCAGCATCCCGCGCGAACAGGCAGTCAGCGAACGCCAGCTTGAAATGGCGGAAATTGTAGCCGAACGGTTGGCGTTAGCGCTGGAAAATACCCGCCTGTTTGAACAAAGTCAATCACAGGCCACGCGCGAACGTAAAGCGAGTGAAGTCGGCAACCTGCTGATCGGCGCAACCGATGTACGCGCCCTGCTCAATCTGGCTGCTGAACAATTCAATGAGGCTTTAGGCGCGGTACACACCCAAATTTTCATTCAGCCGGACATTCTGGCTGAACCACTCGCCCGAACAGCAAAGGAGGAAGCCAGATGAGACGGCTCTTCCGTATTTTTAACATCCTCATATGGCCCATGTGGCTGAAACTTTCAGTCGCATTTCTGGTTGCCATTGCCTTGCCCGTTGTGCTGGTACTGCTGGTACTGCGCAGTAGTTACTTCGCTGTCAACACGCAGAACTTGCTTGACGACCTGAAGACACATGGCGAGCGTCAAGCCGCAGCAATAAGTGAAGCATTGACTCAATCACAAGCTACATTAGCGACATTCACCTCAACGCCAGACTATAACCGCCAGATGACACGCCTGTTGGAACCGGATGGCAACACGCCAACCAATATCCGCCAGATGTCCCTGACATTGCAAAGTCTGTTGATTGGTTCAGAAAGTTTTAATCACCTGCGCCTCCTGAATAAAGATGGTTTGATTATGGTCGATGTCACCGTCGGTCAGATTCTGGCAACGGGTGAAAGCGCGGCTGACACGCCAGCTTTTCAACAGGCGACGGCGGCACAAGTGCAAAATCGCGATCAAACGATCAGTGTTTACAACCCGGATGATCCAGCTATCGATCTGACCAACGCAGTACATAACAGCCTGGGCACCGTGGTCGGGTTCCTGGTGGGTTCACTCGATGTTGATCATACGATTGTACGGAACATGTCCTATGAGGAAGTGAACTTCCCAGTCTATTCATACCTGATCACCTTCGGTCAGACTCCTGTCTTAATCACCGAACCCAATACACTGGAAGAAGCTCAGAATTCAGTTAACAATCGTTCAGTAGGTATTGAACGCGCCTTCCGGGGCGGCACCGACAGTGACACATACACGATTGGCACGTCACACAAACTCGAAGTTGCCGCTTATTATGCACCCATTTCAAACCCATCTAATCCCGCCGCGATACTATTCGCGCTCATTCTGGAGGTACCCTCAGATCAGGCGTTACCCGGTGCAACGACTCAGTATTTAAACCAGGGGCAACCCTTTGTTATCGGAATTGGTGTCATTGGTCTGCTGATAATCCTCGTCATTCTGTTCAACCAGATGATTACGCCGCCCCTCTCGCGCCTGCGACAGGCTATTCAGGCGATTACCGGCGGCAATTTTGATATGCCCGTCACATCCGCAGGGCGCGGTGACGAAATTGGCGACCTGAGCGCATCTTTTGTCGATATGCGTACCCATGTGCGCAATCTGCTGGATGACCTGCAAGGCCGTGTGGCTGCGCGTACCCGCGACATCAACGCCACCCATGAAATCGGGCGTTTCGCGGCAACCCAGCGCGACCTGCAAATCCTCATGGATCAGGTCGTGCAGTTGATTATTGAACAGTTCCCCAACATCTATCACGCGCAAATCTTCTTGCTTGATCAGGATCGCAACTACGCGGTACTACGCGCCAGTACAGGCGAAGCGGGTAAGGCACTGCTGGCTCGTGGTCATCGTCTCGCCGCAGGAAGCGTCAGCCTCGTCGGTCAAGCAGTTGAACAGGGGCGTACGGTCATTGCCCGTGACACGACTGCCAGCCAGGTATGGCGACCTAACGAACTCCTACCGGATACCCGTGCAGAATTGTCTATTCCCCTTAAAGTGGGTGAAATCGTCATTGGTACGCTGGACGTGCAAAGTCGATACAGCAATGCTTTTACGGAGGAGGAAATCAACATCCTCCAGACGATGGCGGATCAGATTGCTGTCGCTATCGAAAATGCGCGTCTCTACCAGGAATCAGTACGCCGTCTGGAAGAAATCGAACGCACTAACCGTCAGGCCACGCTGCAAACCTGGCAGGAATACGTCTATGGTCAGCGTCAGCGCCAGATCACCAGTCATGCTGGGGTCTCAACTGGCAACGATCTCTCTGAACTCCGCCGCCGTGCTATCGCACAGGGCAAAGTGGTGATGGGTGAGCGAACCGATCACAACACGATTCCTGTCGCAGTGCCCATTCTGCTGCGTGGACAAACTCTGGGTGCTGTCGAATGGGAACTGCCTGTGAGCGACATCAATGATAACAAGCTCCAGTTGGCGCAAGATTTAGCTAACCGTCTGGCGGTCAGTCTCGACAACGCTCGTCTGTTCCAGGAAAGTCAGCGTGCGGCCGAACGTGAGCGTATCGTCAACTCAATTGCCGCCAAACTTACACCTCAGACCGAAATCAGTGAAATTCTGCAAACAGCAGTACGTGAAGTCGGTCAGGCTTTGCGTGCGCCGCAGGTCAGCATCCGGCTGCACCGTTCCGATCAACCCTCTAGCAACGGCAATGGGAACGGCAGCAGCACCAGCGTCGATTATCAGAACGGAAATTCAAAGTCCATTCACAACGATTGATGGGTAAAGAATCTATGGTGAGAAAAAAGACGTTTCAGATCAATCGGAACCCTTCCGTCCAGAGCCAGATTATCCGTCCTGTAACCATCATTATGGTTATCGTCTTCGTTATCTTTGCGGCGATAGGCATTTTCCTTTTTCAGGATAATATCCGGCGGACACTGGCACAGGATAACCAGAAAGCCCTGCTCGAACGCGGTGTAGCGATCAATGACATCATCAAAGATGCTATCCTGGATGCTCAGGGAATTACGACCCGCGCGTCGGCACTCAATTTTGCGCGCGGTGTCGAAAATGGGGTTTTAACGCCCACTGCCACGCTGTCAGTTTCACAAACCCAGCTCACACGCGATTTTCTGGAAATCCTGAACAACCATCTGGATATTTATAATGGTATCCGCTTTGTCACCCGGCAGGGGTCAATCTGGACAGAAGTCACGAACCAGAACGGTATCCTCTCCAACAACTCGCTCGTTCGGCAGGGTGATCTGGAAAACGACTTTTCCTTCCAGAACACGCTGAAGAACGGAACGGTTACCCTCAGCCCAATCAAATTTGGCAAGGACTCTCTGGGCGCGCCACAGGTAATCCTGCAAATCTTCGCCCCGGTGGTAGATAGTGATGCGAACGGTAAAACCATCGGCGTAATCGAACTCACCACTTCGGCGGCGACCATTCTGGATGTTGTCAACGGCGCGGCGGATATATCAGACCAGCGCTGGATACTGGTGAATAATCAGGGTTACTATCTGGCGGACAGCGCTGCTGAGCGGTTGCAATCCGGCAAGCTGGCGGAAAACACCTATTCACTGGTGGCTGACAGCGAACCCGATCTGGCAAAGCTTATCAGCGGTTCGCCTGCCGAAATCGACCTAAGCGCACTGGGCAGCAGTGTTATGTCTGCCCGCGCCATCACTCCCGGCAACGCGCCGGATATGCCCTGGCAGCTCATTGTCATCCAGCAGAGTGGTCTGGCAGGAAGTGGTTTATATACCGGTACAATTGCCCTTGCGCTACTCGCGTTAGCAGGATGCCTGCTGACAATCTGGTTTATCAACACTATTCTTGGCAATCGTCTTAAGCCCTTAAGCAGCGCCCGGATGATGGCAAGCCAGTTAGCCGCCAGTCAGGGAGATGCCACGATGGCATCCAGCGGCAACGAAGATGAGATAATCCAGTTGAACAATGCTTTCAAACGCATTTCAGCGCGCTTGCATGAGCTTACCGAAGGGATGGAACAACAGGCACAGAGCTACAGCCGCAATCTCGATATGGCGGCACGCATCAGTCAGGAAACAGCCTCTCTGTCCGAAGCGGACGACCTGCTGGCTCGTATCACCGAGCTAATCTGTAATGAATTTGATCTGTATCATGCACAGGTTTTCATGCTGGACGACATTGGCTTGAATGCGGTGCTGGTCTACAGCCGGGGTCTGGTCGGTCAGCGTTTGCTCGAACAGAATATCAAGGCATTGGTGGGTTCCCGCAGCATCATCGGCATGGTCACAAGCAGCGGCAAACCTATTGTCATTGATGACACCAGTTCACCCGGCGATTTCCCCTACGTTCCCAATCCCCTGCTGCCGGAAACACGCGCTGAAATAGCTTTACCGTTAAGTGTTGGCAGCCAAGTTATCGGTGCGCTCGATATTCACAGCAACACACCGCATCTATTCACGGGTGAAGAAGTACGTATCTTCCAAATGCTGGCGAATGAACTGGCGATTGCCATTCATAAAAACCGCAAACTCGCACAATCCGAACAACGGGTGCAGCAGAGCGATAACCTCAACAAACGGTTGACCCGCGCAGCATGGGAAGAAACCGAGGAACGTACCGGGCTGGCAGAAGCCTATCATTACAATCTGCTCAATGTTGAACCGAGCAATGAAGATGACAGCAGTTTTATCGAAGCCATTAGCGCACCCATTACCATTCGTGGCGAAATCATCGGCACCATAGCAGCGATTGCTCCGGAAGGTCTGCCCTTCGCGGAAGGCGACCATGCGATTTTACGCGCGGTAGCAGATCGTGTCGGTTCCACTATTGAAGGTGCGCGGTTGTTCCAGGAAACGCAGAGTAACTTGGCAATCACCTCCACCCTGTATCAACTCAGCCGCCACCTGAACGAAGCTGACCAGTTGGAAGATGTCATCGAAGGCGTTGTCGTTTCGGCGGCCTCTGATGCGGTGGGTGGCGAAATCTGGTTATTCGATGATTATGGCCCTGGTGCCGCACCTGAATCGGTTGAACTGGCCGCTCATTGGTGGTTTACGCCTCAAATGGGCGAAAAAGCCTTTGTTATTGGTACCTTCCTGCCGCTCAACGAATCCACTTTCCTGAGCAGTCTGGAAGAAAACCGCGTCAAACTGGTGCAGGACATCACACGCGACCAGCGGCTTGATGAACATCTGAAGGAAGCCTATCGCAAGATGGGTTGCCAGGCCATTGTCGTCATACCCTTCAACGTGCGCGGCCAATGGCGCGGCCTGCTCACACTATACTACGCACAATCCCGCACCTTCAGCGAGACCGAAGGCCGCATCTACACCGCCCTGATTGAACAGGCTGGTGTCGCTATTGATAACCGTCTGCTGCTGCGACAGACGGAAATGACCCTCAGCCAGATTGAACGTCTGTACGCCGCCAGCCGGATCATTAACGCCGCGACGGATTTCCCCGAACTGGTACGCGCCGCTGTCGCGGCCACGACTACCGACTGGGATTTTGAACTGGGTATTCTGGAAGGGCATATCGACAAGACCGGTTGGCCTACCCTGATTCACAAAGTCGCCCGTTCAAACAAAGGCGAGGTCATTCAGCTAGATCAAATTGAAGAACTAAAAATTCCCGCCGACTCGCCGCTGCATCAGCGCCAACCCGAACAATTTGCCGCTGGTGCGCAGGAGATGGGTTTAAAAGCCATCTTCCCGCTGTTCAGTGCGAATGTTCCCATTGCTCTGTTCTATATCTATGATGATGCCAATGAAGAACTGACTCCGGAAGACAGCGGCATCTACAAAGCGCTCACCGGGCAGATGAGCACTGTGCTGGAAAACCAGCGCTTGCTGCAACGAACCGCCTCCGCGCTGGATGAAACCCGTCGTCTGTACCAGGCCAGCCGTGACATCACGACAGCGCAGGATGCGAAAGGCGTGTATCAGGCAGCAGTGGGACATCTCGAACAATCGTCAGAGCGTCTGAGCCGTGTGTCGATCCTGCTGGCAGGGCCAGACCCCAGCCCGGATGCCGCCTACTTTGACATCGTCCATATCTGGGAGAAAGACCCGGATATGGATCACCCGGTTAGCATCGGAATGCGGCTGACAGCCGAATCCGCACCTTTTGGCGGATTTACGGGCGAAGAAGCCACATATATCCGGAATCTCAACAGCAATACCAGTGGCGACCATCGTCTGCGGCTGGCACTGGCACGCAGTGGCGCGGTCAGCCTGGTCATTGCGCCGATGCGTTCGCAGCGCAACTGGTTTGGCGTGATGATCTGCGAATCGCAGGAAGAAAATGCCTTCGATGACCAATATGCCCGCTATGTCCAGGCCATCACCAATCAGGTGGCAGTAGCGGTTGAAAACCGTTTACTGTTCGATGAAGCGCAGATGGAAGCTCAACGTGCGCTGGCGCTGGCAGAAGTCGGTCAGTTGGCAACCCGCGTCGGTGCCGAGTTCGAGCGCAACATTAGCGAAGTATTCGCCCGTGTAGCTGAACCAGCCAATTATGATCGCTGGATGCTCATGCTCATCAGCGAAAATAATCCGCGTGAACTGCAAAAAGCGACGCTGCGCTTCCCAGATATCGAGGACACCTCCGAATTCTCCTTCGATCTGGATAAGGCTGAACACTCTATCGCTGACGCGGTTCGGGAAAATCGCTCCTTCGTTGTAAACGAGCCTTCCAAGTATCCGGCCTTCGTCGGTGCAGACCAGGATATTCTGGAAAATATCGGTAAACATCTGGTTACACCGATTCATGTCGGCGGCTCCATCGTGGGCGCGCTGCTGGTCGGGCGCAGTCTCACCGCTGCCGATTTGGATGACCGTGACGAACAGTTGGTAGGTACGCTGGCGGCTCAGGTCGCTGTAGCTATCGAAAACCGGCGTTTGTTCCGCGCTGTCGAGGGCGAACGCGAGTACCTGCGCTCCATTCTGGAAACGATGCCTACTGGCATTATGGTGCTTGACCCGCGCACCTTCCTGCCCATTCAGGTCAATGCTCAGGCCGAGCAGCTTCTTGGCAAGGCCATCAACCTGCGGCTGGCTTTCAGTGTCTCCGATTACAATCTGATCCGTACTGGGACGAACGTCCATTACCCGGTTGAGGAAATGCCAATTTTCGTAGCAGCCGCTACCGGACGTGAGGCTTTCAGCGACGATCTGGCGGTTGTCCATGAAGATGGCACCCAGACTGATCTGCTCATCAACGCCGCGCCCATTTTCGACATGCGCGGCAGTATGATCGCCATCGTCGCCGGCTTGCAGAACATCAGCAACCTGCGTGGTCTGGAAAATGCGCTCCAGCAAAACCTGCGCGAACAAATCAGCCTATACGAAACAACCCGCGCGCTGGCAGAAGCCCACGACATCGAAGAAGCGCTGGATGCCACCATTGCCCAGTTGGTCATGATGGAACCCATGGATGCCTACATTGTCCTGCTTGATGAACGAACGGGCGATCTGCAACCCATGCGCGGCATCTTCTCACCGGAACAATTCAACCTGCCGCAGGAAGTTTTCCAGGGAACGATGCTGCTGTCCTCCGACATCAATTACGAACCGCGTCTGGATGCGGATGTCATTCATACGCTGTCCGGGATGGGCATTCAATCAATCGCCATCATGCCCTTACGTGCCCGTGACATTCTGATGGGCTGGATCGCCATTATCTATGATCGACAGGTCGAATTCTCGGCGGATACGGAACGCTTCCTCATCACCCTGACCGACAACGCAGCGGTGGCTATCGACAACCGTAACCTGTTCCGCAAAACAGAAGAGTCCTTCGAAGAAGCGACGATTCAGTACGAAACCAGCCGCGCGCTCTCCAGCGCCACCACGCCCGACGAAATCGTTCATACGGTGACGACCAAATTGGGGCAGCCCAACCTGACCCAGGTCTTCATGGCGCTCCCAGCGACAACTACCACCGTCAGCGGTGCGCTCGAAGTAGTTGCCACCTGGACGGATGAGAACTCCGGCGCGATTGATCTGATGGGTGTCACCCTCAGCCCCGACCAATTCCCGCCCTGGCGCTTAGCGGTCTCAACAGAAATCGTCGTGATTGACGATGTCACAACAGACGGACGCTTGGATGACATGGAGCGCATGGGACTGCAAAGCACCGATACTCGCTCGCTGACCATCCTACCCCTGCGTGCAGGCAACCGCTCAATCGGTGTGATCTGGATGGCCTCTTCCCTGCCTTACCAGCACACAGACCGAGATTTGCGACTGTACCGTTCCTTTGTCGAACAAGCTTCGCTCTCTATGGAAGCCACCCGTTTGCTGGAACAAACCGAACGACGTGCGCGTCAGTTGGCGACCTCAGCGGAAGTCAGCCAGATCGCCAGTTCCATCCTCGACCTCAACCAATTGATGGCGCGTGTGGTCGATGTTATTCAGGAAGCCTTCGGCTACGATCACGTTCAGATTTTCCTGATGGACAACACCGACACCTATGCGGAACTACGTGCCAGTACAGGCGAACCGGGACGGCAGCTCCTTGCGATCAATCACAAACTGGCGAAAGGTTCTCACAGCGTTATCGGACAGGTGACAGCCACTGGCGAACCCACCCTGGCGCTGGATACAGCCGACAGTGCTGTCGTCCACAAGCCCAATCCCTATCTGCCATTGACCCGCTCGGAAATGGCGCTCCCGCTGGTTATTCAAAATCGGGTGGTCGGGGCGCTGGACGTGCAGTCCAATACGCCCAATGCCTTCAGCGATGAGGATTTGGCAGTATTGAAACTGCTTGCCGCGCAGATTTCCGTCGCCATCGACAACGCGCGTCTGTTCGAACAAGCACAGGTACGTGCCCGCGATATGGGCTTCCTCTTTAACGTCACGACAGCAGCGGCAGCACCGGAACTCTCACTCAATCAGTCGATGCAGAGTGCAGCCGAGTTGGTACGCAAGACACTCGATGCATTGGATGCGAGTATTTACCTGACTGAAAATTACACAACGCCGGAAGGCGAAGTGCATACCCTGCTGCGGGCAGTCGCGCTTGCCGGGTCAGACCAACCGCTTTCCGAAATTGCCGAAATCTATATGGGCGACGAGGGGAACTTCCTGACCAACATCGTCCGCTATCGCGAAACACAGCTCATTGAAGAAATCGAATCGGAGGGGAGCTATCTCCCCATTTCGACAGATGCCCGCTCGGCTATCGCAGCGCCCTTCGTATCCGGCAATATCGCCATCGGTGTCATCGTGCTGGAAGATAGTCGTCCGAATTTCTACAATCGCGAAACGGTTGACCTGCTCAACACCCTGACCACCAGCCTTTCCGCGATTATCCAGAGCGCTCGTCTGCTGGAACAGGTACAGCACAACAACGAACTGCTGCGCGAACTGGATCGGCTCAAGAGTGACTTCCTGGCGAACATGAGCCACGAACTCCGTACACCACTGAACTCGATCATCGGCTTCAGCCGCGTGATCCTGAAAGGTATTGATGGCCCCCTGACAGAAATGCAGGAGCAAGACCTTTCGACCATCTATAACAGCGGTACACATCTGCTCGGACTCATTAACGACATCCTCGACCAGGCCAAAATCAGTTCTGGTAAGATGGACTTGCATCCCGACTTCTTCGACATGAAGCCAGTGGCGGAAGGCGTTCGCTCGATTGCCATCGGTCTGATTAAAGACAAGCCGGTTGACCTCAAACTGGAAGTCGCTTCCGGCCTGCCGAAAGCCTACGGCGATGAATTCCGTACCCGGCAGGTGCTGCTCAATCTGGTCTCCAACTCATCCAAGTTCACCCAACAAGGTACGATTTCAATCCGGGTTTACCAGGAACAGCCCGACCCCGATGCGCCGCCTATGATCCGCGTGGATGTTCAGGACACGGGTATCGGTATCGCGGAAAAAGATTTGCCGCTCCTGTTTGAAGCCTTCCGACAGGTAGACTCGTCACTCACCCGCACAGTAGGTGGCACAGGTCTGGGGCTGCCCATCGCCAAATCACTGATCGAAATGCAGGGCGGAAAGATGCTGGTCTACTCCGAACTCAATGTTGGTTCGATCTTCAGCATCCTAATTCCTACACAGCCACCTGTTGACGGCGAAAACGCACCCGCCGAGGTCGAGGACGATACGCAGTCACGCAAGAAAACGGGTATGCTGACACCGCCTAAAGCGACCTTTGATCCACCGCCATCCACAGCAAAGCAGGAAAATAAGGCGGTGCCGAGTGAAGAGCCGAAGGAAGATACGGTTGAAACCCCATCAGCAAATGGTAAGAGCAACAGTCCACTTACCATGCCGATGATGATGCCGACCAAGCGACAAATCCTGCTAATCGAAGATAATCCCACGATGGTTGACCAGTTCCGCCGGATGCTTCAACGCGAAGGCTTCGACATCTTCACAGCATCCTTCCCGCTGGAGGCTGAAGCGATGGCAAGTGGCCTGCATCCCACACTGATTATCATGAGTGCCGACTTCCACAACGGCGCGAGCTGGGATATGCTCAATCGCCTGCAAAGCCGCGATGATACCATCGACATTCCTGTGATTATGGTCGCGTTAACCGATGAAAGCGAACGCTCAAAAGAAGCAGGAGCTTTCGCCTTCATCCAGCGTCCCTTCACACCCGATCAACTGACAGACGCGGTACATCGTGCCGAAACTGAAAGCCAGACGGATCGTATTCTGATTATTGATGATCAGCCGGAAAGTGCCCGCCTCCTCAAGGAAGCGCTGGATGACTCTGGACGTTACCGGGTCTTCGCGGCACAGAGCGGTCATGAAGGCATTTCAATGATTGCTCGCCGCCGTCCCGATCTGGTTATTCTTGATCTGCGGATGCCGGAAATGGATGGTTTCGCCGTACTGGGTGAATTGCAAGCTAACCCGGAGACCGCGAGTATCCCGGTTGTGATTGTCACCGCCGACACGCTCAATCATGACGAACAGAGCCAGATATCCAATCTGGAGGTACTCTACAAAACCGATCTGAATCAGGGTAACTACCAAACCTTTATCAAAACGGTCAAGACACATCTCACTGGTGGGAATGGTCATTAATTGCGATATAACATGTAATGCATCCGTGTTATACTATGGGGAACGTGAGTAGCACGTTCCCTCTTTTATTCCCATACCCTATGGAGTGAGTATCAGTTGAAGGAACAGCACCAAATTCAACTGGAGTGTATTAATTGTCACACTCGTATTCCGTTGACCCGTACAACAGCCGGATGCCCGAATTGTGGCGAAAACATCCTTGAAGCCCGTTACGATCTGAACGCCATCAATGTCAAAAATTGGCTGGCAGAGACTAAACGGCGCAAGACCGATTTGTGGCGTTATCGGGAAGTCCTCCCAATTTACGATTCGGCAAATATCGTCAGTTTGGGTGAAGGCGGAACACCACTCATCAAGTCGCAGGCACTCGCCGCCAGTCTGGGATTGAATCATCTGTATATCAAAGATGAGCGACAGGGACCCACTGGCAGCTTTAAAGACCGTCAGGCCACCGTCGCTATTTCGGCACTGAAGGAAATTGGTGTTAATGAACTGGTGGTTGCCAGTACGGGCAATGTCGCTATCGCTTACGCCGCATACTGTGCCCGCGCAGGGATTAAACTATGGGCATTCTTCCCCAGTCTGACCCCCGGTGACAAAATGCGTGAAGCCGCTCTGTATGGCGCGGAAGTCATCAAAATCACGGGCACCTATGACCAGACCAAAGAACTGGCGGCGCGTTTCGCCCAGAGCAAAGGCATCTTTCTGGATCGTGGCATCAAGAGCGTGGCGGCTATCGAAGCCATGAAAACAATGGCCTACGAAATTGCCGAACAGCTAGGCGACGAACTGGAAGGCGGCAAGCGCTGGCGTACCCCCGATTGGTTCTTGCAGGGTGTCAGCGGCGGTATGGGGCCAATTGGTGTTGCCAAAGGCTTTCAGGAAATGCTCAACTTCGGGCTGGTGGATAAACTCCCGGCGATGGGCTTAATTCAATCATCCGGCTGCGCGCCGATGGAAGAAGCCTTCAAGCGCGGTCAGCGTATCGCCACTCCGATTGAAAATCCGCAAACGATTATCGCGACGCTGGCAACGGGCAATCCGGGTCGCGCTTATGAACTGCTTTATGATTATGTTCAGGACAACGGCGGACATTTCACCTCCGCCAGCGACGAAGATGCTTTCACTGCAACCCTGATTCTGGCACGTACCGATGGTATTTCCGTCGAACCAGCTACCGCTGTGACCTTCGCTGGACTCATCCGTATGGTGCGTGAAGGGGTTATCCAGCGTGATGATGTGGTCGTCGTCAACTGCTCCGGTCATACCATGAGCGTCGAAAAGCATATTCTCGGCGATCAGGGTCAATATACCGTCGATGTCTCTGGGCAGGATCGTGTGCCCACGCTGCCGGAAGAAGGCTTGCTCTCCGCGCTGGAACAAGTCGAATCACAGGTACGGCGCATCGTCATCATCGAAGATAACATCGACGCTGCTCGCTTGATTAAGCGTATCCTGCAAGCGCGCGGCAGTTATGAAATCCGCATCGCCAATAACGGCGCAGAAGGCATTGATATGATCCGGCAGGCACGCCCGGACATGGTCATTACTGACCTGATGATGCCGGATGTGGATGGTTTCGCCGTCATCGATACCATGAAATCCAACAAGTCGATGGCCGATATTCCCATCGTGGTCGTGACCGCTAAAGAATTAACGGCAAAAGAACGCGCCCGTCTGGATGGTCAAATCGAAATGCTGCTGCAAAAAGGCTCGATTTTCAACGAAGACTTCATTGAAAATCTGGTCAGCAAGCTGCCCTGATTACACGATGACCTCAATCATCAATCATCATAACGAAACTACACTGGGACAAGCTTTATACTTGTCCCACTTCATTTCCCAGTCCAGCGACAAAAAGCATACTTCAGCAATCTTACGGGCACGTTTTGTCATCAAGACATATAATGGAACATGGAACGTGAACCTCACATTCAACAATTCTACATCCAGCAGGTGACTAAGGAGCCTCGGTGTGACCGCTCCCATAAGGACTATTCTCTATATCGAAGATGATCCTGCCAGCCGTTCTCTGGTTGAACGTACCTTGCAACACGCGGGATACCGCGTATTGGTAGCAGAACGTGGGTTGGAAGGCATTGACATCGCCCGTCGGGAAGACCCTGACTTAATTCTCACCGACATCAATTTGCCGGATTTGAGTGGGCGCGAGATTACGACGACTCTCCGCAGTGATTTGCGTTTTCAGCGTACTCCCATTGTTGCGCTCACCGCACAGGCTTATCACGAACATCGTGCTATGGCAATGGCAGCGGGTGTCACTGGCTACCTGACCAAACCCGTCGATGTTGAGCAACTTCCTGAACGGGTGGAATACTACCTGAAGGGCGGCAAGGATTATATCGACCAGGAAGCCCTGACGCAGGGGCACGAACAATATACCCAGGAAATCGTCCGGCGGCTGGAATCGCAGATTCGCGAACTCGAATCCACCAACAGTGCGTTAATGCACCTCGACAAGATGAAAAACAGCTTCATCCAGATCACCGCCCACGAACTCCGTACCCCACTGACCCTCATTAACGGTTACAGCCGCTTAATCGAAGACGCGCCCGGCATCAAAGCCATCATCCAGCAGGATGAAATGCTGCGTACACTGGTTAAAGGACTTCAGGATTCCATCCGGCGCATGGAAACTATCATCAACGAAATCGTGACCGTCAACCGTATCATGAATAATCAGGTTGACCTGTCGATTGGCCCGATTAATCCGGCGCAGGTGGCAGAAAAAGTCATTGCCAATGTCCAGGACACACTGAAAATTCGTCCTGTAAACATCCATTTTGACAAAGCCTCCTGGCCTACCAAAATGCGTGGCGACAGTGATATGCTGGAATTGATGCTGCAAAATCTGCTTAACAACGCCATTAAGTACACACCCGATCACGGCAATATCTATATGACCGCGCAGGCCGACGAGCAATCGCTGCGCATCAGCATTAAAGACAAAGGGATCGGTGTCGCCAAAGAAGAACAAAGTCGCATTTTCGAACGCTTCCATACAGCCGGCGATACACAACTTCACTCGACCAGCAAAACTGCTTTTCGCGGCGGTGGTCTTGGCCTGGGGCTGGCGGTCTGCAAAGGCATTGCGGAAGCACACGGTGGTAAAATCTGGGTCGAAAGTCCGGGCTTTGATCCTGACAAGCTGCCGGGCAGTGAATTCATCGTCGTACTCCCGGTCACTGCGGTCTACAACAAACCGAATAAGCTGTGAAAGAGGGTGAATAGGGTGGATACAGTCCCCTCCCTGCCCAAACTGCTCAGAGTTATTCTCATGCAAAACAACAGACGGGCGATCATCACCAGTCTGTTGGCACCCCTATTTTTGGGCATGGCTCCCATTCTGGGCAAATTGGCAATCAATGCTGGTGCTGATTCGTTTACAGTCGCGGCATGGCGCACGGTTATCGCGGTCATTTTTCTGTGGATTGTCTACGCGCTCTTTGCTCGACGCTATATTTATATTTACCCCGCTGGATTTTTCGGCTGTGTCATCATCGGAGTCGTCAACGGTATCGGCTCGCTGTTCTATTACAGCGGTCTGAGCATGATTGATGCCTCACTGGCGCAGCTTTTGAATGGCATGTATCTGATTTTCGTGGTGCTGCTTTCCCATTTAGGCGGCGAACGCATTGACCGTCGCATTGCCTTCCGGGTAGTCCTGGCAACCCTGGCACTGATTATTATCGCTGGTTTTGGCAAGACTCCGGCGAATTGGCTGGGTGTCGGTCTGATGCTGGCGAACGCCCTCATGTTCGCGGGAACCGTTATTCTGAGCCAGTATGTGCTGTATGAAATGCCATCCCCTACGGTCACATTATATGCCCTGACCACGATGGGTGTGGTTGTGGCGGTAGTCTGGGTTGCCGTCGGCAAGCCGATGAGCTTTGAGACCTTTCAGAACGTCATTCCACCGATTATTGCTCTGGCTATCACAACAGCCTTATCGCGTGTGGCGCTGTTTTCCGGTGTCAAGCTGTTCGGCAGCTTACAAACCGCGATCCTGGCACTCACTGAAATCGGTGTGGCATTGGCGCTGGCTTTCTTCGTCCTCGGTGATCGTCTCACCCTGTCGCAGGTTGCTGGTGTTGTGCTGCTGGCGGTGAGTATTTTGCTCATTCGGTCCAAAGACATCCTGCCGCGTGGTATCAATCCCAATCAGTTGTTTTACAATATTGCGGACATTCAATTTCAATGGATCGCCTTCGACCAGGCTTTCGGCAAACCCGCCAAACATGGAGAAATCAATCCCAATACACCCAAATTGCTGACCACTGAACTTCATGCCATTCGTAAAATGATGGGGGTCAGCAGTGGCCCGGTCAGACCCATCGAAATCAAAAATTCCTCTGATGTGGTGTTTCAGGATACAGGCAGTATTCCAGCGGTGAAAGCCATCGCCAGACTTTCAGTCTACTACCCCGCCGACATCAAATCGGAAACATGGCAGCCTATCCGCGCTTACCTGTTCCGTGAGCAGGCTTCCGCCTCAGTTCTGGAAGATGTCCGTGAACAGCTTCCCGGTGACGACGCGATACGTCGTTTACAGGAATCACAGGCTATTGAACTGGTAGAAGGTACCCTCGTCACAGCAGCCTTACGCATTGATGGCTTCGAATTTAATCCGAGCAGTGTCAGCCGCCGCTTTGAAGGCGATTGGCAGCGTTTTGATTTTTATCTCAAAACCAATGGTGGCTCTCGAAAATCTGCCAACGGCGGCAAATTGACTTTCACCGTTGAAGGCAAAGCGCTTATCGGTCTGCCAATTGGATGGGAATCCAACAGCACGACCACCCTTCAATAACGTAACCGAGAATTTATGACAACCCTCACTGGTGTAAGTCCGCGCAACAGGATTACAGTGAGGGTTAAGCGTCTGGAATGGGCGTATCTCGAATTGGAGGGAGAGGGCGATTATGTCCAGCAAACTAAAAGAAAAAGTGGATGATTTTCTATCACAAAAGCGGATTGCAGTAGCAGGGGTTTCCCGAACACCGGGATCAGCAGCCGCTAATGCCATTTACAAGCGCCTGCGCGAAAATGGCTATCAGGTCTATGCAGTCAACCCGAATGCCGATGAGGTCGAGGGTGATCGCTGCTATCACACCGTTCAGGCTATCCCCGAAAAAGTGGATGGCATCGTCATTGCGACTCCGGCCTCCGCTACAGAGAAAGTCGTGCGCGATTCTGCTGAAGCCGGAATCAAGCGCGTGTGGATGCACAATGGCATTCACAGTCTCGGCACCAGCGTATCGGACAATGCCGTCGAGTTCTGCAAAGAGCACGATATGATGGTCATTGCTGGAGCATGTCCGCTCATGTTCGGCAAACCGTCAGATGGTTTCCACCGCTTTATGGGCAAAGCGCTGGGCTTTTTCGGTCAGCTACCCAACTAACTACAAAACAAACACCCCCGATTATTTCCGGGGGTGTCATCATCATAAAAGTTATTTCGGTCAGCAGACCAAAATCGACTTCACTTCTTGAGCTTTTCCCACTCTTTATTCGCCTCGAAAATTTTCGTCAGGTAATCGATTATCCCGGCTGGCTCGCTGAGTTTGAGCGCTCCATCCGGCGGAAGCACTTTATCAATGTCACGATGTTCCACCACTGCCGCTGTACTGCCTTCAACCTCACCGGGCTTAATGTCTTTGCCCCAGGGATTCTTAGCTGCTTCAAAGGCAAGGTCATCGGTACCCTTGAAAATAGCGTCCATCCAATCCCAGATGACGGGTTTATCCGTACCAACCCATAGCTTTTCATCCGCCTTGCGCTTGGTCACAATCAGCAAAATCATCATTGCCCGGTAGACAGTTTCAGGATCGTCCAACACAGCGGCGGCATACGGGTTATCCGTAACCAACTTGTTGCGCACATCGGAAAGCTTGCTCTTATAAAACAGGAACGAACGGTTCTTGGCATATCCTGTAGAAACAGCCTTGCCGGAAATCATATAATTCGCCATCAGCGTGAAGAAACCCGCCACCGCCTCAACATGATTATCTTCTACATCCTCTATCGTGGTCGGATCATGAATTTTCTTCATTTCCGCCATAATTGGATCAACACTGGGCACAGCCTCTTTGGATGCCGTTTCCTTGCTCTTGACGCGCGATGCGCCCGTCGGATTGCTCAGCGTGAGATTGCCAAGGAACTGCCTGACCTGATCGAGTTTCAGGCCATGCGTCGCCTGAATCGAAGCGCGATCCATCGCATCCGGTGCCCCTGCTTCGACCCCGAAGTGAGCATAATAAGGCGCAGCGGGTATTTCCGTTTGCAGCCTGCGAATCGGTGGGCTGGCTAAGGCCTTTGTGCGTAAGTTCGTCAGGAGTCCCAGCCACGTAGCAGCCACTCTGCGGAAATCTTCAGGCTTCTGGGTTTCATCAACAGCCTCGCTGGCGAATTCCAATATCTTGCCGCCTCCAGATGGATTTGAGTCAATGTCCAGTTTCGCCCCGCCGGGCAAATCAATATTGAAGTCCTCGTAATCCGGGTCTTGAAACGAATCGTCATCCATTTCATTCTTGGCTGGAATCCCCGTTTCGATTTCAAAGCCAATTAAGCGCTGAACCTGTTCCCGCGCAGTAGAGTCGTTTTTCGAAATTGAAGGGCTAACCCTATCGGGCTTTGCATTTTTATCCACGTCACGCTCGTGAGCATTCGCTAAAAGCCGCATGACTGCCTGATTACCAATGGTACGCTGTAGCTGCAATATCTTTTGTGGGGTAAGCGTCTGTGCATCAAATCGACTTGAGTCCGGAACACCCTTCAAGGAAGTTTGTGCATTAAGCCCCTGATCTTCCTCAAGGGCATCTGTCCGGCGGAGTTGGTGCTGCTTTTGCGATTCTTTTCGAGAATTGGGAAGTTTCTCTATACGCGACATAACCATCTCCTTTTACAGGCCGCATTGCAGGGGTGATAAAAACAGTGTAATACCAGCGTATCCTGACAACAATTCATACAATCAAACACAAATACAGTAGCATCAAATATTCACGCCTTTTTCCCCGCGTGTCAGCTATAATGATGCACCATAGGCATCATACAATATTGAAACTGTCAATGAAGCAGGAAAGATGCCTGTGGCGCGCTGCAATTCTGATAATGTCGCTTCACGCCGCACCTTGCAAAAAGCTGGATTTCTCCCCTGTGGTCGCCTGCTGGTAGGCAAAGTCGCTGTGCGACCATCAGATGGCTGCCTATGCTCTCACATCCCTACCGCATTTTGCACACCGTCCGCCAGATACTTCAGTACATCCAGCAACCGCAACTGCCAACTGTCATCTTCAGTCAGCGGCAGCATAATCGCCGTCCGGCTGATGCGCACGTCATTTCCTAGATCAACCTGTAACTTTTCGCGGTTCACTTCCACCAGATACGGCAGCTTGATGTGAATCAGATCATGGAGATTCGTCACCGCGCTGGCGTTGGCTCGCTGCGCCAGCAGCTTGACATCAATCCCGTACATCAACCCTTC
>JBGAGR010000053.1:0-32429 GCA_044226645.1 Aggregatilineales bacterium
GTTTCACCTATCAGGTCAATGATGGGCTGTCGAATTCGAATATCGCGACGGTCAGCATTATCGTCGGCTCTGGCACGACCCATACAACGGTTGTGCAAGTACCAGCTCCGCCACCCGCAACGGCCTGTACCGATACCAATTTTGAAAATCCGGGCATGATCCGCAGCCACTTCACCAATGACATTGATCGTGCGGGGCTGTACTGCCGCTTGATCGCCGCCAATGGCCGTTACATGACCTGGCTCGGCAATCCGCTGACCGTCCCCGGCAATATCGGTAATAAGACGGTGCTTGATCTGGGTGTGATCGCGGCTGTGGATGTGTTCAGCGGGACAGGGCAAACCGGATTTGTTGGTGATGTCGATATTTGTCTGAAGGGACGCGGCTACATGATTTACATGAATGCCAACGGTGCGCCGCGTGTGCCGCAGTTATGGAGTGCGTGGCTGACCGATGCCTTCCCCGGCTACACCTGCACGACGCTCTATGCGCCCGGTACGGTCATTATGGTTTCACGTCATCCGCCGCGCAATTAGGCCGCTCGGTACGTTTTTACGAGGGGAGATTTCTACAATCTCCCCTTTTTATTTTCTCTACTACCAGCTTCCGCTTGCACCACCACCGCTGGAGTGTCCGCCACCGCCGCTGCTTCCACCGGATGAACGGTTGCCGCCGCTGGGTGTACGATAGTGGCGTGGTATGGTGACTGTCCGTGTATTGTGATAGCCGCAGTTGGGGCAATCACTGGTAACTTCTCTTTCGCCAGTGGAATGATAGGTCGCGCTCACCAGCGTAACCGATTGAATGTTGAGTGTGACCTGTCCGCAGTTCGGGCAGCGGTGCTGGATGCGATAGAGGAAACCGTAACCGATAAAGCCTAATCCCACTACAGCGGTTATCCCCAATACAGAGGGATCAACCTTACTGAACAGGATGTCCATGGGACTGCTGGGGGTGGTGACAACCTGAATCACCCCCTGTACGCCCTGCAATATTCCCTTGCTGTACAAATTCTCGCGGAAAGATGGAAGCATCTGGTTATCAATAACGCCCTGCATCCGGCGGTTATACGATGCATCATAGCCTGCACCCACTTCAATTCGCACTTTGCGATCTTTGACCGCCACCAGAATCAATACACCGCGATTGGTCTGGGCATTCCCCAGGCGCCACGTATTAAAAAGATGGGTAGCAAAGGATTCGATGGTGGAGTCGCCTGTTCGGTAGCCGCTCACGGTACTGATGGTGACGACAACGGCATCAACCCCGGCAGTGCGTTTTAAATTTGCCAGTGTGACATTCAGGTTGCTGATGTCCTGTGCCGAGAGCAGATTGGCAAAATCGTTGACATACGTCGCATTCTGGATAGGGTAGCCGTTCTGAGCATCAACCATCTGGACAAGCAGGGTGAACAGAGCAATCAGCAGCATCAATACAAATGCGCGGCGGACGAAAATTGGTGGTCGCATGAGGTGTTGTGTTCCCTTTTCAATAATGATATTTGCATTGTACGGCGGTTTCCTGTGGGCAGCCCCTGCGATTTTAGGGGGAATTGGCTTCGTGACTTAGGAGATTAGTACGGTATCATCTTAACGGTAAATCAACTCAAATAGCTCCAAAGTACCCCGTAAAACCGCCCCCGTATTTACGAAATTCATTAAGGCAAGCTGTAACATCTCACCCCGCCTCAACGGTTATGGGAGTGTACAGACTATGCATAATGGAGGAGAGTCATGCACTCGAAAAATCGTTCATTTTTGATCATTTTTGCAATCCTGGCGATTTCATTACTGGTCGCCAGTCCGATTTTGTCTTTTGACAAACCACCCAAGCCAACACCGCCACCTGCCCAGAATGGTCAGGGTAACGGCAATAATGGCGACAATGGCAACCATGGCAATGGGAACAACGGTAACAATGGCAATCATGGCAACGGCAACAACGGGCAGGCCACTGAACCCGCTGACGTTTCCACGAATAACGGCTCTATTTCGACCCCTGCCCCCGTACTCGGATGTCAGAAAAATAACCCTGACCGGCTGGACTGCTCCAGTCTGGATGTGGGCGGACACTGCGACGGTACAGCAGCCGTGTTTACTATTCATAACAGCGGCGAACCGGGAAATGG
Organism: Aggregatilineales bacterium; assembly: GCA_044226645.1. Classification (GTDB taxonomy): domain Bacteria; phylum Chloroflexota; class Anaerolineae; order Aggregatilineales; family Phototrophicaceae; genus CFX2. The sequence continues at coordinate 2,129 of JBGAGR010000053.1, forward strand.
TGATATGCGTGCGCCGACGGAGTACCGCATCATCGTTGACGGCGTAGTCGTCCAGAGCGGCACGGTTCAGCTCACAGGTGGCGAAACGCTCGAAATACGCTATGAGGGCGGTGGTACAGCTACATTGGAAGCTGACCAACAGGTTGGACACCCCGGCAAGAGCCATCCGCGTACTACATTGACCTGCGGCGAACCGGAATATACACCGACTCCCACTGAAGTCCCAACCGAGGAACCGACACCCGAAGTCACACCAACAGCCGAAGCGCCTGCCCTTTCCGGTGAGGTGATTTGCTGGCCTGATGGCTCCACCGCCTTCCTGATTAGCAATAATGGCGGCGATATGCCGGAACCGGAAGTGTTTACGGTTACGGACGCTGGCAATAATGTTGTCGATCAGGGTACGCTGCAACTCTACGGCGGCGAATCAACCACGCTGGTTTACTCGGTCAATTATGGCCCCCTGTCACTGACGATGGGTGATCTGGTTATTCTCCCCAGCATCCTGCCGCAGTGCGGCGAGCCGACCCCTGAAGTGACTCCGCCACCGGATGCGCCAAACCTCACCGCCGATGCGCAGTGCTATTTGGACGGCACGATGGCTTTCATCATCACCAACAACGGCAGCGATATGCTTTCGCCCTCCGGCTATACCGTGACCGATGCCAATGGCAATATCGTTGAACAGAACAGCATTCAACTTGCCAGCGGCCAGAGCACAACACTGGTATACCCGACACAATATGGCAGTTTGACCCTTATCGTGGACGGTGGCCTGGCTTACGCCGTTCTGGATTGCCTTACACCGACCCCTGAAGTGACTCCACCCCCGGATGTACCAAGCCTCACCGCTGATGCGCAGTGCTGGCTGGATGGCTCCATCGCCTTTATCATCACCAATTATGGCGGCGATATGCTTTCTCCGTCATCCTATGTGGTGGTCAATGGACTTGGCAACGTTATCGACCAGGGCGACATCCAACTGTTGAGCGGCGAAACCACATCGCTGGTTTACCCGAATACCTTTGGCACGCTAACCCTGATGGTCGGCGGCGGTCTGGCCTTCACGACAATTGAATGTCCGCAAGTTACGCCGGAAATCACTCCCGAACCAACGGTTGAGGTTACGCCAGAGCCGACTCAGGAAGTTACACCTGAACCAACCGTTGATATAACCCCAACACCCGCGCCAGTCTATGGCTGCCAGAAGAACAACCCTGATCGTCTGGACTGCTCCAGTTTGCAGGTGAGCGCTCAGTGTGATGGCAGTGTAGCGATCTTCACCATCCGCAACACGGGCAAATGGGGCGAAGGCAACATGGTTGCTCCGACTGAATATCGCATTATCGTGGATGGCACTGTAGTGGAAAGCGGAACGGTGCAGCTTGAGGGTGGTAATACCACGCAGATACTTTACAGCGGCGGCGGAAGTGTGACCCTGATTGCTGACCAGCAGGTCGGACATCCGGGCAAGAGTGAGCCACAAGCGACAATCTCCTGCGGCGGATAAATAAAATCTGATCTCAACAGGAGACAGGGACGTAGTAACCACTGCGTCCCTGTTTTTATTGCGATTCATCCTCCTGCGGCGGAACGAACAACTCGTCAAAAATCTCCTCCCCGACCATTTCCCGAATCGACACATCCATTTTGCTGTAGAGCGGCGCGTCGATTTCGTAGCCATTTTCCCACGCCCACTGCTGAAGCTCGCTGACGGCCTGGCGAATAACATCGCCTAACTCGAAGGGCTGCCCGATGGCAAGGATATATTGCTGGTCTTCGCTGCCATCGCCATAATACAGCGTCCAGCAGTTTTCCTCATTCAATCCGATATAGGCTTTCTCGGTCAAGGGGTAACCTCCGTGCAGCATATCATGTCTATTATTGAGTGTAGCCCTTTGGCGCTAATTTTGTATAGGACAAGGGGTACTTCTACGCTACAATACAATCGCTTAGTGGAACTTCAAACGGGGTAAGGCATATATGGCTCTGAAGATTTTCAATGTGCTGGGGCGTGAAAAACAGGATTTTGTACCGCTGACTCCGGGGCGGATAAATATGTATGTATGCGGGCCGACGGTGCAGGAGTTTTCGCATCTCGGTCATGCCAAGACGTATGTCTCGTTTGATGTAATCGTGCGTTACCTGCGCTATGTCGGCAATGAAGTGCTGTACGTGCAGAATATCACCGACGTAGGGCATCTGCTGGAAACGGGTGAAGATCGCATTCTGAAGAAAGCTTCGCAGCTACAGGCCAAGCCGATGCAGATTGTCGAGTTCTACGCGCGGAATTATTTTCAGGATATGGCGGCACTGGGCAATCTCCCGCCAGATATTCAGCCGCGCGCCAGCGGGCATATCCCTGAACAGCAGAAGATGATCCAGACGCTCATCGACAAAGGGAATGCCTATGTCGCGGATGGCAGCGTGTATTTCGACGTGACCAGTGCGCCGGAATACGGCAAGCTGTCGAATCGTAAGATCGAAGCACAGGAAGCCGGTTCGCGCGAAGCCGTGCGCGATGAAAAACGTAACCCGGAAGATTTCGCGCTGTGGAAACGAGCGGAACCGGAACATATCATGCGCTGGGATAGTCCCTGGGGCGAGGGTTTCCCCGGCTGGCACATTGAATGCTCGGCGATGGCGAAGAAATATCTGGGGCCAACCTTCGATATTCACGGCGGAGGCATCGACAACATTTTCCCGCATAACGAGAGCGAAATCGTACAGAGCGAATGCGCCAATGATGCGGATTTCGCCCGCTATTGGATGCTGGTCGGCAGTCTGACAGTGGACGGTGTGAAGATGTCCAAGAGTCTGGGCAATTTCATCACCATCAAGGACGCGCTGAAGGAAAATCGTCCGGAAGTGATTCGCTTCTTTACCCTGAGTGCCCATTACAGCAGTCCGGTGGATTACAGCAAGGATGCGCTCATCGCTGCATCAGGTGGATGGGAACGCTTATATGGCGCGGTGCGGCTGACACGGCAGATGATGAGCAGCGCTCCGGAAGGCGATGCGGGTAAGGCATTCCTCGCGCAACTGGAAAAGACGAAGGCCGATTTCCGCGAAGTCATGGATGATGATTTCAATACGCCGAAAGCGCTGGCGGTGCTGCAAGAACTGACCAGTGAAGTCAATAAACTGCTCAACGGCGGTACGGCTGTCGGGAAAAGCGTGCTGGAAGCGATTGAGGCCACTTACCGTGAACTGGGCGGCGATGTGCTGGGGATTATCCCGGCAGCGGATACCTCAAGCAGCAATGGTCAGCGTGAGGCAGGCTTGATTGAACTCCTGATCGAGATGCGCAAGCAGGCACGCGCCAACAAAAATTACGCCGAGGGAGACCGCATCCGTAATGAGCTGGCGAAGCTGGGCGTGACGCTGGAAGATCGTGCAGACGGGACGATCTGGCGAGCGAATTGAGTGCATCGATAACCAAAGTAGGGACACGATATATCGTGTCCCTGCGTGATAATCAGCCGGATTTATTTTCACTGCCCCATGTGTCTCTCTTTTTGCTGAAGGAAAAGTAAGTATGAAATATGCTGTTTTTGCGATGACGATTTTCGCGCTGCTGCTCGCTGGCTGTACAGCCGACAGTACGCCGATTCCGCCAACCCCTGTTGTAACTCCGAATACGCCGCCGCAGGAAGTACCTGTCGATTTGAGCGGCATCGCGCCGGGAGAGTTCCGGGTGAAATATACTGACCCGACAACAGGGCAGTTTACGACTCTAAGCGGCACTGCGTCTTACAGCCCGGTGTTGAATGCCACAAGCGGATTTACCCTGAATCTGACCAAGCCGAACGCGGAGTCAACCGATCCCTTTGTGATTTTCGCGCTGCCGGAGGACATCACGCCGGGAACGTACCACATTATTGAGTACAACGCGGCCTACAGCGATGATAACCGGACGGTGCTGACGGTGGGCGCGACGCTGGCAGGTGCCGCGAATTACTTTGAGACACACGAGGGCGCGTTGACGATTCAGACGGTGAACCCGCTGACCGGAGCGTTCCACTTCAGCGGGATCGCGGAACTGGACGAGACGCACACGGTTCAGGTGGTGGTGGACGGGGCGCTCAATGCTGTGCCGTTCATTGAGGTGCGTCCGGGAAAGTAGTGCTGAGTAGACAGTCCTGAGTAAAAAGTGGGTGATCGTGAGGTCGCCCATTTTTGTTATGGGTGAACCATTGGCTGAGTCATTTTCAGTATGATAGTATGCGTGAAGCACTGCATATAAAATAAGTAATCAGAACGCTTTAGGCAATGGAGATTAGGAATATGCGATTCAATAGAAGACTCATCCTGGGATTTACCTTCATCTGTACTTTGCTGGGGGCGCTGCTGCTGGCTCAGGGCGCTCTGGCACAAAATGACCATTCCGAATGCGATGTGGAGCATGTGATTGAACATCAGAATGAACATGCGCAGGAACTGGCAAATTTTGCTGAAGAAGCCAAAACGGATCTTCATGCCGCGCTGGCTACCCTGTATCGAACAGCGATTGCGTATCAGGCTCTAGCCATTGAGTGCGGTTTTACGGACACCGCAGTGGTAGAATCGGCCCACGAATTGGAACACGCTGACTTCAATAGCGATAGCGATGCCCATGTTGATGACCCGGAGGCAGAAGCGGCTGCACTGGCTCTGGCACGTACGGTTGGTGATCCGGAACAGGGGAAAATCCTGTTCAACACCATCAGACCGGAGGTTTCGTTTGCCTGTGCCACCTGCCACCGCGTGGATAGTACCGAGACGTTGGTTGGTCCGGGATTATTCGGCATTAGCGGGCATGTACATGAGCATGATGCTGCCGCCCCCGACAGCCATGACACCCATGATGCAGCGGGCGAAGCGACAGCAGTATCCACAGATGCCATGAGCGGTATGAACATGGGCGGAGCGACGGCAGTGCCCACTGAGGCAAACGCTATGAGCGGTATGAACATGGGTCAGGCGACGGTAGCACCTACCGACACACACGATGCCATGAGCGGCATGAATATGGGCGAGTCGACAGCAGAAGCAACCGCAGCGCCCGAACGAACCTTTGAAGAGACGGTTGAATTTTTGCGCACATCGATCACGAATCCAAGCGCGTCTGTGATGACGGGTTTCCCCGATAATTTGATGCCCAAAGTCTACGGCACCATCTTCACCCCTGAACAGATCAATGATTTGATTGCTTACCTGCTCACCCTAAAGTAATTACGGGGGAAGTCAGCAGATGAAAAGCAAGAACTGATTGGCTCATCTGCTGGCCTTTGCGGTGGAAGAACCGCGATTGAACGAGCAGATGACTTTTTTCCCGGTGTATAAGGATGGACTAACCGGGATAAAGGCTGAGGAAAATCCACAGATTATTACGTTTGATCTGCACGCTGGTAGCGGAGCAGGACGACCCCACTCCCGAATCGCCGGGTTTCAATCAGCCGCAAGCTGATTAGCTTGTCCAGCGCCGGGAACATGGGTTTGCCGCCTCCCAGAACGACAGGATGGACAACGGGACGGTATTCATCAATCAGATCGAGCCGCATAAAACTCGCGGCAAGGCCAGCGCAACAAACCACCATGTCCTTACCGGACTGCGCTTTCAACGCTCTGACCTCTTCGGCAATGTTATCGCGCACCAGCCTTGCGTTCGCGCCAACTTGCTGAAGGGTCTTTGAGAACACGATCTTGGGTATGCTCTGCCAGATACGGGCATACTCGATCTCATGGGCTGGCGCTGACGGGTTGGTATGCGCTGTTGTCCAGTGAGCTGCCATGTTCTCGTATATCCGTCGCCCGTACAACTGGAAACCGAACTCCCGTTCCTGCTCGTTGAAGAACCGGTGGAGTTCCTCATCGGGATTGCCCCAGTCGAGTGAACCGTTTGAATCCTCAATAAAACCGTCGAGCGACACGTTCATACAGTAGATTACTTTTCTCATGGCAACACTCTCCCAGCTATTTTATAGAATACTTCGCTGGAAACGACGCGGTTTTAACCGATGTAGAGGAAAGCGAAGCCCTTTTAGTCTAGCACAGATGTTTTATAGGTCAAATTAGATTCACGACATTGTTGGCATACTCTTGATATTCAGCACTCCTATAGAAAGGGACGACCCGCAGATCGTCCCCTCGAGGAAAACTTACCCGGTTACAGGCAGGCTGTTGATGTCGGCGCTCAGGTTGCCGAACTGGGCGGATACCCAGCCGCTGGCTCCCTGATAATTGACCTGCACCCAGGAATTATCGGCAGTACGTCCGACGGCATCCAACACGGTTTGATAGCCGATGGTGCGCAGGGTTTCGGCTCCGGTGCCGGGGGCGCTGCGCATCCGCACGTTGTTGGTGATGGTGAGCGTGATACCGGTTGGCGCGGCGGGGGGCGCTCCTGCTGGTACTGTGCCGTTAGTGATGGTGACGAACTGGGCGGATACCCATCCCTGTCCACCGTTGAAGTCGATCTGGAACCAACCGTCCGATTCGCCGCGCACTGCATAGACATCACCGGGGCGAATTTTACCGAGGGCGGCGTTATCCGCACCCGCTCCAGAACGCACATTCAGCACGACGGTGGGCGAGAGGACACGATCACCCGGATTGGCTGCTGGAATGGTCAGATCAGGAGCCGAACCGCCACCTTTCCAGGATGCGATGAGGGGACGCAGCACGTCGAGCGACTGTGTACCGAAATTCACACTCGGCTCGATGTAGGAATTTTCCAGATATTCGTTCCAACTGACGATGAGAATGGCGTTGGCGTTGGTAGAGGCCGCGCCGTTCCAACTACGGGTGAGGAATTGACCGTTATCGCGGTCACGAGGTGCAGTGGGATTGCCGCGTCCACTGATGCGCGATTCGTCCCATCCCGGTAAGACGGTGGGGGTATAGAACGTGCCGCCTGCGTTGAGGGTGGCGTTCATCCACTGCTGGGCTGTCGCGGCGGGATTACTCGCCCAGGCGGTATTGAACAGATACAGGCCATCAAAGGTGGGCAGATAGCCCGTGCGTGTGCCTTCCGCCACCCAGATGGTGTTGTGGTCACGATCCACCTGTGCGCGGATGTTCTGCCAATCGCTGACCGAAAAACGGGCTTCATTCCAGAAGTAGATGACCGGCTTGCCATCATAACGCAGATAGCCAGGGTGATTGGCGCGGTCATTAATCACATATTGCAGGGATTGAATGACTTCATCGACGCTGGTGTTATAACCGGGGTCAGCCATATCGAGCGAAACCGCCGCGTGAAATCCCCGTGCCGATGCCTGATCGAGCAGGGTATTGAACACCTGATGGGTGAGGTTGTCGTTCTTCGGGCCGTACCAGCTCATGATAAAAGCATCGATGCCCGCGCTTTTCGCCGAGTCGATCTGCCCGCCGACCAGACCGCCATCGCGCGAATCATAATTACCGAAAGCGGGATGGTCGATCAGGCGACCATCGCCCCATGAATCGCCAGTATACCAGCCGAAATAATAGACCCAGACCTGACGATCTGCCGCCTGTGCGGGCTGTCGCGAAATCATGAGGCCAGACGCGATCACAGCCAGAGCAGCAATCAATAGACTACGAAGCATTACTCGCATTACAACGAATCTCCATACACTTACAGTAAAAGTTACAACCAGAACGGCTGTTCAGGCAGGATACACGAGCGCAAGTCAGAAGCGCATAGGAGTTTGGTCAGATGAACGTAATACTTATGGAAGTCTCATGTAGAACAGACGTAGCAGGTTGTAATGCAGATCGTTATCCCAAAAATGAGCGTCTGGATGGCGATATATCCCAAATTCACTTGGGATATACGGCATGATGAATCAATATCCCAACCTTCCAAACCCGTTTATAACCCACATTAATCCAAATCGGAGACCATTTGGGTAATTTGCCTGTCTAAAACCTGTCTAAAACATTACCCAAATTGTCTAAAACCTGTTCATAAGTATAATCCTGACTGTTCATAACCTTTAGTTCGGTAATAGGCACGTTTAGAAAATGTCGAAAACTAAACCAACTTCCTGTTCAAACTGTCGAAAACTTTCGGAGTTTTAGACAGGTACCTGTCTAAAACTTGTAACCCTCGCAAACCCGATTTAACAATTCGTCAGGGTTATATCAGCGATATAGCGGGTCAGGATGGGTCATACTTGTGATAAAAAACAAACCTGACACAAACTATTACAAAGTTTTAGACAGTTTAGACAGCCCCTACTAAGACTACTATCTTTTATATTTAACAAGAGATGGGAAAATTTCTTTTTTCAAACTCCTCAACTGCCCGATATGCCAAAGCGGTGCTAAACTCCTCATAAGACATGATGACGATGGGCATGGACGGTTTTGGAAACCCTACCAAAAGGAATGATGGATGGTTAACCAGGATGAACGCATTCAGCATATGGAACACAAAGTTGATGTGTTGAACCAATTGGCGGAAGTCAGCGTGGCGCTTAATTCCACGCTGGAACTGGATGCCCTGTTGGGTCAACTGATGGATGCAGCCGCCAAAATAACCGATTCAGAAGGCGCTTCGGTCCTGCTGTGGGATGAGCAGACGCGCGAACTGCGTTTTACCGTGACGACCAGCACGCAGGCTAATCTGCATCTGATCGGCAAAGCGGTTCCGCTGGAAAACAGCATCGCGGGGACGATTTTGATGAAAAAAGAAATCGTTCAGGTGGATGATGTGAATGCTGATTCGCGTCATTACAACAAGCTGGACGAAGAAAAACATTTCGAGACCCGTTCGCTGATGGGTGTGCCGATGACTTCCAAAAGCCATACCATTGGTGTGCTGGAAGTGGTCAATAAACGCCAACTGCCCTGGAAAGAAGATGACCGCCATTATCTCTCCGTGCTGGCGGCACAGGCGGCGATAGCTATCGAACGAGCACAGCTCGTGACCGATCTGAAAAAAGCCAATCAGGAATTAAGCGAAGTCGATAAGCTGAAAAATGATTTCATCGCGATTGCTTCGCATGAACTGCGCACACCGCTTTCGATCATCCTGGGCTACGCCAGTTTTCTACAGGAAGAGTCCGAAGGGAAGATGAATGAACACGCCGCTAAAGTGCTGGCGAGCGGTTTGCAATTGCGGCGAATTATCGAAGACCTGATGAATTTGCGTTATTTACAGCAGAGCGCTTCGGAACTGGTGCGCGAATCAATTTCGGTGGAAGAAATCGTGGATGACGCGGTGCAGGATGTTCTGGGCATGGCGGAAGCCAAAAACCATCACATCACGCTTGATGTACCGTCCAAAAGCCTGTTATTTGTAGACCGCATCCGGGCGGTGATGGCGCTGACCAATATCCTGAATAACGCGGTGCGCTTCACGCCGGAAGGCAGCACGATTACGGTAAAAGCCGAGGTTCACAATCAGGATGAGATGTGGATTGCTGTGACGGATACGGGGATTGGTATTGAGGCGAACCAGTTAGAGCGCATCTTCGATAAGTTTTATCAGGTGCAGGATCATATGACGCGCACACACGGCGGCATGGGCATCGGCCTGAGCATCGCCCGCGCACTGGTGGAAGCACACGGCGGACGCATCTGGGCGACCAGCGCTGGATTGGGGAAAGGTGCGACTATTACCATGACCTTGCCGCTGGTGAAGGAAGGCTGATTAATTCCGAGGCTGCCATGCTGGAGTATATGCAATGAATCTTTTGATTGGGTGCTGATTTGTTCCATCGGCATTCATGAGGACAATTTCGCTATTACCATCCCGGTTAGATTGGAAAGCGATAAGGCTGCTATCCGGTGACCAAGAGGGAGCAGCATTTCTACCAATCCCCTGAGTGAGATTGCGCAGGTTGCTGCCATCCTTATCGACCACATAAATATCGCTGAAATCCGCTGTAACTGCTGCAAAGGCAATCTGAAGACCGTTGGGAGACCATGCAGGTTGAACATCATTGGTCATTGGAAAAACAGTCAATGGATACTCATGACGGTCATCGAGATTGATGACATAAATTTCGCCGTTTCCATCCCGGAATGAAGTGAAGGCGATGCGCGTCCCATCCGGTGACCAGGTTGGATAATTATCCTTATCCCGATTATTTGTTAACCTTTGCTGATGCGTTCCATCGGCATTCATTACATAGATTTCACTATTCCCATCACGATGAGATACAAAGGCAATTTGTTTTCCATCCGGCGACCACGCAGGTGATTCATCAGCATATATATTGTTGGTTAGTCTTTGCTGATTCGCTCCATTAAAATTCATTACATAGATTTCAGCATATCCATCGCGAATAGCAACAAAGGCAATACGTGTCCCATCCGGCGACCAGACAGGGTTTTTGTTGCTACCTTTTTTATCGGTTAGTTGATAGAGGCCAGTACCGTCGGTGTAGATTGTATAAATCTGCGAAGACCCGTATTGACCGGAAGCAAAAGCGATTTGACCCGTACCCGCGCCCATTGGCGTTGGGGATAGTGTGATAGTTGGTCGTGGTGTGTTTGTCGAGCGCGGCATACCGGTTGATCGCCGGATAGATGTTGGACGCAGAGTTGGAAGGTATGTGACCCAACTTTGGGGGACAGTCGGTTTTTTATCGCTCGCTCGGCTCAAGACAAAAAATACCAATGCAAGGAACACAATACCTAAAGCAATCATTCCTACATTCGAGCCGCGTTCAGGTTTGGGCGGGGTGATTGTTTTACCCGAATGTTTCCGCTGTACCTGCGATTTTTTCAGCCACTCGATCAATTCGCCCGACGGCATTTTGTCACTGCGTACATCGAGGAAGGGTGTATCCGTGTCAATCGGCCACTCATCATCCTTGTAAAACTCACCCGACAGCCACAGTGGAAGGGTGGGTAAACCGAAATCATTCGCGAGGCTGACTTCGCGCTGCACCCATTCGGAGTGTCGCGCCTCCGCGCTAATGATGACTATAAAGGCTCTAGCGGACTGGATGGCATCGGAAATAGTTCCCCACCAGTCATAGTCGAAGTTCACGTTTTCATCTACCCAGACATCAAACCCCAATGTGGTCAGTTGGTAGATTAAGGTGCGCGCGTAATCTTCATCTTCCCGGCAGTAGCTGACATAGATGTGCGACATAAAGTGGTTGTCCAATGTGCTGTCTATCACCATTTTAAGGGATATTCAGCAATAATTGGATTGAACATGTTTTTGGTGTTCATCAGCATCCCGGTTTATGATGAGAGAGCGTTTCAGCTAATCAGGGATAAACTGAGTGATGATTGAAGCCAGAATTTCGCGACAGGAATGGCGGCGGGTGTGGGTGTATGCGCTGGTGATTATTGTGCTCACGTCGCTGCCCTATATCGTCGGTTGGGCACAGCAGGGAACTGATTGGCGTTTCAGCGGTTTCATCTTCGGCAGTGATGACGGCTATTCGTATATGGGTAAAATGCGGCTGGGCGCGCGCGGCATCAGCGATTTCTACCTGTTCTATACCCCGGAAGCCAAATCCGGCGCACCGCTGATCTTCCTGCCGTACATCATACCGGGGCGGCTGGTTGGTTTGTTCGTCAATGACCGTGACCCGGCGCTGATCGACGCGATGACGCTTATTTTCCACGCCATGCGCATTATTTTTGACACGCTGTTTATCGGGGTACTGTATCGCTTTATCGCGGTGTTTATCCATGCGCCGCGCACCCGTTTGCTGGCGCTCGTGCTGGCGACACTTGGCGGCGGTTTTGGCTGGCTGCTGACGCTGGTCGGATTGGGCGATTGGTTGGGCAGTGCTCCAGCCGATTTCTTCATCCCGGAAGGCTTCAGCTTTCAGATATTGTCCGGCCTGCCGCATCTTGCGCTGGCACGGGCGGCGCTGCTGACGGGTTTGATGGTGGTGATGGGGGGAATGACGAGACTCCCGGTAGGGACACGATATATCGTGTCCCTACGATACATTTTGATCGCGGCGGTATGCTGGATTATTGTCGGGTTAGCCGTGCCGTTCTATCTGGTGATTATCGACTGCATTTTGGGCGCGTGGGGACTGGCGCTGTGGATCGGGACGCGGCGTTTTCCGCTGGGACTGGCGCTGGTGGGCGGGATGAGTGCGCTGATCGCGCTGCCGCTCTTTGGATATTATGCGTTCGTGTTTTCACGCGATGCCGTTTTCGCGCAGTGGTCGGCACAGAATTTGCTGCCCTCGCCACATCCCTTGCAATACATCGCCGCCTATATTTTGCTGGTGATTCCGGCAATAATCGGTGGACGCTGTGCCGATTCTGGTGTATCTGCCGATGAATGTGCAGCGCCGCATGGCAGAGGCGGTGATTGTACCGCTGGCGATTTTAGCCGCTGCCGGACTGCGCTTCATGGCACGTCAGGCGCGATGGAAACGGCTGGTACGTCCGCTGATGGTCACGGCCTCCCTGAGTTCCGCCCTGCTGCTGTTCGGCAGCCTGTTGGCGGTGCTGAGTCCATCGCGCCCCTTGTTTCAGCCTGTCACGGCTATTCACGCGCTGGATTGGCTGAATCAGAATGCCGCGCCGGATTCGATTGTGCTGTCCACCTTCGACACGGGCAATATCCTCCCGGCCTTCACCAATCTCCGTCCGTATGTCGGGCATGGGCCGGAAACGATGTTCGCCACCGCGAAAACCGCCACTACGGAGCGCTTTTTCAGCAATCAGATGAGCGCGGATGAGCGGCAGGCGCTGTATGACGAGTTCAATATCCGTTACATCATCTACGGCGATCTGGAACGCGCTTTGAACCGTGAGACGAACGCCGCGCCAAACTGGACAGATGACGCGACCCTGGTTTACGACGCGGATGGGTATCAGATTTATTTACTACCGGAACAGTAAGCTACGTCTTTTCCGGGACAGCGAAATACATGCGCCCGGTGGGACGGTTGATGAAGCGCGTCACCGTGACCTGAATGGCGCGATCCATGAATTCATGTCCACCTTCGACCACCACCATTGTCCCATCTTCCAGATAACCCACGCCCTGATCCGGTTCGCGGCCTTCCTGAATGATGCGGATGGCGAAGGATTCTCCCGGCAGATACATCGAACGGACGGCATTCGCCAGTAAATTGACGTTGAGCACCATCACGCCCTGCGCTTCCGCCACATTGTTGAGGGGGTTATCGTTAGTGATAATCAAGGCATGTATTTTCAAGGCCAGCGCCACCAGCTTGTCATCCACTGCGCTGATCTCGGGTATATCTTCTTCGATGATTTTGAAGGGCGATATACCGTCGCGCTGGAGTTCCGTCAGGTTGGAAAGGCCGTGCCGTCCTCGACTGCGGCGTAACGGGTCAGCCGAGTCGGCGACCTGATGCAGTTCCGAAATCACGAAACGCGGCACAGCCAGCGTCCCGCCCAGAAAACCCGTTTGGGCGATGTCCACGATACGCCCGTCAATCAGCACGCTGGTATCCAGCAGTATGGTGCGTTCTGCGCCCATAAACAGGGTGCGTGCCCGTCTGCCGCTGCGATCACTCAGCAGCCCCAGCAGTTCACGCGCCCTTAAGCGGAACAGCGTCAGTCCAAGATAACCAAAGACAGCCGAGGCGACGGTTGGGGCGTAATTGCCGAAAGGCGATTGAAGCTGCGACAGGGGATAGGCCAGCAGCAGTGCGATTGCCAGTCCACCGATTAAACCGATCAAAGAGGTCAGCAGCGTTTCAACCGGGGTTTCGGTGACAGCGCGGCGCATACTGCGCAGCGGACGCACACTGATCCAGGGGCCGATCAGCAGGCCGAACAGAACGCCAATCATGGAGAAGATAATCGAGGTTGCGGTATCGGGCAAACCCAGCGCGGGGGCTGCATCCTGACCCAGGCGCGCGCCGAGCAGTGCAAAAATGACCATCGCAAGCAGGCGTGAAATGAAATCAGGGGTCATGTTGTCGAACTCCTGCGGTTGCCTGCCAGCGGGGTTCGCGAATAAAGAGTGGCGAACACGCGGTCAGCCCAGGGCAAGGGGTGGGACTGTCCGAAGCGCGGGTGTGACGAACCGCAACATAATAAACGAGAGAGGCTCGAAAACAGCGGGCGCTGTCCTCGTCTCCGCTTGCATCAGATAAAGGCGATGCACAGGGAGAAAACGAACTGCCCTTTTACACCCAACGCAACTCTAGCATTCTTAAAGAATGAAGTCAATTGTTGGAACTGGCGGTATTTCCGCGTTAAAAAGACAATTCATTTACAAGTGGTTATATTACTCGTTTGATAAAACATACATACGCTATGATGTTGTTGCATAAATTTGTGAGTTTTACTATAATTCATTTCAATGACATTACATTTGTCATGAATTTGTGGGCAGCGAAACAGTTATCCTTAGTATGCTGTAAGGCAAAACCGAAAAGGGGGTTTTCGGTGTAGTCAGCAGCAGCAATCCATGTCTGAAAGCGGATTGTAATAGGCGTGATTGTTTCAATTTTATAGGACGGGGGTTATGGAACCATTCAATATTCGGGGATGGCTTCTGCGGCTTTGTGTTGCACTCAGCCTTCTACTGGGTCTATCGTTTAGTCCAGCATTTGCGCAGACACCCGCGCTGCGGATCGGCATTCTGGGCGACAGCAGCGTGGATGAATACCGCGCAAATGATAATCGGGGCGGCAGTTTTGGCAGCGTAACCTTCAATTGGGTCGAACAACTGGTACGCAGCCGCAATGTGACCGCCGGGGCATGGGGAACGTGGGGCGAACCCCGCCGTTCCGGGTATGAATACAATTGGGCACGTACTGCCGCTACCGCTCAGGGTGTCATTTTACAGGGCGAGCATACCGGGCTGGCTAACCAGGTCTCGCAGGGCAAAATTGACGTGGCGGTGATCTCGGTTGGCAATCAGGATTTCGCGCCCTACGTTTCCAATGGCTACGCGGCTATCTACGACGGTACCTTATCCGATCAGGAAGTCGCTACCAAAGTCAATCTGGAAATTCTGTATATCACTACCGCTGTGGATACCGTTCTGGCGGCACGTCGCATCCCGATGATTGCGACGACTCTCACCGATTTTAGTCTGACACTATCGGTGCTGACCGATCCCCGCTTTCAGGACCCTGCCAAACGACAGCGCGTGAGTAATGCTATTGCTCAGGTGAACACTGGCATTAAGAGCATGGCAGCGGCGCGTGGAATGCTGGTCTTTGACACCAATGCCTACGGTACCAGTTTGGGCGGTCAGTCTGTCAACGGTACGCTGAATATCAGCGGCGTGGGCCTGAATTTGTTTACCTTTGGAGATGACCCCCATAACGCGGTGCTGGGCGATCATATTCATATCGGAACCATCACCGAAGGCTTATTTGCCAACCAGTATTTGCTGCTCATCAACCAGCTTACAGGCGCGAATATCCCGCTGTTTAGCGACCAGGAAATTCTGGCAACTGCTGGATTATCGCCTCAACCGAACATTGCCCCGGTTGCGAACAACGATACCGTTACGACGGGTCAGAATGCGGCGGTCAACATCAGTTACGGCATCCTGATTAGCAATGATACCGACGCGAATCAGGATGCGCTCAACGTCACCAGCACCACTCAACCGCTGCATGGGGTGCTGACCAGCAGCGCATCGGGCTTAACCTACACACCCAACCCAGACTACGCTGGCAGCGACAGCTTCACCTATACGATCAGTGATGGTCACGGTGGAAGCGCCAGCGCGACGGTCAATATCATCATTGTTCCGCCGAACCGCCCTCCGATGGCAGGAAATGACACAGCAGTCACGGATCAGGATACCGCCGTGAACATACCGTATGCAGCGCTGCTGTCAAACGACAGTGATCTGGATAATGATGCGCTGACCGTAACCGCTTATACGCAGGCTGCCAATGGCGTGGTGACAACCGATGCGAACGGCTTTATCTACACACCCAACACAGGCTACTCCGGCAGCGACAGCTTTGGCTACACGATCAGCGATGGACGCGGGGGGACAGCCAGCGCGATAGTGACCGTGACGGTCAATTATGTACCCCCGCCACCACCACCGAATCAGGCTCCGATTGCGAATAATGACACGGCGACCACCGATCAGGATGTGCCTGTCAGCATCAGCTATGCGTCCCTGCTGGCGAATGACAGCGACCCGGATAATGATACGCTGATCGTGATTTCCTACAGTCCAGCGACCAATGGCGTGGTGACAACCGATGCCAATGGCTTCATCTACACGCCCAATGCGGGCTACTCCGGCAGCGACAGCTTTGGCTACACGATCAGCGATGGACGCGGAGGGACAGCCAGCGCGACAGTGACCGTGACGGTCAATTATGTGCCGCCGCCCAGCAATCAAGTTCCAGTTGCGAATAACGACACGGCGATGACCAATCAGGACGTGCCGGTCAGTATTTCGTATGCAGCGCTGCTGTCAAACGACAGCGATCCGGATAATGATCCTTTGAGTGTCATTTCCTACAGTCCAGCAGCAAACGGCGTAGTGACAACCGATGCGAACGGCTTCATTTATGCGCCCAATGCGGGCTACTCCGGCAGCGACAGCTTTGGCTACACGATCAGCGATGGACGTGGCGGAAGCGCCAACGCGACAGTGACCCTGACGGTCAATTATGTGCCGCCCGTCAATCATGCACCTGCTGCTGTTCCTGACACATTCACGATGGCAGAAGATGGCCTGCTGAATGTTAATGCCAGCAGCGGCGTGTTAGCCAATGACACGGATTCAGACAGGAATAACCTGACTGCGCTGCTGGTAACATCGACGGTCAAAGGTTCGTTGATTTTGGATGCGGACGGCTCGCTGATTTATGTTCCCAACGTCAACGTAAATGGCAGCGACAGCTTCAGCTACAAAGCCAGTGATGGCATGGCGGATTCAAATGTCGTGACCGTAACCATCACCATCAACGCGGTGAATGATGCTCCGGTTGCGGCAGCGGATAGCTATGTGACCAACGAAGACACGGCGTTGAGTGTCCCGGCAAAGGGTGTCCTGACCAACGACACGGATGTGGAAGGCAGTGCGCTGACAGCGATTCTGGTGACAGCGCCGACGAAAGGTGTCCTGAGCCTCAGCAGTAATGGCAGTTTTACCTATACACCCAACGCGAACATAAACGGCAGCGACAGCTTCAGTTACAAGGCCAATGATGGTGCAGCAGATTCAAACGTTGTGACCGTGACCATCACGATCAACGCAGTGAACGATGCGCCGGTAGCTGCTGCGGATGCTTACTCGGTGAACTCCGGTGCGACCTTGACGGTAGCCGCCAGCGGTGTGCTGGCGAACGACAACGATGTTGACGGCGACAGCTTGACTGCCGCGCTGGTAACATCGCCGACCAAAGGCACATTGACGCTCAACAGCAATGGCGGCTTCAGCTATATCCCCAACCCGACTGCCAGCGGGAGCGACAGTTTCACCTATCGCGCCAATGATGGCAGCGCGAATTCCAACACCGTCACAGTGACGATTACGATTGTGGCAGTCAATCGTGCGCCGGTTGCGGTGGCGGACAGCTATACCACGAACGAAGATACGACGCTGAATGTGGCGGCGAAGGGTGTACTGACCAACGATACGGATGCAGATGGCAACACGCTGACCGCCACGCTGGTGACATCACCGACCAAGGGCACACTGACGCTCAACAGTAACGGCGGGTTTACCTACACGCCCAACGCCAATGTCAACGGCAGTGACAGCTTTACCTACCGCGCCAGCGACGGAATCACGACATCGAATACGGTCACGGTGACCATCACCATCACCGCCGTGAATGACGCGCCCGTAGCGAAAGCTGACACGTTCTCGGTGCGGATAAACAAGACACTCACTATCAGTTACAACAGCTTGTTGAGCAATGATACTGATGTCGATGGCGACACGCGCAGTGTCATCAGTTACACAGCGCCCACCAGCGGTACATTGACTCTATCGGGCAGTAATCTGACGTTCAAACCCCGTTCCAACTGGATTGGCACCGTCACCTTTACCTACACCATCAGTGACGGACACGGCGGCACATCCACCGCAACCGTCACCATCCGCGTGACCTTGTTCTAATCTCCTCGGTCTTACGCCCGACAGAATGAGAAACTCTGTCGGGCGTTTCACGTATACCATATCGGATGGATATAGCATTTTCCCCTGAAACCGTTCATCATCGGGAATGAGCTATTTACTGCTGTGGTTACTTTACCGGAAATCACGGGGATTTTTCTAACCAACTTTTTAGATCACGATGGACTGCGACTGTGGGACAATCGGAACTGCTGCAAGTCGGAGCCTGATAGGAGGTTTTCCGTACTGTAAGCGGCGGGTTTCCCTGTCTGGAAAGCGGGAAAATCGGCGTGTGCCTTGGGTCAATCGAATAGGTGAGGTAATGGGACGTTTCAAAAACAGGAGATGGCTCTTAGGTCTTTTTGTCGCACTCAGCCTATTATTGGGCGTGTCCGTCAATCCGCTGTTTGCGCAGGTACCGCCGCTGCGAATCGGCATTCTGGGCGACAGCAGCGTTGATGAGTACCGCGCGAATGATAATCGGGGTGGCGTTTTCGCCAGCGTAACCTTCAACTGGCTGGAACAATTGGTTCGCAGCCGCAATATCACTGCCGGAACAGCAGCAGTATGGGGCGAACCCCGCCGTGCCGGATATGAATATAACTGGGCACGCAGCGCCACTACCGCTCAGAGTGTCCTTTTGCAGGGTCAGCATACCGGACTGGCGCGGCAGGCTGCGCAGGGCAAAATTGACCTGGCGGTTATCTCCGTCGGCAATCAGGATTTTGCGCCCTATGTCCCGAATGGGTATAAGCCGATTTATGACGGGACTTTGACTGACCAGCAGGTTCAGACCAAAGTCAATCTGGAAATACAGTACATCACCAGCGCTGTTGATACCGTTCTGGCAGCGCGGCCTATCCCCATGATCGCTACCCTGGTGACTGATTTTAGTTCCTCGTCGCAGGTGCTGACCGATCCCCGCTTTACCGACCCGGTCAAACGTCAGCGTGTGAGCAATGCCATTAATCAGGTCAACAATGGCATTCGGGCTATGGCGCAGGCGCGCGGAATCCTGATATTTGATCCGAACGCCTATGGTGAGACCCTGAATAATCAGGCACAGAATGGCGTGCTGAACGTGAGTGGTGTCGGTCTGAACCTGATGACTTTTGGCGATGATCCGCATAATGGTGTGCTGGGCGATGCTATCCATATCGGCACGATCATGGAGGGTTTATTCGCCAACCAGTATATCCTGCTCATCAACCAGCTTATGGGAACGCATATCCCCCAGTTTACCAACCAGGAAATTCTGGCAGCCGCCGGGTTGGCTGCGCAGCCGAATACCGCTCCTGTCGCTGTGGATGATGCGGTTTCGACAGGTCGGAATGATGCGCTCACCATCAGTTACAGCACCCTGCTGAGCAATGATAGCGATGCGAATCAGGATGCGCTCAATGTCATCGCTTACAGCCAGCCGCTTCACGGTCAATTGACCAGCACAGCATCCGGCCTCATCTACACGCCAGCAGCCAATTATGTTGGCACCGATAATTTTACCTATGCCATCAGCGATGGTCACGGCGGGACAGCCAGCGCAGCGGTGACGATTAACGTCATCATTGTGAATCATGCGCCGTTAGCCGCTGCCGACAGCTACACGACCACTGAGGACACAGCTCTGACGGTGGTGTCACAGGGTGTTCTGAGCAATGACACTGACGCGGATGGAAACCCGCTGACCGCTGTGCTGGCAGCATCACCGGCGATGGGCACCGTGACGCTCGACAGTAATGGCAGCTTCACCTACACACCGAATGTCAACGCCAACGGCAGTGACAGCTTCACCTACCGCGCCAGCGATGGAATCACTACGTCCGATGCTGTGACGGTGACGATAACCATCAACGCGGTGAATGACGCGCCCGTCGCGCGGGGAGATTCGTTCCTGGCACGGCTCAACAAGCGGCTCACCATCAAGTACAGCGCCTTATTACGCAACGATTTTGATGCGGATGGCGATACGCCCAGTATCACCAGCTACACCACACCGAGCAGTGGTGTACTCACCCAATCCGGCACCAGCCTGATCTTCACGCCGCTTGTCAGTTGGATCAATACCGTCAACTTCACCTACACCATCAGCGACGGACATGGCGGCACATCGACTGCAACCGTCAGCATCCGCATGAGGCCGCGTTAAGCACCTGTGTCTGTACGCCCGAAGGAATCACGTTCTGCCGGGCGTTTCTCGTTGATCCCCTCATCTGGCTATAGCGTTTTTCCCTGACTCCGTTCATCATGAAGGGTGAAGTCTTTATTGTAATTGTTGGGAGCATTTGATGAACAAGAAACACAATCGCGGGTGGATCACTGCTATACTGGGTATCGTGACCATTTTTCTCACGGGATGTTTTTTCTCGACAGGGGCTTCTGCTGTGGAACAATCGGAGTCCGCGCCTGTGCTGCACATCGGTTTGATGGGCGACAGCACAATTGATGAATATCGCGGGACAGCCAACCGGGGCGGCGATTTCGCCAGCGTGACCTTTAATTGGCTGGAACAATTGGTACGGGAGCGCAATATCAGCGCCGGGGATTGGGGCGATTGGGATGAACCGCGCCGGACAGGCTACGAATACAACTGGGCACGCAGCGCGGCGACGGGCGCGACTCTGCTCGAACAAAAACAGCCAGAAGGACTGGCGGCGCAGGTGGCAGATGGCAAAATTGATCTGGTGATTATGGCAATTGGCAACCACGATTTTGCGCCCTACAATCCCGATGCCTATGCACCGATTTATGACGGCACACTCACTGACGATCAGGTAACGGACAAGGTGAATGCCATGATCGCCAACGAAACCACCGCTGTCGATACGATTCTCGCCGTCAAGAAAATCCCGATCATCATCACCACCATTGTGGATTTCAACCTCGCGCCGGATAACAAATTCAGCGATGCCACCAAACGTCAGCGCGTCAGTGATGCCGTTGAACGGGTCAATGCGGGTCTGAAAGCGATGGCGAAAGATCGCGGCATCTACGTCATGGACATGAAGGATTACGCCCTGAGCATGTTCAGCCGCGTGAAAGACGGCCTGCTGACGATTAACGGAGTGCAGATCAACCCGTTTACCGCCGGAGATGATCCGCATAACGGCCTGTTAGGGGATAACATCCACGCCGGGACGGTGCTGGGCGGCTTTATCGCCAACAGCTATCTCAAGCTGATTAACGAGGCGATGGGGACGAATATCCCGGCCTTTACCGATGAGGAAATTCTGGCAACAGCGGGATTATCATCGTAACGATAGAGGAGTGGTGCCCATGTCGGAAATTCAGCCCATTATCCTTGAGACAAAGCGACTGTTGTTCAGACGGCTTATCCCGGACGACCTGGATGCTTTGTTCGCGCTGTACAGCGATAAGGAAATTCGACAGTATTTCCCCGAAGGCACATTAACTTATGAGGAAACGAAGGAAGAATTGGAATGGTTTCTTAATGGACATCCCCGGCATCCTGAGTTGGGACTCTGGGCGACCATCCACAAGGAAACCAATCAATTCATTGGTCGCTGTGGGCTGCTGCCGCAGATGATTGAGGAGCGCCCGGAAGTCGAAGTCGCCTACCTGCTGGACAAAAAGTATTGGCGGCAGGGATTGGGGACAGAGGCGGCGCTGGCTATCCTCCACTATGGCTTCGAGCAGCTTCACCTTTCCCGCCTGATCTGTATGATTACTCCCGGCAACGAAGGCTCGGCAAAGGTGGCAACGAACATAGGCATGACCCTCGAAGGTCAAATGGAGGATGAAAAAGGGCCATTCCTCCTCTTTTCCAGAACCAACTGAGATTTTATGTAGGGGCGCAGCACTGCTGCGCCCCTACGCTAATGGCTAATCGCTAAAAGCTAACGGCTTCTTCGCTACTTCGGCCAGGTGTAGCGAACGGTGTAGGTCAGCACTTTTTCCTCACCGGGCTGGACGATGACACGGAACTCGATGCTGGTCGCGTCGGTTTTGGTGTACTCGTCGGATGCATTCAGGATTTCCCAGTTGCTCCAGCGGTACAGGCGCTCCGGGACGCGGATTTCCACCGCCTGATTGTCTTTGCGGTTGCGCAGCTTGATCTGGAATGTTTCCTCAACGACATTGGAAGCGATGAAGGTGAAATTGGTCTGGGTATGCTCGCCAACCAGGTCGAAGGCATTGCCCAGATACAGCTTAATTTGTTCGCCCTTGGCGGTGTGGTCAATCTGGTTCTCGCCAATCAACAGCGCCGAACCATCGACATCTTCCTGATAGACGCGGATACGTCCGGCAGGCAGCGCCGCGCCGACACCGTTTTCCTCGGCAGTCGAGAATTCGAGCCAGTTCTGCACATCAGTCACGCCGGTTTGACCATAATATTGATCGGTGATTGGGCCATAGTAGCCATAGAAAGGCGAACCGCCGTCGTAGACGAAGAAGGTTGTTGCCGGGACATTCGCCGCCGTGACGAACTCGACCTGTTTGGTTTCATTGTCGGCAACCGTCACCGGGCGCTGCACCGCATACAGCTTGTATTCGTTGAAGTCGCGCTGCTGGACGGCGGGGGTTGAGGTTGGCAGTGCTGCCATGTTAACTTCTTCATCGACTGCATACAAAGCTTGGCTCGTCGGCAGTCGGTTGACATCGCCCGCCACCAGTTTGACCTGTGCGTTGTTGAAGGTCGCGCCGCTGGTGTTGGTTAATGTCACCCAGCCGTTCAGGTTGAGATTGCTGTTGTCCGTCGCCAGCAGGACGGTGTAATCAGCCGTCCAGTTCATGCCACCCGTGAGATAGGTCAGTTCGACATGCTGTGAGCCGCCCTTGCTTTGCAGCAGCCAGCGCAGTGTCGGGCGGGTGATGAGTCCATCGGGCAGCGCGGGGAAGTGAATATCGCGTACACTGGTCTGACCGAGTACGACCACCTGACCGTCATCCTGCTTGAGGATGATTTCGCCGCCGCGTCCGCTCAAAAGTTGCCCGGTGAAGCTGGTGCCATCGTTGGTGATGACTTCGATGCGCTGGTCAAGGTAGCGTTCCAGCAAGGCACTGCTGCCCACCAGATCATAGACATAATTCTGCTCTAAAACCGATGTACCCAGCGGGTCAGTCAATGAACGGAAACTGACCGAAGTCGAATCGATGCTGGATGCCACATCGGTGAAATCCAGCGTGTTCACACCCTGCTTGAGATCGAACGTGCGCCGATCCTGTACCAGTGCCGTTCCCTGATTGTAAATCGTCAGGCTCACGCCATCGCTGGTGGTTACGGGCGCGGGTGTCGCGTCCTGCGCGCTGGATGGCACAATCGCCACTGTCGCAATCCACACCGCTATCCCCAACAAACCGAGTGACAGCACAATAGAGGTTATTTTGCGTATCATCATTTTTCCCTACCACTAGAATCGAGTCTGTCTTGTGTAGGGGCGCAGCACTGCTGCGCCCCTACGGCAAATGCCTACCGAGGCCAGGTATAACGCACGGTGTAGGTCAATACTTTTTCCTCACCGGGCTGGACGATGACACGGAATTCGATACTGGTCGCGTCGGTTTTGGTGTACTCATCGGAGGCATTCAGGATTTCCCAGTTGCTCCAGCGGTACAGGCGCTCCGGGACGCGGATTTCCACCGCCTGATTGTCTTTACGGTTGCGCAGCTTGATCTGGAACGTTTCCTCAACGACATTCGAAGCGATGAAGGTGAAATTGGTCTGGGTATGTTCGCCTACCAGGTCGAAGGCATTGCCCAGATACAGCTTAATCTGTTCGCCCTTGGCGGTGTGGTCAATCTGATTCTCGCCAATCAACAGCGCCGAACCATCGACATCTTCCTGATAGACGCGGATACGTCCGGCAGGCAGCGCCGCGCCGACACCGTTTTCCTCAGCAGTCGAGAATTCGAGCCAGTTCTGCACATCGGTCACGCCCATCTGACCATAATACTGATCGGTGATTGGGCTGTAATAACCGTAAAACGGTGAGCCGCCATCGTAGACGAAGAAGGTTGTTGCCGGGACATTCGCCGCCGTGACGAATTCGACCTGCTTGGTTTCGTTATCGGCAACCGTCACCGGACGCTGAATTTCATACAGCTTGTATTCGTTGAAATCGCGCTGCTCGACAGCCGGTGGCACAGCCGCATCGGCAACCGCACCCATTTGCAGTTGATCGCGGTAATACTGATTCGGATCGGGCAGTCGGTTGACATCGCCCGCCACCAGTTTGACCTGAGCGTCACTGAAACTCGCGCCGCTGGTGTTGGTCAGTGTCACCCAGCCGTTCAGGTTGAGGTTGCTGTTATCGTTTGCCAGCAGGACGGTGTAATCGGCTGTCCAGTTCATGCCGCCCGTCAGGTAGGTCAGTTCGACGTGCTGCGCGCCGCCGTTGGCACTTTGCAGCATCCAGCGCAGGGTTGGGCGGGTAATCAGTCCATCCGGCAGCGCCGGAAAGTGAATATCACGCACACTGGTTTGACCGAGCACGACCACCTGACCATCATCCTGCTTGAGGATGATTTCGCCGCCGCGTCCGCTCAAAAGTTGTCCGGTAAAACTCGTCCCGTCGTTGGTGATGACTTCGATGCGCTGGTCAAGGTAGCGTTCCAGCAAGGCACTGCTGCCCACCAGATCATAAACATAATTCTGCTCTAAAACGGATGTGCCTGTCGGGTCAGTCAATGAGCGGAAACTGACCGAAGTCGAATCGATGCTGGATGCCACATCGGTGAAATCGAGCGTGTTCACACCCTGCTTGAGATCGAACGTGCGCCGATCCTGCACCAGCGCCGTTCCCTGATTATAAATCGTCAGGCTGACACCATCGCTGGCGGAATCCTGCGCACCTGCCGGGAAAATAACCAGCACGGTCAGCAAAAGCGCTGCCGCTGCTATCCATCGTTTCTTCATGACACTATTCCTCCAAAAGACATAGTTGCACTTTCTGATCTAAAGACGCTGCCCGAAGGCATTCGGTTCCCAACTGATTTTCCCCGCCAATTCGTAAAAATGTATAAAAATTTTGGTTCTTAACTGGTCAGAAAATAGTTTTTACCGATAATGGAGAGTACCGCATGGAGAAGATAAATTTTGCTGAGGAGGAAGAGGCATGAAGCATTCAGGACGTTTGCTGAAGCTGGTGGCGGTTGTGGCACTGATCGTCGGTGTCATGGCGGCGGGATTGTTCGGCAGTCGCGCCAATCGCGCTCTGGCTGCGGAACCGCAGACCTACTATGTCCGCGCAGGCGGCGCTGCGACGGGTAACATTGATGTGTTGGCCTTTGGCCCGTCTGAACTCAAAGTGCATCGTGGGGATACCGTGACCTGGCTGATCGACAGCGTTCACAATATCCATTTCGAAGAAGGCATGGAGAACCTGATTATCGTGGATGATGCAGGTGTGCCCCTTCTTAACAGTGCAGTCGCTTACCCGACAGTCAAAAGCGGCGACAACTTTGTTCCCGGCGCGAACAGTGGTGTTGCCCTGCAACCGGATTTGACCGCTGTATTCTCGCTGGTCATGGATGTTGAACCGGGACGCTATTCCTATTTTTGCGATCTTCATCCCGGCATGGTGGGTGTCATCGAAGTAGTGGAGGACAGCGTAGCCATCCCCAGCCCCGGTGAAGTAGCCGTCGCAGGCCGCAATGAATTAGGTGCTTTCCTCAACACGGCGGCACCCATTGCTGTGCAGATGTCCTCGACTGCCCCCGGTGTTTCTGTGGATGGTGTCGCAGCCGTGAATGCCGGGAACGGCGCTACCGGACGTGCTACCGTCGAGCAGTTCGCGCCCAACGCGGTCATTATTCAACCCGGTGATACGGTAACCTGGACAAACCCCGAAGATAGTGTCGAAGTTCACTTTATTAATTCGCTGCCCTATGACTTCGCCACCATGCTCGAAGTTATCCCTGAAGCGCCAACAGATGCCAATGCTCAACCCTTGTTGAAACTCGGCCCTGCCTTCCTCGGCACTTCAGGCGATGGCGATACCGTTAAATCCGGCGACACCTTTAACAGCGGATTCCTCGCGCCGGGGCAGTCCTTCAGCCTCATTTTCAGCGACCCCGGTGTCTATGCCTATTTCTGCCACATCCATCCCGGCATGAATGGCGTGGTTATCGTCGAAGCCAAATCCTGATTTTCACCCTTGATGAGTGTAGGGGCGGGTCTCAGACCCGCCCGATAAGCACTGAGTTAAGCGTTACCTTTGCTGTTGGGAAGCGCTTTTTGAACCACCGATGAATCATAGATCGGGCTGTACCAACCCGTTTACAAATATACGGAAACACCTGCCTGTATCGTTTCGGTTTTTAAACTGTCACAAACCATACACAAACTTTTCACCTGTTTTCACCAGATTATCAGGTAACAAATTGTAATGTTCGCCCACTTTTGACCCTGATTGTCCAGCTTTATTTTCTCGATATGGTCGGATTATCATCGTTCAGTTTTCAGCTTCCGAATAGGTAACGCTGTTCCCAGAAAATGATGTTATCCCGTCCAATTGGCAGTCGCTTCTGCCAGCACCGCCGCACATTGATACACCGATTCTAAATCGACCCATTCAACCGCCGCATGTGCCCCCGCGCCGTCCGGCCCGATGATGACCGTCGGGATGTTCGCCCGCCCCAGAATGGCCGAATCCAGCCATGCATACTGCCCCATGACTTCCGGTGTTTTTCCGGTGACACTGACATAAGCCGTTTCGAGTGCCTGCACAATCGCCGCGCCGCGTTCGATTTCATAGCCCGGACGGTCAAAATCCAGCTTCACTTCACTCCTGAAATCCGGCACATTCGCCGCCATATAATCCAGCACCGACTGCCACAATCCCAGCACATCCAGCGCGGTTTCGTCTGGCAGCAGCCGGTGTTCAATTTGCAGGCTGCATCGGTCAGGGTAGGTGGTCAGACCGAGTCCGCCGTTAATCAGACTGGCGTGTACCGATGGTCGCCCCAGCAGCGGATGATGTCTTTCCGGCAGCACATCGCGTTCCAGCCGTTCGATTTCACCGATCACGCGCCCCATGTGGACAATCGCGTCCACGCCTTCCATATACAGGCTGCCATGTGTAGCCTTGCCGTAGGTGGTGATGGTGTACCAGGCGAAACCCTTATGCGCGATGCACAATTGGTTCCCGGTTGGCTCGGTCAGAATCGCCGCGTCGGGATGAATGGCCTTGACCAGCGCGTCTGTGCCGATGCTCAGATATTCCTCGTCCGTGACAAAGCCGAGAAATATATCGCTGGAGGGTTGAAAGCCACCTGTTTTCAAGGCCGCCACCGCGCCTAAAATGGATGCCAGTCCGCCCTTCATGTCATACGAGCCGCGCCCGTATAACCTGCCATCTTCGATGCGCGCATCAAACGGGTTGCCTTCCATATTTTCGACACTCACCACATCGGTGTGTCCGGTCAACAGTAAACTGCGTCCGCCGCCTGTCCCCGCCCACTTGGCGATGACATTGGGGCGACCCGGCGCACTGTCCTGTAACTCGACGCTCAATCCTATCTCTCGGCAGGTCTGCGCCAGCCACGCCGCTACAGCGCCTTCTCCCGCGCCTCCGACGGATAAGCCCGGATTGACCGAATCGATGCGTACCATCGCCTGTAAATAAGTTGCCGTTAGCTGATTATCAATAGGCCACTTGCTTGCCATATTGTGTAAATTTCTCCTGTGGTCTGGTTACTGTTCTGAAACTGAATCTCTCGGTGTCCTCGGATTCTCTTTGTTCAAATTCGTCTTCTGTTGTGTATACCGTCACTCGGCGGGTAAATTGAGTAACGCCGTCACAATCGTATCGGCATTATGCCGCATCATCCCGTCATAGGTAGAAACATCGCTGCCCTGTGCGCCCAGCGAATCGCTGTAGAGCAGGCCGCCGTTTTCGATAGTCAGCCCTTGTGCCGTCGCCTCATTGATAATCGTCGTAATCGCGTCCTGCGGTAATGTACTTTCCGCAAAAATCGCTGGAACACCTTTCTGAATCACCGTTTGCAAAATCGTCTGGATGCTGTCTGCGCTGGCGGGATCAGCATTCGCGTCCTGTATCGCCAGCACATCCATGCCGTAAGTGCGTCCAAAATAGCTGAATCCATCATGCGCCGTAATCAGCAGGCGTTGCTCTGCTGGAATGCGGTCAATCTGTCCCCGCACGTAATCATCGAGTTCCCGCAGCTTTACCAGATAGGCTTCGGCGTTGTTTTTATAATCCTCGGCATGAGCCGCATCTGCCGCGCTGAGTTCATCACGTATTTTCCCGACAACCAGTTCCCACAAACTGACATCCATCCAGAAATGCGAATCAGCCAATCCATCCGGCGTGGAGATAAACTTATCGCCCGGAATCGCATCTGTCAGTTGAATAAGCTTTGTGTTAGCGGGCTTCAGTATGAGGGCATCCACACTCACGCTGAACAGCAGTTGGGTGTCATCCGGCACATCACCCGGTTTAGGCGTGAAATGATGTGGATCAACCCCCGCTTTCATGATGGTTGTGATCTGCACATGCGTCCCGCCGACCATCTGCACCGCATCCTCCAGTATCGTATTGCTGACCGCTACCTTGATTTGGTCGCTTCCACCAGCACCGCATCCCGCCAGCAAAATAACCAACAGCGCCGCCATGAACACCCGTAGACGCATGAAAATTCCGCCTCATCCCTATTCAACCCGCCTATAGTAACAAATTTGTTCCGTTTTCGGGGCGATGCGGTACACTGGATGCACTTACAATCGCTTTACTCTGAAAGGTAAACCTATGTCCGCTGCACCTGCTCACCGCAAACCCTGGAGCGCGATGACGGTTGATCGTGATGATGCCCCGGTTGCCATTATGGGCGTTCCCTTTGATGATGCCGTCAGTTTCCGCAAGGGCACAGCCAAAGCCCCTGAACGCATCCGCAACAGCACACCGTTTATCGCCCCCATCACCGAAGAAGGGCTGGTACTGCATGGCTTCACCGTGCGCGATTATGGCGATGTCGAGCGCGATTTGCTCTGGGAACGCTATTTCGCCTCTGTGGAGGAACGGGCGGCGCAGGCGCTGAAGCATCCCTTCGCCCTGTTTATTGGCGGCGATCACAGCGTCAGTATCCCGCTCATCAAAGCCTTTAGCCAGCAGGCCACCGAGGATTTCGGCGTACTGCATCTCGACGCGCATACTGATCTAGCCGATACCTACGAAGGCCATCCCTGGAGTCATGCCTGCACCGAGCGCCGTGTGCTGGAATATCCGCATATGAAACCGGAACATCTGGTGTTTTGCGGCATTCGTGCCTATGTTGAGGAAGAATTGGTCTTTCTGAAGGAAAATCCCGGCATCACCGTCCATTCCGCCCGGACGATTCACCAGCGCGGCATCGAAGCCATTGCGCAGGATGTCATCAACGCCTGAGCGGGCTATCCAGCATCTATCTCACGCTCGATATTGACTGCCTCGACCCGGCTTTCGCTCCCGGCACAGGTACGCCCGAAGCAGGCGGATTGACCACGCGCCAACTGCTCGAATTCCTGCGGCTGATTTTCGCCGCGCTGCCCATCCGCGCGATGGATATTGTCGAAGTCTCGCCGCCGCTTGATTATTCCGACATCACGACATGGGCAGCCATCAAGGTCATTTATGAGACGTTCGGCTGGCTCTACGAACGCAGCAAATAGCCATTGAGCGGCTGATACGCGCGGAAATAATCAATCGCGAATTCCTTCGGATATGGGTCAGCCGGATTATAAACCCCTGTCCACGCGCCTTCGAAGGGATGCTCGTACAGCGTCAGCATGAACTGCATGGGATAGGCAGGCGATTGGTTGATTGTCCTGATTTTGCTGTTGTCGATGTAAAAATCGATATGCGTCGGCTTCCATTCCACCGCGTAAAGGTGATACTGCGCGGTATTGATCGTGAAAGTGTCGGTGTAAAACTCGTCCGTGAGCGTCGCGTCGCCCCAGGGATGTACACCGTAATTGACTCGTGATTCCGTCGGGCTGGTATACGCGCCCAGTAACTCGAAAATGGCGATTTCGCCGGAGCGTTCTGGCGCATCTTCATAGCCGATCATCCACCACGCAGCATGATTGGCGCTGGTTGTCAAGCCCTTCGCGCGAAGTTCAAAATAGCCATACTGTGGCGTATAGGTTCGCACATTATTTTGCGCTTCCCGCACGACTAACGCTTTGCTGAACTGCAACTGTCCGATGCTGCTCCCCACCGCGCCAGCATATTCACCCGTCTGAATCGCCGAACAGCGTACCGCGCCATCAAATTCGGGACACCATGCTGCCTGATCTTTGACGATTTCCAGAATCAGGTTGCTGTCCTCGATGCGATAATGCGGCGCGGTTCGTTCCCG
>JBGAGR010000054.1:0-31346 GCA_044226645.1 Aggregatilineales bacterium
TTGCGCAGATCGAGAAATTCCAGTTTATGCAGGTCGCCAATCGAGTCGGGGACAGCCGTCAGGCGGTTATTGCGCAGATCAAGCTGCTTGAGGTTTGTCAATTTTCCCACGCTTTCCGGTAAGGCAGTTAGGGGGTTTTTGGTGAGCGCCAGCACTTTAAGACTGCTCAATTCACCCAGTGAATCCGGTAGGGCGGTCAAGCGGTTGTTCATGGCGTGCAGTTCCTTGAGGTGGATCAAGCCGCCGATAGACTCAGGTAAAGCAGCCAGTTGATTATTGTACAGGCGCAGTTCCTGGAGGTGCGTCAACTGCCCCAGCGTATCCGGTAGTGTGGTCAATTGATTGTCGGTCAGGTTGAGATAACGCAGCAGTCGTAAATTCCCTAGCGAATCGGATACTGTGGTCAATTGATTGTTGCTGATATACAGGAAGCGCAGTGCGTGCAGCTTCCACAGGCTGTCGGGTAAGCCGGTCAGGCGGTTGTGTCCCAGATCGAGAATCGTCAGTTCGTTCAGATTTCCTATGCTGTCGGGGAGGGTGGTGAGATCATTGCCATCGATGAATAGTGTTCTCAAATCGCTCAGATGACCGATTTCGTTTGGAATTATGCCTAAGGGATTATCGCCGATCGACAATTGTTGCAGGCTGGTCATGTCCCACAAGGATTCTGGAAACCGTTTTATGTGATTGCCACGCACCGACAGCCGCCTGAGCTTTTTGAGCTGGCTGAGTGTGTCCGGCAGGTCGCTCAGTTGATTGTCATCCGCATGAAGTTCTTCGAGATCAACTTGATTCTCAACATCTGCCGGAAGTCCACTAATTCCCTGCCGATCCAGATTTATTTTCATACAATTTTGTTCCCTTCCAAATTATTTCGGTTCGCTAAAACATGTGCCGAACAGACGGTTTGTTCGAGTTCACCGAATGAAAATATTGTGAAAAATCGTAATGTGGCGAAATCTTTGTGATCAATGAGGGACATCTGGAGTACTATAGCCTTAATTGTGAAAATGTGAACAAGCAACGTCACGGTTAATCAGAGTATATGCTGAGTAAATAGATTTTGTAAATTATTACGCTCATTTGCCGAATGGGTCGCTGAAATTAACATTAATATCTGGCTCATGACATGGGAGAACGATATGCCACTGCATGTATTTTGGGACGATATAGAGAAAACCATCATTCGCTGTGAGAGTGAGGGAAAGTGGACATGGGATGAATATCACAAGGCACTTGACCAGGTTAGGGAAATGCTGGTGGAGGCTGATTATCGCGTGGATTTAATTAACGTGGAACGTCCTGGGGCTACTATGCCTTCAGGCTCACCGCTGACGCATTTCCAGCGGGCTGCAAAGATCATGCCAGCCAATCTAGGCATCAATGTTGTTGTAGTCACGAGTTCGCTGGCACGGATTATGGCATCAGTGCTTGGCAAAATGCCCGGCAACAATATGGATAAGATTGTGCTAGTCGACAGTGTGGAAGCAGCCTACACCCTCATCCAACGAAATCGTGAGAAAAGTCTAGTCCGGAAACGTGATGAAAGCTGAGATTGAGGCTGGTAGCACCATAGTAAACGGTGGATATTAGTTTGGGGCTGAAGTTTGATCAGGTCTGCCCTCAAAATTGACTTTTCTCACCTCCCCATTCGGAGTCCCAAATAGAGAGGAAATTTAGGGAGGGTTAAAATTCAGCATCCACCGCTCTTTGTTGTTCTCACTTGAGGCTTGTGATTGTATCGGATGACAAAATCCTCACCAAGCGAACAGAGTCTCATTTTTATAAGGTACCTTATTTCTGAACAAAGTCAAACGAATTTTTCACAAAAAATAATTGAAATTAAATGAAATGCAACGTAATGTATATAAGAGCGTGGAACTGCTTCCACATTTCGCGGTGATACCTAAATATCTCACCCTCGGATTGTAACCAAACAGCCCACCCGCGCCAATTTTTCAATCAATCATCATAGTATGTGTTCTATGCCACAGGAGGAACTTGTGCTCAAGTTCTCGAATTTTAGTCTGCGTACCAAACTACTCCTCGGTTTTGGTCTGGTACTCATCATCCCACTGGTTATTATCACCGGTTACGCACTGGATCAGTCCAGCCGCACCGTTATTGACCTCACTACTGAGCAGGAACTAAACGCCGCAGATCGTTCGGCGGAGCATGTTCAAGCGTTCCTGGTTCAGATGAAGAGTGATTTACTATTTCTGCACAATGACCCCGGCACAAAGGACTTCGCCGCTGTGCTGGCTGGTGAGAACAATCCGGCAGCCTTGCCTGATATCGAGGACTTATTCATCAACTTCCTGACGAATTCGACTCAAGGATATAAAGACATCCGGGTACTGGATGCAACTGGTCAGGAAGTTGTGCGGGTTGATACTTCAGATGGTTCACCGAAGATTGCTCCCACTGGAGCATTAGAAAACAAGAGTGGCCGTCCTTACTTCAAGGAAGCTGCTAAACTTCAGCCGGATCAGGTTTATTTCTCCGGGCTGGATTTAAATGTAACGCAAGGGCAAATCAGCAATCCGCCGCTCCCGGTTCTCCGTTACTCTATCCCTTTGTATGCCGAAAATGGTCAGTTTGTCGGCGTGCTGGTACTCAAGGCGCTGGCTGAACCGCTCTTGGACGGTCTCATAGCCGATGAGGTCGATGAACAAACCTACCTTATTGACTCTAAAGGCGATTATTGGCTGAACCCGGATGCATCCAAGCTCTATGGCTCGCTTCTGGGAACCGGAGCAGGTTTTGCCAGCGATCAGCCCCATGATGCGGCCTATATGCAGCAAAACGAACAGGGTGTCTTGCAGGCTTCGCCAGATCGCCCGGATGGTTTCCAAACCTTCGTCCGCATCCCGCTGGAAGATGAACCGGGCACCTACTGGACACTGGTTAACGTCCGTCCGGAGTCGGAAATTCTGGGGCAGGTCAATCAGGCACGCAGGAATATCCTTATTCTGGTCGCAGTCGTTTCCCTCATCACAATCGCTATCGCTCTTAGCACCGCGTATGGGATTTTGCGTCCAGTCGCGGCGCTGACGAATGCGGCAAAGCAAATCAGCCAGGGGCGGTGGGATACTCCTCTGCCGGAGACTGAAAGCAAGGATGAGGTCGGTGAGTTGACCACCAGCTTCAATACGATGGTGCAAACGGTTCGCGATCGTAACACGCAGCTCACGAAGGTGAATGAATCACTCACGGCACAAAAGACCGAACTGACCAGAGCGAATGCCATCGCCAGGGAAAGCATCCGCTTGAAGTCCGAGTTTATGTCCACCATGTCGCACGAACTGCGTACACCGCTCAATGCTATTCTCGGCTTCTCTGGCATCATGCTGTCCGGCATGGGCGGCGAAATCGATGAAGAAGCACAGCATATGATCGAACGTATTGAATCCAACAGCAACCGTTTGCTGCATCTGATTAATGACGTTCTCGATCTTGCCAAGATTGAAGCAGGCCGTATGGAACTGACTTCACAGCCATTCTCGCCGCACGTTCTGGTTGACCGCTGGTCTGCCGAAGTTGGCGTGCTGGCAAACAAGAAAGCCCTGAAGCTCAAAATCAATGTTGATCCCAATCTGCCGGATAAGTTGATTGGAGACCCGGAACGGATAACCCAGATTGCCATCAATCTGCTGTCCAATGCGTTCAAGTTTACTGAAAAAGGGACTGTAACTCTGGATGTCGATAAGCAGGACACCACCTGGACAATCAGGGTGACGGATACCGGTATCGGCATTCCGCCCCACGCGCTGGGCTACATTTTCGATGAATTCCGTCAGGTAGATGGTACTTCAACCCGCGCTTTTGGCGGTTCAGGTCTGGGGCTGTCCATCACCCGCAATATCTGCCGCATGATGGACGGAACAGTCCAGGTCACGAGCGAACTTGGCAAAGGCAGCGTTTTTACCGTGACTCTTCCCCTGAATATAGCAAACACTGAACAACAGGCATCGATTTCTGCGATGGCTGTCTGAAGGAGATAACCAATCTATGATCACAAAAATTCGACGCGATATTCTCCAGAATTGGGATGTCCTGGTTCTGGATGATGAACCAGACAGTCTGGAAGTCGCGACCCGTGTGCTGCGTTTCTACGGCGCTCAGGTAACAACCGCATCTAACGGAAAAGAAGGGCTGGAAAAGCTGCGCAGTATGAAACCCACTCCTCGATTTATCATCTCGGATTTGTCCATGCCGGAAATGGACGGGTGGGCGTTCATTTATGAACTCAAGCAGGATCGAGGGCTGATGGATATTCCGGTCATTGCCCTGACTGCTCACGCGATGGTGGGTGACCGTGAACGCGGCATCCAGGCTGGTTTCCATAATTATCTGACCAAGCCGCTTACGCCAGCCACTTTTATGGCTGATCTGCTGCGCCTGCTGGTCGATGTACCCGAATTCACTGAGTCGCTATCGCAAGCGACTGCTTAATCATTTGAAGTTGTAATAACAAGGAATCAAGACCATGACTAATCAACATATACTCGTCGTAGAAGATGATCAGGACGGACAGGAAGTTGTAGCCCGGTTGCTGCGCTACCACAATATCCCTTTTCATATCGTTTTCACGGCTGAAGATGCTATCGAGGCGCTCAACCAGAGCGTATACAGTGGAGCGATTTTCGACCTCTCACTGCCCGGTATGGACGGATGGACGCTGTTAGATACCGTTAAATCCAATCCGAGTACGAATGCTATGCCTGTGGTAGCGGTCACGGCCTATCATTCCGCAGATGTCGCTGTTAAGGCGATTGAAGCAGGTTTTGCCGCCTACTTCTCCAAACCGCTCGAAGCCACCTCTTTCGTGCGTGAACTTCAGCGGGTGCTGAATTAACCTCAACAAAAATGGGAGACAACTAAATGTCTCCCTTTTTACTTCAAATTTGTTTTAAAACGCGCGCGGGACACCGATTTCCTGTACATCCACACGCACCCCGTCAAGTTCAGCCGGAATTTGATCTACCGGATCAATTTCATCAGATGGCAGCTTCTTGTCCACCATCACCACCAGCCCAACATCACCGCTGGGTGCGCCGCCTTTTTGCACCAATCCAACCGCCACACCCATGACATGCTTTTTGTTCATGAGTTCATTCAGATACTTGTTCTGCACCAGCATGGCTTTCGCCGTTTGTTCATCCTGTGCCACATCGCACCTCCTAGATGGTTATCTTGAGCGCTGCCAGCACCCGATCAATCGGGTTGAAAATAGTGGACAGATTCGACCCGGCGAACAGCAGACCCACCGCTTTATTTTCTGTCCCGTCTACAATCAGTGAACCCGAATCGCCACCCTGACTCATCGGCGTGGTGATGATCTGCCCGCTGAAACGCGCGGTACGGTTGCCGTAAGCAACATTGACCGTCGCGTTAAGCAGGTTAATCGTGCCTTCGGTATAGCCGGTTGTACGTCCACTCTTGCGCACTTTCATGCCCAGCGCGGCTGCTTTCGTGCCGCTTACGCTGCCAATACCCAGGATTTGCCCGGTGAACTGGCTCGCATCAAGAGGCTTGGCAAGCGCACAATCGACCTCATTGGTCGGCGTTTGTGCGGTAGCGTCCACGCCCTGCTGCTTGGTGGTGGTGGTCGGCGCGACCCGCTGTTGAGAACCCAACGCTGCGGCAATTGCATTGATAACCGCGACCACTGACGACAGAATGTCGCAGCCGCCGCCAGTGGTTCCACCCCCGCCGGGAGGGGGGGTAGGAGTCGGGGTGTCCGGGTCATCTACATAACGAATCTGAACGAAGCGTTCCAGCCGCGCCACAATATCGCCGGGATTTTGCCCACCATCAATCGGGCCGGGCTGCAAAATCGGGTCGCCCACCAGCGCATTATTACTATTTGCCAGCACATGATTGTTCGAGAGAATCAGTTTTTCCCCGGTCTGGGTATCCGTGACCAGCGTGCCCAGTGTCCCGGCGGTGATCTTGTAATGACCGATGCTCACACCGCATGGAATCGGACGGAAGCGCCCGGTAGGGCTGTCGTAGGCACGCGGGTAGCCAATTTCCAATACATCGGTTTTTATGCCGTTGACAGTATCGGGGATTACTTCTTGAGCGGTGAGCGCCGCCATCGGCTTTTTCTGGCTGACCAGCACGACGACGGATGGTTCACCAGCCTGATTCTTGTTGCCAACCGCCACGCCAACCACATTCGGCTTGGCGAGCAGCGCTTCCTGGAACAGCGCCTGTGCCTGGAATACCGCATTAATAGACATAAGGGCATCTCCTGTAACGCACAAATTTACTTTTTTCATTCTAGCACTGTTTCCGCTCCTGTGCTGAACGGCAGACCTGCGGCTTGGGCAGGTAATAATTCGATGAGTGATTGAACATATGTTATGTTCCGCAAGTACATTTGTGGTACATTCATAATGGCATCATTGCCCCAATCACTCAGGAGCAGCGCGATGAATTCTCATTCCCCCCAATCGAGGGATGAAAACAAACGTTTGGTTGCCGGAACCCCCGCGTTAAAATGGATCATGTTGACTCTCACGATTGCCGCGTTTTTGCTCGGCGCGTGCGGCGCACCCGCTGCCGCTGTGAAGACCTTCGTCAAAGGGGATCAACTCGCCTATTACGATTTCTCACGGGCGGGGACTTTCGAAGAAGGCTCGTATTCCAACGACAATGTGCGGCTGGAAATTCGCGAAGGCGCTTACCACATGGATTTAGCGCTGGGGGATAGTGTGCTGTGGTATGGACAATGGGGCGATACCCTGCGCGATGTCGTGCTGGATGTCGATGTTAAACAACTCACCGACAGTCCCAATACCATCTACGGTGTCATGTGCCGGGCGCGCGGAACCATCGGTCAGATTTCTTCCAAACCTGACCCCGAACTGGCCGCATTAGCCAATGAAAGTAGTAATGGTTCGCTCGTCGCCAGCGCTGAAGCCACGCTCGAACCCAAAGCCGAATCGACCAGTGAAGCGACGGCTGAGGCCACAGCCGAAGTGACCGCCGAAGCGACCAGCGAATCCACCAGCGAACCAACACCTGAAAGCACGCCCACCGCCGAACCCACGCCGGACTCGCTCACTGTAAACAACGGGGATGGCTACCTGTTCCTGATTGAAGGCACAGGCCGTTTCGCCATCATGCGTTCCAGCGGCGGCGCGACGACCCCCTTGGTCGATTGGACAAGTTCTTCGATCATCATGCCCGGCGCGGCGCAGAACAAAATCCGCGCGGTGTGCATGGGCAGTTATCTGGCGCTGTATATCAACGGCGAGTTCATGGCGGATGCTTCCGACGACTCCTACAATCAGGGGCAAATCGGTTTAGTCGCTGCTGCTGAGAGCCGTCTGGGCAATTCAGTTCAATTCGATAACCTGACGGTTTCCGAAGCGAAATCGGGCTAAAGCGATTGTGTGTCTATGGGCGCTTCGGTGCGAAGCCTCCCTTTGGGACGAAGCGCCCTCCCGAATTATCCCGTTGGAGTCGCTGTTTCGGTAGCTGTGGGGGCGTTGAGAGTCATCTCTGGCAGCAGTGGTGCAGAAACGATTTGTATAGCTCCTCCTCCATTAGCATAAACTAAATGAGTCCCATCTGGGCTAAAATCGACGCTTAATGACGTACCAGAAAGTGTTTGTAGAAGTTGTCCGTTGGAACTTTCCCAAACCCTCACCGTTCCGTTAGCGGCGGCAATGCGAGTGTTGTCAGGACTCCAAGCAACTTGTGTTATTCGATTCTCATCAGTCCCGGACATCACCGCAAGTTGTTCGTTCGTGCTGCTATCCCAAACATACACGCCGCCATCCTCATAACCAATCGCAATTTGGCTGCCGTCCGAATTCCACGCCATAGCACCAGAAGGAATATTACGCCCTCCAACAGCCGATATTGCTCCAGATAGAGGTGTTACCGATGACACAAACACTGGCCCACCGAGATCACCCGCAATAACGAACTGATTGCGGCTTGAGTCTGGATTCCACGCGAGTTTTTCTATCCAACCTATTGCAAGCTGTTTAACAAGTGCATAGGTAGTACCATCCCAGATTTTCAGTGAATAGTCATCACTTACTCCGCCTGTAGCAATGAATTGTCCATCGGAAGACCAATCGACACTCGTAATGAGACTCATCGCTTCCCAAAAAGGTTGGGATTCCATCAATAATTGACCGGCGTTGTAGTTCGAATCCGAAATATTCCACACCCGTAGGAATTGATCATCTGATACGGTGGCTAATCGGTCACTGTTTGGACTCCAGGCAATACTTTCGATGTATGTATCGTTCATAGTAGGAAAATCGAGTAACATCTCGCCCGTTAATGCATCCCAGATTCTTAAGAGCTGATCACCACACCCTGCAATCTTGCTGCCATCTGGACTGTAAGCCAATACAAGTGGAGGAACAGGATAGGATGGTTCAGCGTAGGAGACACTAACTTGAACAAAAAATGTGAGCAAAATCAACCAAAACCCTACTAGGTGAAGGGCAATGGTTGTGGATTTACGGTTTTTTATCATGTTTATCCCAGTGGAACTTTAGCGAACGTCATAGGGGAGGGTTTTGTGCCCTCCCATTTCAGTCTGCTGCTACCCCGCCGCCACATTATCGGGAATCTGCATCGGGTGATACGGCCCCTCGTTCCACCATTTCGGATAAGGCGCGTAGGGTTGGTTGAAATAATAATCCAGAATGCGCCGCACGATTGGCCCCGCTGTTTCTGACCCTTCGCGCGAATATTCCACCATCGCCGCAATCGCGATTTGCGGATTATCCGCCGGAGCATAAGCCACGAACCAGCCGTAAGGCTCCACCCGCCCGGATTGTGCCGTCCCGGTTTTACCGCACACCGTGTAGCTGATGTTCTCGAAGTCAAACCAGGCGGTGCCATATTTAGTATCGGTGGTCACAGCGCACATCCCTTGCTTGATAATGTCCATCGTGGCTTCACTCAGCGTATTGGTGCCGATTTCCTGCGGCGTATTTTCCAGCGTGGGCTGCGTACCGTTATCGCCGCCTATTTTTTCTACTATATAGGGCTTGTAGAGCGTGCCGCCGTTGGCAAGCGAAGCCACCGCCCGCGCCATTTGCAGAATCGTGACCTGGATTCCGCCCTGTCCAATGGCTTCGTTGATGCCCTGCTCAACCGCGTTCGGCAGCGGCAGGCTGCCACCGACTTCCGCAGGCAAATCAATCCCGGTCAGGCCGCCGATGCCCAGCTTACGGGCATACGACATCAGCAGATTTGGGTCTTTTTTGAACAGCCGCGCGCCCATCTCATAGAAAAACGGGTTGCAGGAGGCCGCCAATGCCTGATACATGACGACTTCGCCAGCCGGGTCTTTAACGGGCGAATCGGGCAGTTCATAGTAACGCCAGTCCAGTCGGGGCGAAGCAGTATCGCCATATTTCTTGCCGTCCCAGGTAAGCTGGCAGTCAAATGTCGGTTCGGTGAAAACATTTTCGCTGGAGGCAGCGGCGGTGGTGATGAGCTTGAAGGTCGAACCGGGGAAATACTGCTGCTGCATAACCCGGTTGGTGAAGGGCTGGCGCGGATCATTTTGCAGATCAACAATCAGATTCGGATTCAGTCCCAGTGCGGGGGTATCCGGGTTGAAGATGCCGGGATCGAAGAAGGGGAAGCTGACCATCGCCAGCACTTGTCCGGTATGAATATCCAGCACGACGGCTCCTGCGCCCGGTGCACGTCCGGCTTCTGCCCAACTGGCCTGCGCGTAGGTGAATGCATCTGCCATCGCTGAAGCTGTCGCAAGCTGTAAATCCCGATCCAGCGTCAGGGTAATCGACTGCGGCTCGGTGCCAGCCGCGCCGCCCAACTCGCGCAGCACGACACCCGCCGGGGAAATGATACGCAGCACTTTTTCGGATTGTCCTGCCAGTTGATCCTGATACTCGCCCTCGATTCCGGCGCGTCCGACCAGATCAGTATCACTGTAACCGCGATCTCGCCAGCTTTGCAGTTCATCGCCCGGCGGGTAACCGATATAGCCCGTGACATGGACAAACGCGCCGTAGCCAACATAACGCCGTGTCTGCCGCTCGAAGGGCTTGGTGGCGCAGGTGGTGGTGATTTCCTGCCCACTTTTGGCTTTTACATCGTCGTCGATTTCGCCCAGATAAAAAATAGTGTCGGCGTTGAATTTCGCGAAATAAATCACCAGATCAGCCCGTTTACGCATCAGCACATGTGAAAGCAAATCGAGGCAGGCATCCACGCTCGGCATATCCTGCTGCGCGGCATACAGCGCCGTGATATTCCCGCCATCTTCCACCAGCAGATTGCCGTTGCGGTCATAGATGTTGCCGCGTGCCTGCTGGCGAGTCTGCACATCAATGCGTGCGCCAGCCGTGAGGCCGTTGATGATGTCCATGCTCGACCAGGCGATGCCCCACCCGCCGGGGATTTGAATCAGGCGCATGATGCGGCCTTCGTCATTAATCGTCCCGAAAGTAGGGGAAGTCAAGGAGACATCATAATTGACTGCGGAAGCCATCCCTTGAAGCGTTGTGTCTTTCAGCGTATAGGCAATGTCCGACAGATTCAGCGCACTGGCAGCATTTTCATAGGCCGTCTGAAAGACTACGGAACTGTAAAATTCCTGACTCTGTGGACTGAGCGCGGCGTACATCGCGTCATATTTCTTGGCTTTCCAGTCTTCCAAAAACTGCTTGACTACATCCTGCGGGCTGCGGCTGGTCTGCCCGATCACCGGGACATTAATGGCTGCCTCGCCCGATCCACCTCCGCCGCACGCGGTCAGCAGCGCCAGCAGGAAAATACTGATTATGGTTTTGATTCGTTGCATATCTGCTACCAATAGATAAGCCATCATTCGCGCAGGTTACTATAGCGTTCACCTGTGGTCGAGTCCATACAGCGTCGGTAAAGCGTTGATTTCTTTATCCGATACTTACCCGCGACTCATCCCCGAATGGCTCAACACGGTTCACATCGGGTCTTTACTTCAACCCCTGCCCATGATAGACTTGCCGCCCTTTTGGTTCCAACAAAGCAATATCTTATCCGAAATATCACCTATAGCGAGGACTACCGATGCGTTTAGGAATCGATTTTGGAACGACCAATTCCGCGGCAGCCGTTTTCGACGGTCACGACCTTCACCCCGTTCACATAGTTTCGCCCCAAAAATCGCAAATTTTACCCTCCCTTATCTATGTCAATCGCCAGCACGAGGCTGAACTCGGCCTGGATGCAGCAGCCGAATATACCAAACGCGAAACCGGACGCGCGGTACGCTGGCGTAGGAAAAACGCCGGAACCGTGAGCTACTGGGTCGCTTCGACAGGCGGGAGTCCTATCCTCGTCACGGAAGATGTATCCGTGCTGTACGATGATGCGGCCTATGGTCGCCTGCTCCAATCCGTCAAAACTGCGCTGCGTAATCAGGTCTACAGCGGCACACAGATTTTTGATCGCTTCTATACCCTGGATGAACTGATCGCGAAGGTTCTCGGCAAGCTCAAAACCGTAGCTGAACATCAATTTGAGCAGGAATGCGATGAAGTCGTTGTTGGCAGGCCGGTCAAATTCTCCGATAAAGAATGGGTATCGACCCGCGCAGAAGAAATCATCTACAAGGGCGCACGGATGGCGGGCTTCAGGGATATTCGTTTCCAGCCGGAGCCGATTGGCGCACTGTATGTCTACCATATCAGCGCAGAGACACGCCAACTGGTGCTGGTGTTCGATTTCGGCGGCGGGACGCTCGACCTGACCGTAGCGGAAGTTGGTGGGAATATCCCTCCTAAAGTGTTGGCGACGCGCGGTGTGCTGGTGGGCGGTGATGACCTCGACAGACGGATTATGCAGTCGCTTCTCAAATACTTTGGCGAAGACCCCAGTCGGAATTTACGTCTCCCACCCGAATTCGTTGATGCCCTCGATAACTGGCAGTCGATGCCTGAACTCTCCCGCCCTCAGCATGAAGATACCCTGCGAAACATCCGCTACAGCAGTAAACACCCGGAAACGATTGACGCTCTGCGCACACTGGTTTCCAAGAATCTGGGATTCGCTCTGTTCAGCGAGATCGAAAAGACCAAGCGTGAACTGACCAGTAATCTGGCGGCAACCCTCAAATTTCAGCGCGAGAATATCCGCATCCACGAACGCATCACCCGTTCGCAGTTCGAGAGCATGATCCGCCCGGAAGTCCGCGAAGTGAAAGCCGGCTTAGAAGCGGTCATAGCCGACGCGGGTATCAACCCCGATCAATTGGACGCGGTACTGCGTACAGGCGGTTCCTCGCTCGTCCCAGCCTTCGTTAAGCTGCTGGGCGAGATGTTCGGCGATGACCGTGTGCGCGAGATGGATCCGATGGTATCCGTCGTGGGTGGTCTGAGCATCATCGCACAGGAAAATGGCGGCTGGGTGGGCGATTACCGGACGAAATATGTCGATGATCCCCAGGAAGTCATCACCAGCCTCAAAACCAGCGGCAGCGTGAAGTATGACCTGTATACCATGCACGTAGGCGAATCGTGCTATGGTGATCTGGAAACAGTCATCCGGCGGATTCCGGTGGAGATCAGCGGCCTGCCTGCTGTCCGGGCGGCTTATGCGGATCGTGAGAAGGCCGAGAGCGAATTTCTCTGCTTCCAGATTTCGAGTCCGGCGCAGGTGTATGTGGCCTTCCCGGCAGGCGCGTCGGAGATTCCCCACTGGCTGCGTTCCTTCAGCTTCCTACCGGATATGACGGTAGAAGTTGAGGATGAATGGTACGGCGTGCGACGCTTACAGCTCTACCGCAAAGAATTTCCAGCGGGGGAAGTCGTGCTGGGTGGGAATGCCGCGCCGGGTGTGGAAGGGCGGGTCGAAACGACCTATCTGGTGGCAGTGGAACGGATGGCGTAAAGGAGTTTCAAAGCACAGTATAATAGGGGAAAACGGAGGTGCGACCATGATGAATCTACAGGAAGTAAAAGAAGCGGTTGACCACCTTTCTCCAGAGGAACGCGCTGAACTCCGTTCCTATCTGGATGAACAAACGGTTCAGGAAGAAGCGCCATTGAAAGCCGGAACGATGAATGTCGATGCTCTTTTAGAAGCAGCCAAAGCCATCCGCGAAGGATTCAGTGATGAAGAATGGGAAGCTATTGAGCAGGCGATGAATGAAGAATATATCGAACCCGTTGATGAGGATGGTTTCCCGTTAACGTGATTTATCTATTCGATACCAACGCAATTACTGACTTGATGAATGCTCATCCGAATATAGTGTCACAAGTCAGGTTGCGTCAAAATAATCACATACTTGCTTTATGCCAACCTGTTGATTATGAAATTCGGCGCGGGTTACTATGGCGAGTAGCACCTGTCAAATATCAGCTTTATTTGAACCAGATTAAACCGCAATTCGAGTGGATAGCTTTGACGGATGCTGATTGGGGGCAAGCGTCTCAGTTCTGGGCGAACACACGTAGTAGCGGCAAACAGCTTGTAGATGTTGATTTACTCCTTGCTGCGTTGGGAACTCGTCTTGATGCAGTCATAGTGAGCAACGATGATGATTTTGATGCGCTTTCTGTAAAACGCGAAAACTGGCGCAAAGTGATTTGATATGACCTCGTAGGGAGATGAGAACATGGTTTTTAACGATACACTTCGGGGGCTTTTACAACAGCCTGTTATTGTGCGCATGTCGGTGATTGATCCGAATGGCTATCCACATACTGTGCCGGTCTGGTTCGGCATGGACGGCGACGACATTATGGTGATTACCTTCCGGAAGACGCGCAAGAATGATTACCTGCTGAAGAATCCGAAAGGCAACATCTCGATTGGTGGCGACCCGGCGGATTCTCCCGGCTACATGATTAAGGGGAATTTCACACTGGAGGAAGACCCCGATCAACGCTGGTTACGGGAAGTGACGCTGCATTATGAGCCGAAGGAGATTGCTGAACAGCACATTGAGGAGTGGGCTAAGAACGATATGGTGGTGCTGCGGCTGAAGGTGGAGAAGGTGGTGAAGACATAAAAGATTAACCAAAAGCAGTGAGGGATTGTCGCAGTGTGTGTGCTAATATGGGGATTGAGATAAGCACAGGAGTATATGATGAAGCAGTTCAAAATCATTGTCGAAAAGCACAAGGAAGGCTATGTAGCTTATCCGGTTGGCCTGAATGGTATTGTGGTGGGTGAAGGCGATAGTTATGAGGAAGCCATGCGGGATGTGAAATCGGCAATTCAGTTCCATATTGAAACTTTTGGCATGGACGATTTGGAAGCCGAGCCCGCGTTGGAAGTTTTCATTGCTGAGACTGAGATTGCTGTTTAATGCCTAAGTTTCCGGTTGATGTCCCGAAAGCAAAAGTCATTAAAACTTTTGAGATGCTCGGATTTCATCTGGTTCGTGAAGGTAATCATATTGCCATGACACGCGATAACGCTGATGGAACCACTACTCCGCTGACAATGCCCAACCATCCCCGCATTAAAGGTTCGACGCTGCGAACGATTTGCCGTCAGTCCGGTATTTCGCGGGATGAATTTTTACGGGTCTATGAGTCAGTTTAGCCTATAAAGTATAAAATCTTATCAGATTATCATCGCAGCCAGGAATCCTACATCATGACTACATTACA
The DNA here is from genome assembly GCA_044226645.1 of Aggregatilineales bacterium. Taxonomy (GTDB): domain Bacteria; phylum Chloroflexota; class Anaerolineae; order Aggregatilineales; family Phototrophicaceae; genus CFX2. Next base: position 14,619 of record JBGAGR010000054.1, read on the forward strand.
CGGCAGCAAAATCGTCCTGCGTCCGTTTCGCCCGGAAGATACCGAGGCGTTATATCAAGGCGTGCAAGACCCTGAGTCGAAGCGGCTGACCGGAACCCATGCCAAATTCACCTATGAGCAGATTGAGAAATATGTTTTGAGCCGGGGCGAACAGGATGACCGCGAGACCTTTGTAATCGCACACCCGGAAACCGATGCGATAGTCGGTGAAATTGTGCTGATGGACATTGATGACATCAACCGAAATACGGTTTTACGCATCGCGCTGTTTCATGAGGCAGAGTTCGGCAAAGGCTATGGCACAGAAGCCCTGCGCTTGGTGCTGGATTACGCTTTTAAGACACTGAAATTACACCGTGTGGGGTTGGATGTGTTCGACTTTAACCCCCGCGCCATTCATGTTTATGAAAAGCTCGGCTTTAAGCGTGAAGGGGTTGAACGCGATTCACTGTTTTATGAAGGCACGTTCCACGACAGCATCATCATGGGCATCCTTGAGGACGAATGGCAGGGATAGCCCAATCAGCCTTCACTCGGTACAGGCTTATTTTCCGGGCCGCCGCCTGCTGGTTGTTTTTCAGGAGCATCGCTGGCGGGATCATCTTCCGCAAATGAGCCATAACGTTTGGCGAAGACCTGGGTAAATTCCGCGCCGAACAGCAAAATCTGTGCGGAGTAAAACACCCACAGCAGAATAATCACCAGTGAACCCGCTGCGCCGTAGGTCGTCAATACGCCGCTGTTACCCAAATACAATCCCAGCAAAAATTTGCCCACGGTGAACAGCAGCGCCGTGAAAGCCGCACCAATCCACACATCGCGCCACTCGATAGCGATGTCCGGCAAGAATTTGTAGATCATAGCGAACAGCACCGTGATGACATCGAATGACACGAGAATATTGATGATATGCAGGATAACTTCCGTTCCCGGCAGCAATCCCAGCACATATCCGTGAATGGCGGATAATATCGCGCTGATGACCAGCGAAACCAGCAGCAAAAACCCCACGCCCAGCACCATCGAAAACGAAACGAAATGATCTTTAATGGTTCCCATGATGCCGCGCCCTTTGCGTGGCGGTACATTCCAAACGGTGTTCATCGTGTCCTGTAGCTGACCGAAAACGCCGCTTGCGCCGAGTAAGAGAGTCGCGAGTCCAACGATGCTGGCAAGGATATTTTGCTGAGGCTGGCTGACATTCTGAATCAACTGCTGCACCATATCCGCGCCCTGAACGCCGATTATGCTCTGGATTTGTTCGTCCAGCCTGCCCTGAACTGCTTCGCGTCCAAAGACCAGTCCGGCTACCGCGATGACCACGATCAGGAAGGGAGCCAGCGAAAAGATAGTGTAGTAAGACAGCGCAGCCGCCAGCCGGGGGACGCGATCATTTGTCCATTCACGGTAAGTCTGCCGCAGCAGGTCGAGCATCATTTTCAGAAAATTCATGGTACGTGCTTATGACCGATGCCCCCGATGAACATCACGATTGCGTACTGTTGCGTCGTTTCCATGTCCATATCAGGATTGCGGCACTCACAAAGAGACGAAGAATCTGCATCAATTTTTGACCACGAGTCGTGGTGGTCGGTTTGGTTGCCATACGGTTTTATCCCCTTGATGAAGTCGAATAAGTCTTTCAACCAACACTGTAGCGCTTAACGGACACTCCAGCCTGATGCAAACGACCTATTCAGGTATAGGACAATCGGGGCAATTTACGCTGTGATTTGTTCAGCGAGTACACGACCTGCATCAAGACCGCTCAGGGCAGCGCCTTCCATGCGGCTGTGTCCGCCGAAAGCATCGCCAGCGAAAACCAGCGGCGGCAGACTTTTTGCCAGCAGTGACGGATCGGGGTAAGTCGCCAGCGGGACAGCATAGCGCCAGCGTTTAAGCTGGGCCTCTGCGATAGTTGTGCCGGGAGCGAAATGGGTTTCCAGTTCATCGCGCAGGTGTGCCAATGCTTCCTCATCGGGCAAATCCCAGTGCTTTTTGCTGTAATTCACACCCGCATGAACGGTAATTATTTTCGCATTCGGTGAGATACCCTTGCGCTGATTATCAGCAATCCAACTGATGTCCGCCGCCGGGGTTTGAAGCGCACCCGGTTCGGGTAGATTGACTTCGCCTTCGACGCGAAATAACCCGCATAAGCACGGGCCGTATTGAATGGCTTCCAATGCGCTTCGCTGGTCGGGGTCTAATTCGATGTGGCTTTCATTCAGCAGCGTTAGCGACTGGGGCACAGGTGGAGTCAGCAGCAGGGCACGCGCGCGATAGACGCTGCCGCCTTCATCAATGGCGAACCAACCGCCCGATGGAGGCTGACTGAGGGACTTCATCTGCACATTCAGATGAATCTCGCCCAGACCCCGCGCCAGATGCGCCGCCAGTGCATTCATGCCGCCTTTACAGGCATAGCGCGGATAGCCATCCGGCGCACTGCCTTTGAGACTGCCATCGCTCCAACCGCGTGACCATTCGTAGACCAGCCCATCCGCTATCCATCGATCGACGAATTGGCGGAAAATATCGGTACGTATGGTGAAAAATTGCGTACCATGATCGGCACGACCTGCGCCGATGCGACGGGTTGCCAATCGTCCACCGGCGCTCACCCCTTTATCCACAATGATGAAGGGAATATCCCGCTCTTGAAGCACATGCGCCGCCATCAATCCGGATAGCCCTGCGCCAACGATCAAGACCTCGGTTGAATAATGCTCGATCATGGCCTGACCTCATGATTATGCCTGCTCTCTACTATACTCCTATCTGCAAGCGATTTTAGTGCTGGCCTTTAAACAGTGGGTCAGCGTAGTAGGTATACATCACGTCCATCCATTGAGCGAGGCCGCGCCAATTGCCAAACTGCTCATAGTAGGCGGCGATTTCCTTATCGCTGGCGGCAGGCACGCCATTATTGATCTGATTTTTATAGACTTCACGGCAGACGGTATCCGTCGCCAGCCGGTCAAAATGACCAAGCAGCCGCAGCAGATTCCCCGCTGCATAATCACCAAAGCCTTTTAGTCCACGAATCCGTTTATATAATTCAGCCGATGGAATGTCCGGGTCACGCCACGATTCGACCTCGATTTCGCCGTTAGTGATGCGCGTCGCCAGCAGATGCAGGTAGGCGCTGCGATAACCGGCTCGAACATGTGCGTTCAGATCATCCAGGTTCATAGCCGCGATGCGCTGCGGTGTGGGGAAAGCATTCCCTCCGCCCGGATAGGCATCCCCCAACTCGACCAGCCGCTTGCACATATTTTTCGTCGCGCCCCAGACTGTGTTGGTTGTAAATAACGTTTTTACAAGGTCTTCCCAAACTGTTGGTGAGGCCAGCATCCGACCCGCGCCGATTTGCTCGACCCAGGCATAACGGGGGAACTGACCGAGCATGGCATACATAGCGCTCAGGTCGCGGTCAATTTCCAGACAGCGCCCCAATGCCGCCCGGATTTCCTCAGTCTGTTTAGGTATGAGTTTTTCTACGCCCTCGACTTCGATTTTGAGTGTTCCCGATTTGAAGTTGCTCTCTCGCATGATGAGGCGCACCACAGTTCCGCTGGTTAGTTGCAGTAGACGTTCCAGATAACGCGCCTGCTCGTCACACTGATAAGGCAGCAGTTCGCACCAACCGTGACTCATAGCGGTTGACCAGAAATGAAAATCGGGCGGGGTTTTCAGCGTGATGGTGGGCATAGGATTACTCTAAGTGGGTATTAGAATTATTGTTCTGTATAAGAATATCGCATTCTGGAGAAATGGTCAATGACCTTTATGCGATATTTGGGGCTTTGGGCGACCTGCAACCGTTTGTATGCAAAAGTCGCACACTATGGGACAGCTTCTTCAGAACCTCATCGCTCTCCTGATGGCACTCTTCAGCCTCGCGCCTGAGGCGCAGGATGCCCGCCAGATCAGCACCAGCGGACAAGTACGCTGTTACTATCTTGCAGGCAGTACCACCGAATCGCCCTACTTTCGCAACCATGAATCGGATATTCTCGACTCGACTGTTCACGCCTTCCTGCACCTGTAGGTTGACCTAGCTTTACAATTTGAGTACCTTCCGGGCATTCTCCAATAAAATTTTCTGCCGGACTTCTTCTTTGAGTTCTAATGTCTCGAAGTCTTGCAGCCAACGTTCTGGCTGTAGTACCGGATAATCCGACCCGAACAACACCTTATCTTTCAGGATAGACCGGATATATTGCACCAGAATTGGGCGGAAATATTTGGGCGACCAGCCGGACAGATCCATATAAACATTCCCCTTATGCAATACAACCGAAAGTTGTTCCTCCTGCCAGGGCACAGCCGGATGCGCCATGATAATCGTCAAATTGGGAAAATCCGCCGCTACATCATCCAACAACATAGGATGCGAATATTTCAGTTTATAGCCGCCACCGCCCGGTGTGCCTGCCCCGACACCTGTTTGTCCCGAATGAAACAACACCGGAATCTCTAGCTCTGATGCTTTCTCCCACAATGGATAAAAGCGCGGGTCATTTGGGAAAAACGCCTGTGTTGTCGGGTGCAATTTTAGCCCACGAAGTCCCAGTTCTTTGACGGAACGTTCTAGTTCATTGATCGCAAGCTGGCCTTTCCAGGGATCTACCGACGCAAAGCCTATAAACTGGTCGGGATGTTGCTGGACAATGCTGGCAATATAATCATTACCCACATACGGTTCGCCCGTTGTTGTTTCGGCATCAATTTCAAAAATGACCGCAAATATATCCAGTTCCTTATACTTCTCGTACATGGCTTCGGGTGTCGTGGGCATGTTCCCTGCACCGAAATAGCCCGCCATTTTCTCTTTTTCTTTCGTCGAAGCATGGTCAACCGGAGCTGGCACATGCACATGTACATCAATAGCCTTCATTCAATATCTCCTCATAAATAGACTTATAAGCAGTCAGCGTTGAGTAGTTCTAGTGGGTAACCTAATTCACGCCGCGTTTTTGGTCGCCCCAATAAGGCACGCGGAGCGTCCGCTTTAAGATTTTGCCAGCGCCAGACATCGGCAGCGGATTGTGGGAAATTTCGACACTGCGCGGACACTTATACCCTGCAATCAGTTGGCGGCAGTGCTGGATAAGTTCATCACTGGTCAGGCTTGCCCCGTCGCGCAGCACGACGACGGCATGAACGGCTTCCCCCCACTTTTCATCAGGGATACCAATTACCGCACACATAGCAACCGATGGATGTTGGTAAATCGCCGCTTCAACCTCCACCGAATACACATTTTCGCCGCCGGAAATAATCATATCCTTGACGCGGTCAACGATGTAAAGAAAACCATCTTTATCCATATAGCCCATATCACCGGTGTGCATCCAGCCGTTTCTCAGCGCTTCAGCGGTTTCTTTGGGCTTGTTCCAGTAGCCTTTCATAATGTTGGGGCCGCGCACGGCAATTTCACCGACTGCCCCTAACGGAAGTTCGTTGTCGTTGACATCTACAATTTTGACTTCAACCGTAAACATCGGCTGCCCAGCCGCCTCAATTTTGCTGGCGAACTCCCCATCAGGATCATGATATTTATCGACCAGCATACTCACATTAGGCGAGGTCTCGGTCTGTCCATAGCCCTGAAACAGTCGGCAGGTAGGAAAGGCTTTGCGTGTGCGGGCGATGAGCGCGGGTGCCATCGGCGATCCCCCATAATTCATCCCCCGCAGCGATGATACATCGTACTGCTCAAGCATTTTCACGTTGAGCAGCATATTCACCATCGTCGGCACGAGAGCGCAGTGGGTAATCTGATAGTCCTCTATCATCTTCAGCATCGTTTCAGGGACAAACTTCGGGGCGAAAACGTGTGTCCCCGCTATGAGTGTCGTGCCAATCATCCATTGAGCATCGGCGATATGAAACATTGGCGCAGAATGCAAATAGACCCAGGGCATACCCTCATACATATTGAGCAGTACCGTCATGGCATTGCTGATGAGGTTGGTATGAGTCAACATGACTCCCTTGGACTGTCCGGTTGTGCCGCCTGTATAAAAGATACCCGCGACATCATCTTTGCCGCGCTCCGCATCAGGAATGGGTTCGGCAGAGGCTATAATCGCTTCGTGGTTCAGTGCATTTTCCGGCAGTGCATCATCGCCTATGACAATGACATGTTGAACAGTGGGGGCATCCGGCAGGAGTTTGGGCAGCAGTGGCGTAAATGAGGTGTCCACAACGAGGATCGTAACCTGCGCATCATTGAGCATGTAGACCAGTTCAGGTGGCGCAAGGCGTACATTCAAAGGCACAATGATACCCCCCGCCCACTGCACAGCGAAAAAATATTCGAGATAACAATCGCTGTTCAATGCCAGTATGGCGATGCGCCCATCAGTCTCCAAACCTAATTTTTTGAGCGCTCCCGCCAGCCGTGCGACCCGTTCCGCAAACTCGCCCCACGTATGGCGGCGTTCATGGTCTATCGTGGCAGTCCCATCCCGATTAACCTGTACTGCGCGTTTGAGTCCCTGAGTAATATACATTTTTACAAACCTCAAGAATAACTTTTAGCGAATCGGACGTTGTTCTAATTTGTCGTACAGATTGCTTGACACCTCATCCAAATAGTGCTACAGTCTCAAAACATACCGAATATTCGGTTTTTATTATACCCAATAGTGCTGGTTTTACGACAACTCTTTTTTATGACCTATGCCAAATCCAAAGAGACGATTCAGGGCATTTTAGAAGTTGCCCGAATGCTCTTCACTGAAAAGAATTATGCCGATGTCACCATCAATGACATCGTTACACAGGCCAATATCTCCAAAGGTGCGGTGTATCATCACTTTGCCAGCAAAGAAGATGTTTACCTCAAGATGATGCACCACTATCTTGCTGAAATCCAAAAGATTACCCAACACTCCACCGAAACAAGCAGCGGCTCATGTCGGGAGCGTTTGCGCCAATCGGTCTTTTCCTTTCTGCAAATCCCAGGGGAACTGCTTGCTGTCCTTCGGTTGGTGCGCCGCGACATCAATATCTTCAACGATCCTGTTCGCCATGATTTGATTCGTGCCTACCAGACGGCAGTCCCCGAACAGGTAGAAGCGATTATTCGAGATGGTATTGCCGCTGGTGAACTCCCACACGTTGATGCTCGCATGTTTTCGTGGCAAATGGTCTCGCTGGTGGAAATTGTTCTCCACCCGTATGGTCGCAAAATTGTCGGCGATACAGGACAAATGGCAGATTTTGTAGTGACGATGTTTTTTGATGGCATCAATGGCTTGCGTAACGACGAGACGTAATGCGAAAGGATTGAAGATTGGCTACGGGGCTTTACTTTGAGGAATTCGAGATCGGCGCGAAATATGTCTCGCAGGGACGCACTGTGACTGAAGGAGATGTCGTCGCCTTCGCAGGGTTATCTGGCGATTATAACCCGCTGCATACCGATGCCAAATTCGCCGCAACGACACCTTTTGGGGAACGCATCGCGCACGGCATGTTGACCGTTGCTATATCCACAGGGATGTCGAATTGGACGGGTATCTTCGCGGGGACAACCATTGCGCTGCTGGAACAGAATATCAAATACACGGGCGCGGTCAAATTTGGCGATACCGTTCATCTGGAAATGGAAGTGACCGAGAAGAAAGAAACTTCCAAGCCGGATAGGGGCATTATCTACATCGCCGCCAAAATGCTGAACGATGGAGAGCAGGTCGTCGTGGATATGAAGTGGACGCTGATGATGAAGCGGAAACCGTAATGTAAATCACGTTGGTTTCAAAAGAGTTTTATTAGTTTATTCTGAGCAGTCAAGGCAAAACATATGTTACTCGAAAATCAGGTCGCGCTCATTACTGGTGGGGCGAATGGCATCGGGCGAGCAACCGCCGCACGTTTCGCTCAGGAGGGCGCACAAATCGTCATCTCCGATGTTGATGAAGCAGGATTGGCTGAAACGAAACAGTTAGTCGAGGCATCGGGTGGAAAATGTGTGGTGGTTGTCGGCAGCGTAGCATCTGAGGCGGACGCGCAAAAGATGGTGGATGCCGCCGTATCAACCTTTGGGACGCTGCATATCCTCATCAATAATGCAGGCATTACCCGCGACGGACTCACCGCCCGTGTCAAGGACGGAAAGGTGATCTATCTGCCCGAAGAAAATTGGGACGCAGTGCTCAACGTCAATCTCAAAGGGACGTGGTTATGCAGCCAGAAAGCCGCTATCCCGATGATGGAACAGAAGTATGGGCGTATCGTCAACACGTCCTCGATTGCTGCGTTAGGTAACATTGGACAGGCAAATTACGCGGCATCGAAAGCCGGAGTCATCGGTCTGACAAAGACGCTGGCTCTTGAATGGGCGCGCTATAGCATTGGTGTGAATTGTGTCGCACCGGGCGGCGTTAAAACGCGGATGACCGAGACTATCCCTGAGAAAATCATCACCAACCTGATTGAAGGTATTCCCTTCCGGCGCTTTGCCGAACCAGAAGAAATCGCAGCCGTACATGCATGGCTGGCATCCAAAGAATCCGTTTATATCACGGGACAGGTATTATTTGTCGATGGTGGTGTCAGTGTGGGTGCGTGAGAGTCAAACAATAATCGGTGGCGCTCATCCTTCATAAAAAACAAAAGAGCGCCTCACCTTAAATAGAGAAAATTATACTTAACAGGCTCCTTTATATATGACCGTTCAAACGCCGACAACAACGTCCGTCCAGGATCTGCCGAAGTCGAAAAGTCGCAGCCGTCCTGATTTTTTCGTCATCAGATTTCTCATTGTGACCGTTGCTCTGCTGCTCATTATGACCGCATCCAATGTTAATATTGGGTCAATCGGGCAGGGACTAGCCTATGCGCTGGTCGGCGTGTCCGTCTATATCACCTTTCGCATCCTCAACTTTCCAGACCTGACAGTGGATGGCGCATTTCCTGTGGGTGGCGCAGTCTGTGCCGCGATAATTGTCGCTGGTGGCAGTGCGCCCGTGTCGTTGTTAGCGGCCTTCCTCGCGGGTGCGTTAGCCGGTCTCGCTACGGCCCTCATAACCATCTTTCTGAAAATCGATGGGTTGTTATCCAGTATCATTGTGATTACAGGAACCTATACGGTGACACTGCGCGTATTGAACGCTCGCAGTAATGTTCCCCTCATTGGTCAGGATACGATTTTATCCCCATTCATACAGCCCATGCGAACATGGCTCACTGGAATGTTAGGCGGCGAAGCCCGCCGGCAAGCCAATAATTTGGTCGAGATTGCCGTCTTCGGGATTATCGTCATCCTCGTCTTGCTCGTTCTGAACTGGTTTATGCACACTGAACTTGGCCTCACGATTCGGGCGAGTGGCAAGAACAGCCAGATGGTACGGGCGCTCGGCATCAATCACCATGTAATGCTGCTTCTGGCGCTGATGGTTGCCAATGGATTAGCCGGATTAGCGGGGGCATTGGTGGTGCAGCAGCTCGGTTTTGCCGATGTTTCGCTTGGTTTTGGTGTCATTATTCGCGGACTTGCCGCCGTCATGATTGGCGAGGTGCTGCTCATGCCGCGTTCTGTGGGACAGCATTTTCTTGCGGCGGTACTTGGCATGGTCATTTTTGAGGTATCGCGCGCGTGGGTGTTTGCGGTGCTGGATTTGCCCACCAGCGATATACGGATGGTCAGCGCGTTAGTGGTTTTAGGTGCGTTGGCAGCTCCCAGGTTAGCCAAAGGTTGGCGCGAAGCGCAGCAGAAACGCAGCCGTAAACAGGAGAGCGCATAATGCTGAATCTACAGAATGTCTCTGTCGTTTTCAACGCCAACACGGTCAACGAAGTTCGCGCGCTGCAAAACCTGTCGCTGGATGTCGCTGAAGGCGAATTTATCACGGTCATTGGGGCGAATGGCGCGGGCAAAAGTACGCTGTTTAATGTCATCGCTGGCACGATACCGCTGGATAATGGGCACATCCTCATCAACGGCATCGACATTACCCACCTGCCCGAATATAAACGCTCGAATTATGTGGGGCGCGTTTTCCAGAATCCCTCAACAGGAACCTGCCCCGGTCTGACCATTCGGGAGAATCTGGCGCTGGCGGCAACACGCGGCAAACGTCTGGGTTTATCCTCTGGCATCAAAGCCGCCCATCACGATTGGTTTTACGCACTCGCCAAAAGTGTGGATCTGGGGCTGGAGACCCGGCTTGATACGGATGTTGCTCTGCTCAGTGGTGGGCAGCGACAGGCAATCACCCTCATTATGGCAACGATGATGAAGCCGCGCATCCTCCTCCTGGACGAACATACCGCCGCGCTTGACCCGAATGCCGCCGCACAGGTCATTCACCTGACCGTGCAACTCGCCAAAGAGCACAATCTGACGGTCATCATGATTACCCACAGTATGCAGCAGGCAGTGGCGGTAGGGAATCGCACAGTGATGATGGATAGGGGGCGAGTCTTGTTGGACATAGCGGGTGCTGAACGTGAATTACTGACCTATCACGATTTGATTGAACGCTTCCGCGAACTGCGAACGAACACCGACTTGAGCGATAGAGTCCTGTTGAGTTGAGCGTGCGTACTGCGCAGTCAAAATTATTTATGGTTTCGCGGCCTCCAACGGCGGCTCATAGGGGGCTTCAAAAACATTTTCGTTTAAAAAATCAGGAGAACCATTATGAAGCGTAGATTATTAGTTGTTCTTGCCTTTGTTGGATTGATAGTTGCTCTGGCACCGGTTTCGGCTCAGAACGATATTCCAACAGTTGCCCTAGTTCGGCTGGGGCCGTTGCCACCGTTCCAGTATTCGCAGCAAGGTACACTGGATGTTCTCGCCGCTAACGGTTATGTGGATGGCGAAAATATCAAACTCATCCTCAGCGATGCAGCGATGGATGTACCCACAGCGAACCAACTGATTGAGGATGCCATTGATAAAGGCGCGAGTGTCATTATTACCGTGACAACCCCGGTCACACAGGCCGCCGTGAATATCACGCAGGATATGGATAATCCGCCTGTCATCCTTTTCAATACCGTGACCCAACCGTATAAGGCGGGTATTGCTCAGTCATCCTGCATCAAGCCATCTCATGTATGGGGTTCGCAGGCACTGCCGGATTTCGCCAGTATCCTGCCGCTGGTTTGGGAAGTGAACCCTGATATTAAACGGCTCGGCTGGATTTATTCCACCACCGAACCGAATGGCGTTGCCAGCACCGAAATTGTCTCAGCCATCGCCCCAGATATTGGACTGGATCTTGTCGTTAAATCCGTCACCGAAACAGCCGAAGTCAGTACTGCCGCAGAGGCTCTGGCGGGCGAGGGAATTGATGCTTTCTTCATTCCTACAGACTCGACAGTGGGTAACGGTCTGGCGGCTATTATCGCTGTCGCGGAAGAAGAAGGTATTCCCGTATTCTTCGCTGACAGTCTGCAAGTGTTCAATGGTGCCACCGTTGGCGCAGGTGTCAGTTACTATCAGGAAGGTGTGGATACAGGACGTATCCTGGTTGGCTATCTGCGTGGTGAAGTGGACATCGCCAAAACGGGCATTTCACGGCAGGTTGGTACGCTCATCGGCGTGAACCTGGACACTGCCTCCGCCGCAGGGGTCGAAATTCCGCAGGCCTTCCTCGATAAAGCCAACTTCATCATTAAGGACGGCAAAAACACGGGTCAGGTTCTCGCGCTGCCCGACGTGAGCGAAGAAGAAATGACGAAATCGGACGCAGCTTTCATCGAAAATTTGCAATGCACCGATGAAAAGATTGCGGAACAACAGGCTGAATTGGACGCTGCCGCCGGGAAGTAAACCCAGTGAGTATGGGGGAGACGCTAAAGGCCTCTCCCCTATGTCATACAGTCGTTTTACTACAAGTTCTATCCCTCGGTTTGCTTCAATCACAAAGTTGGCGTGAGCTTCTCTATCCCCTCAACTTCGATTTTGAGCGTAGTTGTTTTGCAGCCGCTGTCAACTATGTTAATCCGTTACGTCATACCCATATCGAACGTTACGCTACGATATTACATTTTGTGGCTATACTAAAAAGTAAGCGTATTTCGTCGTTGCACTCACAGGTATGTGTTGAGACTGTAAACGTCGAGGATAGAATTTATGTCAGAAAATGAACAGGCTTTAAGACAACAACTGGAAGCCGCACAAGCCCGTATAGCCGAACTCGAAGCCGCTCTACCTCCCATCACACCCACACCGAACAGCAGCACATATCCACATTTCCTCGACGATTTATGGGAAGGCTATCAGGTCATCGGTTTTGATTGGCGCTATCACTATGTTAACCAGGCAGCCGCCTTTCAAGGGCAGCGTTCGGCGGAAGACCTGCTCGGTCACACCATGATGGAATGTTATCCCGGTATTGAGAACACGTCATTATTTGCTGTCCTAGGCCGCTGTATGCAGGAGCGCCAGCCGCAGCAGTTTGAAAACGAATTTACCTACCCGGATGGTAGTCAAGGCTGGTTTGACTTGAGCATTCAGCCTGTGCCAGAAGGAATCCTCATTCTTTCCATTGACAGCACTCACCGCAAGCGGACAGAGAGCGCGCTGCTTGAGCGAGATAAACAGATGCAATTGTTTGTCGACTATGCCCCGGCAGAGATTGTCATGTTCGACAACAGGATGAACTACCTGTTGGTCAGTCAGCGCTGGTTGACCAATAATGGGCTGCCTGGTCAGGATGTCATTGGACGATCTCACTACGAACTGTTTCCACATCTCCCGGAAAACTGGAAAGCGGCTCATCAGCGCTGTCTGAAAGGGGCGGTTGAAAGCAGCGAAGCGGATCCGTTTCCTCGTGCTGACGGGACTTTAGATTGGGTTAGCTGGAAAATTCAACCCTGGCATAAACAGGATGGCAGTATCGGCGGCATCATCATCTTTTCGGAACGCATCACCGAGCGCAGGCAGGCCGAAGAACGCATCCGCAGGCTGAACCGCACCTTGACCGTACTCAGTGATGTAAATCAGGCCATTGTGCGTATCCATCACCTGCCTGACCTCTATGAAGCGGTTTGCCGGATTGCGGTTGAAAAGGGCGGTTTTCGCATGGCCTGGGTGGGTTTACTGGATACCAGTATCGGTAAATTAATACCCGTGGCTCATGCAGGAACAGTCGATGATTACCTGGATAAAGTCAACATTACCTTGAGCGACGCAGAACGGGGTCGCGGTCCTGCTGCCACAGCCTTACAATCTGGCGAACATGTGATTGTCAACGACATTGAGCATGATCCGCGTATGGCACCCTGGCGCGAAGATGCTTTGCGCATGGGCTACCGAGCCTCAGCGGCCTTTCCACTCAAGGTTGCGGGAGAGGTGCAGGGAACCTTCAATCTCTTTATGACAGAAACCGATTACTTTGACGCGGAAGAACTGCGCCTGCTGGATGAAATGGCAGGGGACATCAGTTTTGCCATGGAATTTTCCCAGCAGGATGAACAGCGCTCACGGGCGGAGGAAGCTTTGCAGCGCTATCTGTGGCGCTTGGAAGTTTTGCACGAGATTGATCGTGGCATTATCCAGGCGGATTCAATCCCAACGGTCATCGAAACTGCCCTGCGCAACATTCGACAGCTTATTCCCTGCCAGCGTGCGATGGTTTATTTATTCGACTATTCGACAGATGAAGCGGTCGTCTTCGCTGTTGACATCGATTCTCCTACCACACTCACTCAAAATGCTCGTCTTCCTATCCCACCCGAATCATTTCAGGGATTTGATGGCAGGCACATCAAGGTTACGGATGACATTCGCCTGATTCAGCCACCTAATGAACGCACCAGTCGCTTGGTTCAGGAAGGTGTAGTCTCCGGTCTCCAGGTGCTGCTCATGGATAAGGAGAAACCGATTGGATCACTGGGTCTGACCGCGACTACACCTGCTTTTTTCACCAGCGAATATCAGGAGATCGCCCTACAGGTTGCGAGTCAACTGGCTATCGCTATCCGGCAAATGCGTCTCTCCGATGAAATTCGCCAGAGCGAAAACCTCTACCGTCTCCTGACGGAAAATATGGCGGATGTGGTTTGGGTGATGGATGCGCAGACCTTGCATTTTACGTATATCAGCCCTTCAGTTATGCATCTGCGTGGTTATACATCGGAAGAAGCCATGTGCGTTTAGAGGGATTCCTCAATGGCGACTCGGAAGCCATTACCCAGACCTATGAAGTTGAACAGCTTCGCAAGGACGGCTCAACGGTCTGGACAGAAGTGGTTACAACCCTGCTGCAAGAAACTCCCGAAACGGTGCAGGTACTGGGGGTTGCTCGCAATATCGACGAGCGCAAGCGGCAGCAAATCCTGCAAGAGCATTTTGACAGTGTTCTGGAGTCGATTACTACAGATAAACCACTCTCCGCAATTCTGGAAGAACTGGTTCGTGCGATTGAGAATCATCAGCAGGGTATGAAAGCCTCTGTCCTTCTGTTGGATGCTGTTACCTCCCGGTTGCACAAAGAGGCTGCTCCCAATTTGCCGGCGGATTACAATGCGGCCATCGAGGGTATACACATTGGAGAACACGCAGGTTCCTGTGGTACGGCTGCTTTTCGTAAACAGCAGGTTGTGGTGGAGGACATCGAACACGATCCACTCTGGGTGGATTACCGTGATATCGCCTTGCAGCATAATCTGCGTGCCTGCTGGTCACAGCCTATATTCAACCGGGAGCAGAATGTCCTGGGTACTTTCGCCATGTATTACCATCAAAAGCGTAAGCCTACCCAGGCTGAACTTGATCTGATTGAGTCTGCGGCGCACATCGCCGGGATTGCCATTATGCATAAACGGGCGGAGGCGGCTCTGCGGGAGAGTGAGGCGCGTTATCGCAGTGTGGTAGAAGATCAGACCGATCTGATTTGTCGTTATGATACTGATTTCCGGCTGACGTTTATTAACCGCGCGTATGCCCTGGCCTATGGTAAACGTCCGGAGGCTATGGTGGGGACGAGTTTTATCGAGCTTATCCCGCTGGAAGATCGAGAACGAGCGGTAGCCTATGTCAAAGCCCTGAACGCTTCCAATCCAGTTTCAGTCTCGGAGCACCAATCGATTATGCCGGATGGTGAGACGCGCTGGTTCCAATGGGTAGACCGCGCCCTGGTAGATGAACAGGGCAGCATCACCGAATATCAGGGCGTTGGGCAGGACATCACCGGACGCAGGCAGTTTGAGGCCGCGCGCGAACAATACACACATCAGGTCGAAGAATTGGGGCAGTTCCTGCAAACGACGCTGGACGCATTTCCTGCCAATACGGTTGTGCTGGACAAAGATGGCAATATCATCACTGTGAATGCTGGTTGGAGGCAGTTTGCTGCTGAAAATGGCGCTCTCTCCGGTGAAGTTTATCTTGGGGAAAATTACCTGACCGTTTGTGATCGTGCTGCGGGGTTGATGTCGGAGGATGCCGCGCCTGCCGCCGCTGGTATCCGCGCGGTCATTGCAGGACATCGTGATGATTTTTATCTGGAATATCCCTGTAACAGTCCTGATGAGAAACGCTGGTTTGTGATGCGTGTCACGCCTTTTACGGAACCTGTTCCGCGCCGGGTGGTCATCGCCCATATTGACATCAGCCAGCGCAAGGAAAGTGAAGCGGCGCTGCAAAAAGCTCATGATGAACTCGAAGCCCGTGTAAAGGAACGTACTGCTGAATTGCAGGCCGCCAAAGAACGGGTTGAGGCGATTCTGAATCACAGCGTGGATGGTATCGTGATGGTGCAGTCGGATACTCGTATCCAGCAGGGCAATGCCGCTTTTCATCGCCTGCTGGCCGTGGATATAGATGCGTATTTCAACCAACCGCTCACTACGTTAGTTGCACCGGAAGACCGTGACCTGTTAACCAATGCCATTCAATCCGTGCTGTCCAATCCGCGCGGAAAGACTCTGGAAATACGCATTCATCGCCAGGACGACACCTACTTGGATGCTGAATTCAGTATCGGTCATATCAAGGGTGGCAATCTGGTTTGTACCATCCATGACATCACCGAACGCAAAAAAGCAGAAGCCGAACTCAAACGGCGGGAGGAACAATACCGCACCCTCGCCAATAACCTGCCGAAGACGACTGTGTACATGTTCGACCGGAATCTGCGCTATTTCCTGGTCGAAGGCGAAGCACCCGTCTACACGAAAGCTTATATGCAAGGAAAAACCGTTCAGGACATCTTCTCCGGCGAGGATTTGGCGGAACTGCTGCCGATGTATAAGGCCGCCTTGCGCGGCGAAGCAAGCCATACTGAGCGTCGATTTGAAGGACGCACTTACAACGGTCAATTCGTGCCCATCCGGCAGGATGATGGAACAGTTGCGGCGGGTCTGCTGGTCGTGCGCGATGTAACCGAAGAACGCGAGGCCGAGCAGCGCTTGAGTGCCAATGAAGCCCGTTTCCGCTTGATTTTGAACAGCGTCCAGGACTACGCTATCTTTACCTTGCTTCCCGATGGCACGATTGCAAGCTGGGGGCCGGGGGCGGAGCAGGTTAAGGGCTATACCGAGGCGGAAGTGCTCGGTCAGAATATTTCCATCTTCTATACGCCGGAGGATGTGGCGGCAGGTGAACCGGAGCGGATACTGGAAATCGCCCGAACTCAGGGACACTTCGTGGGTGAAGGCTGGCGAATGCGCAAGAATGGTACTCGTTTCTGGGCAGCCGTCAATATTACCGCGCTAACTAACTCCGATGGACGCTTCATCGGCTTTACCAAGATTACC
>JBGAGR010000055.1:0-33095 GCA_044226645.1 Aggregatilineales bacterium
ACAAGGGGCGGCGTGCGCTTGAACTGGCCTATTGACCGTCAAATCGCGCGTTCGCTGCTGGTGAATGGCCTGCCGCTGGCGCTGGCGGCGTTCATGAGCCTGCTGTACCAGCAAATTGATAAACTGCTGACGAACCGCCTCATCGGTAACGCGGAAACGGGTTATCTGACGCTGGCCTTCGTGATCATCTTCGGCGTGATCGAACTGCTCAACACGACGGTGATGACGGCACTGTATCCGCTGATGTCGCGTTCGTATGGCGACGGACGAAACCCGATGTTCGGTTTCATGGTGGAAAAGCTGGTGTTTTTCACGCTGCTAATCTGCCTGCCGATCACGCTGGTGATTTCGCTGTTCTCGTGGGAAATTATTCCGCTGTTTGGCGAGAAGTATGCGCCGACAGCCGTTGTTCTGAGCATCTTGATCTGGTACGCGCTGGCAGCGATGAGCGGAACGCCGTTTCAACAGGCCATGCTGGCACAAAATCGTCAGCGGCGTTTGCTGGTGATTCGCGTGGGCGGGTTAGCTATCAACATCGCCATGCTGATTATTTTTCTGCCGCGTATAGGCGTTGCGGGGGCGGCGGTATCCTCGGTTTGTGCCGAATGTCTCGTACTGCTGATCTATGTCGCGAATTTCCAAACCGCTGGCTGGAATTTGCGCGATTTGCTGCCGCGTCTGCTGCGACTGGCGGCGTTGGGCGGCGTGACCGCGCTGGTGATGCTGGCGCTGCGGACGGTCAACCCGATACTGGCGATACTGGCGGGTGTGGCGGTTTATGCCATCGGCATACTGGGCATCCGTTTGCTGGCGGATGATGACCGGGATTTACTGTATCGACTGGTGGCAGCGATGCCGGGCGGGACATTCGTCCGCAAATACTGGCGGCGCGATACCAAAATCAACTGGTGAGGATTGTGACACTCTGTTACATCTAAAGACTAACAGCAAAAAGCTGCTCGTCTTGATTTCACCAGTTCTCGCTTGCACGAGCTACATGCCCTGTGTCCGAGGGAACTACGCATAACCTACCGAGGTAGGGTACGATACTTGCAACTGGAAGGCGTTTCAAATCTTATGTAGGAGACTTCCCCCTACAGCCGCCGAATCTGAAGTTGTTAAGCTGCACGAGCCATTCACGTAGGCTCTGAGAAAGGGTATTTCTCAACGTATAGATACTATAGCTCTTTTTCTGGCTAAAGCCGAGCGAGAAACCCCACCTAACCACTATCTCTAGAGAGGTGAGACTTGCGGCGGATCTATTCGGTCACTAATGTCTCCTCAATTGACTGATGATGATTGTCACCGTCATTTCACCGTTTTTTATTACCTGACAAATTTATCATTCAGACCTATCTTCAGTGTGGGGAGTATGGGTAAATAGATAATTATGCAAGGGGGCAACCATGATCCCTGCATCCCACAGCGATTTGATTGACTCGGCCACTTCGTATGTCGTGCTGACGACCCTCATGCCGGACGGACAACCACAAACTACGCCTGTCTGGTGCAACCGCGAGGGCGAAGCCATCCTGATTAACACCATGCGCGGGTTCCAGAAAGAAAAGAATATGCGTGCCTGTCCGCGCGTCACGCTGCTGGCTTATGACCCCAAAAATCCGCTGCATAACATCGAGATTCGCGGCAAGGTCGTGGCGATGACCGAAGATGGCGCGCTCGACCATCTCAATCAACTCACCAGCAAATACATGCAAAAAGCGGATGCTCGATTTTTTGGCGACAGTATTTCGGCTGATCTGGCAAGCCGCTTCACGCCAATCAAAATCATCATTGAACCGACGCGAATACGAGCGGAAGGATAAACCATCATGACTGCGCTTATTCCCGAAACGCATCGGGATTTGCTGGTGGAAGCTATACATGGCGTACTGACGACGGTGATGCCGGATGGTCAGCCCCAATCCAGCATGGTGTGGGTGGATTATGACGGCGCGTGCGTGTTGATTAACACGACGCTGGAACGGCAGAAGGGGCGCAATATGCAGGCTAACCCCAAAGTGACGGTACTGGTGATTGACCCTAAAAATGGCAGCCGGTGGGTTGAAATTCGCGGCAAGGTCGTGGAGATTTGCGGCGGCCTTGAGGCCGAATTACACGCCGATAAACTGACGCGGCTTTATGACGATAAAGAACATTTCTACGGCGATATTTATCCGGTTGAGCAGAAGGCTAAGGAAACCCGCGTCATCGTCAAAATCGAGCCGTTGAAAGTCGCTGTGGACGCGATTTTTAAGTAGTGAGGTGTTTTGTGTCTCGTTCTCTCATGGTATTCGTCACTGGAATCATATTGTTTATCGGGATGCCGCTGCTGGGCTGGGGATTGGACGATCTTCAGGGGTTTAGTGAGTCTCCGGCGCGGTTGGGTTATGCAGCAGTCGTTGTTGTACTACAAATTATTGTCGCCATCCAGTTTCCCAATACAGGGCGATATTCAGGCGACGGGAAAAAGCTGGTGCAGCGTCAGCGCGTGGTGGTTGCCCTGCTGCAACTGCTTTCTATCGCGATTATCGTTGCCGCGCCGTTTACAGATCGCCGCGCGATTGCTTCCCTGGGCGAAATTGACATCATGCGGTATGTGGGGCTGGTGCTGTTCGGACTGGGATTCGTCGGTGTGAATTGGGCGGAAGCGACATTAGGCAAACAGTTCAGCGTACAGGTTACGATTCAGGAAGATCACAAACTCATCACGGCAGGGCCATACCGCCTGATACGCCATCCGCGCTATATGGGGATTATCCTGTTCAGCCTCGGCATCGCACTCACTTTCAGTTCCGGCGTGGGGATGCTGCTGGTCGCTCTGCTGCTGCTGGTGCTGCTGTGGCGCATCTATGACGAAGAAGCTTTGCTGCGGCAGACATTCGGGGCGGAATGGGATGCATATGCAAAAAAGTCGTGGCATCTCATCCCATACATCTATTGAGCGAATAGATCGGAGAAAAAATCTCATGATGGCGAAATATAAAGCACCGCCGTATCAACCAAAATGGATTCTGCAAGTACAGGTCTTTCTGCTGCGCCATTTCAAGAGTTCGCTGACGAAAAATCTGATGGTTATCACGACGGTGGGACGCAAGTCGGGGCACAAGCATTCGATTCCGATCAATTACGTCCCGGACGGTGACAGCTACATCGCGCTGAATCTGGGTAGCGGTTCCCATTGGTTCCTGAACGCGCTGGCGAATCCCTGTGTGACGCTGGAAATCGGCGGCAAGACTATCCAAACCCGCGCCGAAGTGATACCCGCCAATGACCCGGAGCAGATACGGGCGATGCTGGCGGTTTACGAGCGGGAACGCCCAGGGATGCTCAAGAGCTTCTTCGGTATCACGGGGAATGCATCGCAGGATCAGCTTAGCAAAATCGGGATGCGTGTCGGCTTCATGCGCTTTAAACCGCTACCATAATGGATAAAGGGACAGAGAAGGCTTATATGCTAGGGCAGAAAACCTGGGTGGAAATCACAACCTTCAAGAAAGATTATCTGCCCGATATGGCGAGAATATTTATCCAGAATTTCAGGAAACTGCGTACCATCGTCCCGATTCTCCCCAATCTGATGGAAGATACTGATCGGGTCATCGAAATGTTAGCGGAACTATCAGATGTCTCCCCCATCATTGTCGCGCGGGAGGGCAGCAAACTGCTGGGTTATCTGGGCTGGTTTGTGGTCGAGGATTTCCGGGGAGTCGGGCGGAAAGCCGCCTACTGCCCGGAATGGGGACACGGAGCCATCGAGGAAGTAAAACCGGACATCTACCGGGCGATGTATCGCGCAGCAGCAAAACACTGGGTGGAAAGCGGCTGCAACATTCATGCCCTGACGCTGCTCGCCCATGATAATCAGGCCAAAAACACCTGGTTCTGGAATGGCTTTGGCATGGCGGTGGTGGATGCAGTCCGTTCGACGCTGCCTTTGGAGAATGCAGCCCCATACAATGGGGAGATTCGTCAGGCGACGCGGGATGATATAAATGCCTTGCAGCAGATGGAAATCGAACACTGGCAGCACTATACACAACCACCGCTGTTGATGGATGCCTATCAGCCCGCCGATTCTCAGCGGCTGGCGCAATTTCTGGATACACCGCAAAACAGCATCTGGCTGGCAATGGATGGCAGTAACTACGCGGGATACGTGCGTTTTGAGGTGAACAACACGGACTCGGCGGCGGTTGTGGCTGCGCCGGACAGGATTGCGAACACCGGGGCTTACATCCGCCGACAATACCGGGGGCGTAAAATCGCCGCAGCTCTGCTGGACGCTGCCCTACGTGATTATGCGGAACAGGGTTTCCGATGCTGCTCGGTTGATTTCGAGTCCTACAACCCGGAAGCGGTGTCTTTCTGGCTGAAATATTTTGAACCGGTCTGCTTCTCGCTGATGCGGGTTCCAGAGCGGCAAGTATAGTTTCCAGGTTTGTGAAAAGTGACACACGACAACAGCGATTTTAAGGTGCTGCCTTTTGCGGCAGAGCGGCGATTGGTAGCGGATGCGGGACGGATGGGCAGCCAGCGTTTTCTCGTTCACGGTCTGGTCGAATTTGATGTGACAGAAGCGCGCGAATTCATCCGGCAGCACAAGGCGAAAACGGGCGAATCACTGTCTTTTACGGCCTTTCTGGTGGGCTGTCTGGCAAAGGCCATTTCCAGCCATCCGATGCTGCAAGCCCATCTCAACTGGCGCAACCAGCTTATCCAGTTCAGTGATGTGGATGTGGTGACGCTGGTTGAGGCGGGAACATCCCACTTTCCGCATATCATCCGGGGCGCGAATCGCAAAACTTTCCGCCAGATTCATGATGAAATCCGCTCGGTCAAAACGAAGCCGGAGAAAAGCAGTCAAAAATCAGGCCGACTCGTCAGGTGGGCACCGTATATCCCCGGTTTCATTCGGGGGCTGTTTTACCGCGCTCTGCTGATGAATCCGCACTGGCTCAAGCAATATGCCGGAACTGTAGTGGTGACGGCGGTGGGCATGTTCGCCAAAGGCGGCGGCTGGGGATGGGGGTTCGCGCCATTTCATACGCTGACGCTGACCATCGGTGGCATCGGGGAGAAACCCGCGCTCATTAATGGACAACTGGTGAACCGCGAATATGTGTGCATCACCCTGAGCATCGACCACATGATTGTAGACGGTGCGCCTGCCGCGCGATTCGCGCAGTGCTTGAAGGAACTGGTCGAAAGCGGGTATGGTCTGGTAGAGTAGCACCACACTAAACGGTGGATGACCGAATTAAACCCGCCGCAAGCCACAGGGCTTCAGCCCTTGTGGTTAGGCGTGGTTTCTCGCTGGCTTTAGCCAGATTGAGTGGTTGTCTGATGGACTCATCATGGGTATAGTATCCATAAGGGTCTATCTACATACCGGGTCTTATGATTCACACGATCTATTTCGCCTGTCACCTGCCGCGTTCCAGCGCTGATGCCCTCAATCGCGAGAGTGGTCGCATCTATTCTCAGGTGTTGGTCGAGCAGTATCGCATCTACCGCAAGAAAGGTATCTGGCTCTCGCCTGTGGCTCAGGAACGCTACAACGATTTTCTGAACGCCGACCAGACACCGTTGCTCCACTCCCACAGCATCGACGCGGCGCAACAAGGTTTTCCCAAAGCCTGCAAAACCACTCGTCAGGCACGGAAAGCCGGACTCGCGGAGGCGAAGTATCCGCGCAAACGCAAATACTACCGCACCACGATTTGGAAAAACAGCGGGATTCGGCTGAGGGATGGCTATTTGCTGCTGTCGCTGGCGCGAGGGACTGAACCGCTTGAAGTCGCGCTTCCCGAACCGTTGAAAGAACTACCCGTCGAGGCATTCAGCGAAATGCGGCTGGTCTACAACAGGTCAAGTCGTCACTATGAATGGCATCTGGTGGTGGATGATGGGGTCAAGCCTGAGCCTGTCCAGAACGGTTACGTGGCAGCCGGAGACCTGGGTGAAATCCATCCGATCACGCTCACCGATGGTGAGGAAGCGCTAGTCGTGTCTTGCCGTCAGTTACGCGCGCAGAACCAGCATACCAACTACGTTTTAGCCAAAATGCAGGCGAAACAGGCGAAAATGCAGCGTGGCTCACGGCGCTGGAAGCGTCTCAACCGGCGCAAAGTGCGCTTTCTGGCGAAACAAGAGCGGCGCAAGCGCGACCTTGAACACAAAATCAGTCGAGAGGCGGTGGAGTGGTGTGTCGAGCGGAAGATCGGCACACTGGCAATCGGCGATGTGCGCGACATCGCTGATGGAAAGCGGCTGAACGCCAAGAGTCAGCAGAAGATCAGCAATTGGTCACACGGCAAAATCCGATGCTACATCGGCTACAAGGCTGAGGCAGTGGGTATCACCGTTGTGGATGATGTGAATGAGGCATACACCTCGCAGACCTGTCCATCCTGCCAACACAAGTACAAACCGAAGGGACGAGTCTACGACTGTCCGGCTTGCGGTTTCTGTGGACATCGGGATGTGGTGGGAGCGAGTAACATCCTCAGCCGAGTTGTGTATGGAGAGTTAGGCAAGGTCAGACCACCGGAAACGGTCAAGTATCGTCACCCCGTACTGCGGGGCAAGCGTAGTTCGCCTGGGCACGGCGCATGTAGCTCGCGCAAGCGAGAAGCTACACAGCTTTAGCTGTCGTAGAGTGTCACCAAAGGAAAGACCAGCGATGATGAGCTAAACCCGCCGCCATAGCGGGAGTACGTCGATTGAGCGAGCCATGAAGCCAACAGAAGTTGTACAGACAGGCCTTGTTCATGCAAAATACACTTTGAAGGTTCATCTTGGCTCCCGTTATCTCGCCAGGACAACGCTCTGCATTATGAACCTTCTTTTTCGCTCGTCCACCACTTAGTGTGGTGCTACCCAGTTTGAATAATTTAGCCTGAAGAGCAGCATTTGAGGAAAGATGGGGGCACAGCGCACTATGCCCCTGTGTTTATTGCTATCTTCTGCCGGGAAGGGTTTAATTCTGTGGGACAGCTTCGAGAGGCTGCTTCTTGGATTGGTACACACCGGGCACATCGCGGAAGGGGATGGCGAAGCGATTCCAGGCGTTGATGACGACAATCGCTGTTGTCAGGTCAACCAGTTCTTTTTCGCTGAAGTGCTGGCGGACTTCCTCGTAGACATCATCGGGAACATGGGTTTCTGAAACCAACGTGACCGATTCTGTCCAGGCCAGCGCCGCCCGTTCCCGTTCGCTGTAGAACGGTGATTCGCGCCATGCATTCAGGCCATACAGCCGCATTTCACTTTCACCCAGAGCGCGGGCATCTTTGGTGTGCATATCGATGCAGTAGGCGCAGCCGTTGATCTGCGAGGCACGCACTTTCACCAATTCCAGCAGCAGCGGTTCGAGGCCGCAGTCATCCACATAATGCTGCAAGCCGTACATAGCCTTCATTGCGCCAGGAGCGATTTTGCCGTAGTCCAGTCGTTCTTCCATCGTGAGACTCCTTGTGAGATCCTCTTTGTTGATGGTTCTACTGTACTGCTGAACTGGACTCGACTAAAGCACCACTTTTGCATGAATTGAGGGTACCACTCAGGCAGAGCGATGTTGTGGTTCCGGCATTACGCCTAGCTGACGCATCATCCCGGCGATGTCCCAGACATGCCACAAATCCACACTCTGTCCGTTCACCATGCGAACAAAATGCATATGCGCAACAGAGATTTTGCGGCCTGTGGGCGGCAGTGGACGCGGCCCGAAGGTGAGTATACCCTGATGGGTTCCGGTCATGGTGGAGCGGAATGATACCGTATCACCATCCGCCATTATCTGATGAATTTCAAAGTGCAAATCGGGGAAAGCAGTGCGCAGCATGGTAATGACCTGCTTCAGATGAGGGCGATAGGGTGTTCCCGGCGGCTCCTGATGATCGACTCCATTTTCCGCCGCAAGCTTATCGACAACACTCACATCACCCTGATTGAAGCCACGTTCCATGAATTCCCGAACATTCGCGATATTATCCTGCTCTGACATAGTTATACTCCATTCGTTGTAGTTGAACTACACTGACAAAAGCTATGTTATAATGGAATGATGGAAAATGTCAAGAAACTCACTCACCGCCAGCGGCAAGCGTTGGCAACCCAGCAGCTCATCATCGACAGCGCCCGTGATCTGTTCCTGGAACAAGGCTATGCGGCGACTACGATTGAGGCCATCAGTGCGCGAGCAGGCGTGGCGGTCAGCACCGTGTACGCCGTTTTCAAAAACAAACGGGGAATTTTGTGGGCGATCCGGCAGGCATGGCACGAGGAATCCGGTCAGCGCGATATTTACCAGCAGGCTTTGCAGGAAACCGATGCGGCGCGTCGTTTGGAACTGGCTGCTCACGCTACCCGCCGCCAGTGGGAAACGGGCGCGAGTATGATGCAGATTTACGAAAGCGCCGCCGCCAGTGACCCGGAAGCCGCCGCTGAACTGGCTTCCGCGCTGACAGGCCGCCGCCAAAATCTCAGTCGCATCCTGGGCGAAATGGCTCCCACCCTGCGCCCGGATTTCAGCCCGGAGCGCATAACAGCGATTTATCTGGCACTGACACAGGCTGAAGTCTATCGGGAATTGGTTCATGAGGCGGGGTGGTCGCCGGATGCCTATGAAGCATGGCTGGCGACCACCCTCAAACAGCAGCTTTTGCCCTAACCTTCCAGCGGCACAACCGCTATAGCGCCCATCTCGACCAGAAAGTCGGGATGGGCTAACCCGGCGACGAAAGCCGCTGTAATAGCAGGCGGATTCGGACGATTGCCCCAGGCGCGTTGGAAGGCGGCGAAACCAGGCCCCAGCGGCTGTCCCTGTACAATAAACAGATTCCACTTGATGACATGTTCCAGCTTCGCGCCTGCTGCTTCCAGCGCAATCTGGATGTTTTTCATCACCTGTTCCGTTTGCGCGGCAATATCGCCTTTGCCGACAATATTGCGCGAGGCATCCAGCGCATCCTGCCCACCGATATAGACGGTTTTCACTCTGCCTTCCACGACGATGACATTGCTAAAGGCGGGATTCTGGTTCAACCCATCGGGATTGAGATACTGTACAGAACCTTTTTCAGACATGCTTGCTTCCTTTCAACGATTGCTTAGAAAATCGAGTACCGCGCGATTAAAGATTTCCGGTTGTTCCATGTTCGGCACATGCGCCGTATCCGGGATAATGACTTTTTGCGCATTCGGAATCGCCGCCTGCATTTCGTCCTGCGCCCGGATGATTTCCGGGTGATCGAGCGCCCCGGCAATCAGCAGCGTTGGGACATGAATATTCTTCAGACGTGTCACGGCTGGTGGATTGAGCGGATTCAATGGCTGCATATCGGCGACAGCGGCTGTCGCGTTTTGTACCGGAATGCGGTTCATCGCGGCGGCTTTTGCCTGAACTTTGGCATCCACCTGCTCCGGTTCGCGATACATCCCGTCTACCCAGATGCGGATTTGCAGTTCGGAAGCGCGTTCGACATCACCAGCCTGTGATGCAGCGATCATCTCCATCAGATAGCGCGGCGGTGCGCCCTGCATCTGGAAACCACTGGGTACAGCCGAAACCGCGATGAGTGCTGATACCATTTCCGGGTGTTCGAGCGCTAAATCGATCACATTCTCGCCGCCCATTGAACAGCCGAGCAAAATGGCTTTCGCGACCTGAAGCTGTTTCAGCAGTTGATAGACATCATCGCGGCGGCAGACCGACCCTGTAGCACGATCCGATTTACCAAAACCACGCGCATCAAAGCGAATGACACGATAATGCTGCGTAAACGCCTCCATCTGGCTGTCCCACATGCCGCTGTCCACAAATCCTGCGTGACATAATACCAGCGATTCACCTTCGCCAGCGATTTCATAATACAGGCTGCCGCCGTTCACATTCACCGTTCCGCTGGTTATCTTTATCATGTTTTGTCCTTTTGACTCATCCTGATTACCTGATTTCAGGATAAAATATATTGAGTGACACCTACTGTCACCCAAGTTAAAGGAGCATTATTGTGAATAGAAAGCTTTTGGTTTTCGCGCTGGTATGCTGTCTGCTGAGTCTGTTTGGTTTGACACTACCGGCTGCTGCGGAAGCGCCACGTCCACTGATTATCGACTCGGATATGACCAACGATGATTTTATGGCGACGCTTTTTCTTCTTAACAGGCCGGAGTTTTCACTGAAGGCCATTACGGTCACGGGAACCGGCTGGGGCTACTGCGATGCGGGTGTACGCGCCGCGCTGGGGATGGTCGCGTTAGCCAATTACGGCGATGTGCCGGTAAGCTGCTGGACGGAAACCCCACTGCTAGGCGGGGAGAATCCCGTCCCGCCGGAATACCGTACCAACCTGGACGCTGTGAACGCATTGAACCTGCCGGAAGGCGGCAAACCGTCTGACATGGATGCCGTTGAACTTTTTACTGCGACGGTTGAAGCCTCGCCGGATAAAATCACCGTCCTCGCATTGGGGCCGCTGACCAATATTGCACAGGCCTTCCTCAAAACGCCCACACTGGTTGACAAGATTGAACGCATCACCATCATGGGCGGCGCTGTGGATGTCGGCGGATCGCCTGTCAGCGATGAGAATAAGACCGCCGAATGGAATATCTACTGTGATCCGCCTGCCGCGCGTATTGTCTTTGAATCGGGCGTACCGATTACGCTGGTTGGGTTGGATGCCACCGATCTTGTACCCATCACTCTGACTTTCCTAAAGCAAATCCAGACTGAAAAGAAAACCCCTGCTGCGGAATTGGTCGCGACGCTGCTCGAAAACAGCAAGGATTTTATACAGTCCGGTTTCTATTACTTCTGGGATCAACTGGCAGCGGCGGTTCTGGTTGATCCAAGCCTGGTGACGCTGACCGAGCGTAATATCAGTGTGGTGGATATACCGGGGGCTGATTACGGACGGACGCAGCCTGTCGGCAATGGTTCGCGCATCATGGTAGCGACCAACCCAGATGCACCGACCTTTAAGCAGCTCTTAATTGATACCTGGAATGCTGGCGGATAGGAATCAACTTGCTGTGGAAGATATTTTCGTAGGGGAAGGTCTGAGACCCTCCCCTACACGCTTGCCACAGATATAAGTAAGGGAGATTCATGCGGGCTGATCGGCTGCTGTCCATCGTCATGCTGCTGCAAACGCGCGGGAAAATGACGGCTGAACATCTGGCGGACGAACTCGAAGTCTCACGCCGGACGATTCTGCGCGATGTTGATGCGCTGTCTACCGCCGGAATCCCGGTTTATGCCGATGGTGGTCACGGCGGCGGCATTGCGCTGGATGAGAATTACCGCGTGACGCTGACGGGGTTGAATGAGGCGGAAGTCCGCGCCTTGTTCATCTCCGGCAATACCAAACTGCTGAAAGATGTCGGACTGGGCGATGCGGCGGAAAGCACGCTGCTCAAGCTTTTCGCCGCACTGCCCGCGCCGCATCAACCCTCAGTTGATCAGATTCGCCAGCGCATCCTGATCGATCCGCTGTGGTGGTGGCATGAAACGCAGCCTTTGCCGTTCTGGGAGGATTTGCAGCGTGCCGTATACGAAGACTGCTGCATCCGCGTCCACTACGAGAATTACAGCGGCGAGGTGGCGGAACGCATTCTGGAACCCTACAGCCTCGTCGCCAAAGCCAGCATGTGGTATCTGATCGCCAAACGGAATGGCGAACTGCGCACCTATCGCGTGGCGCGTTTTCATGACGTGACCGTGCTGGATACCCATTTTCAGCGTCCAGCGGATTTCGATCTGGCGGCGTATTGGCAGGAACATGCGAAAGATTTTGTCACACAGGCCTCGGAATATGTCTTTGTACTGCGCGTGCATACCAGCCGGATCGGTTTTGCACGTTATTTTGCGCCGGGACGCTGGGAAATCCTCGACGGAACCGAGAACGACGAATGGGTGACGGTGCGTTTGCAGACGGAAAGTCAGGAATTTGCGAAAATGGTCGTATTCGGTCTGGGGACGCAGGCGCGTATCCTCGAACCGGATAATTTGCGGAAGGCGCTTGTGAGTGATGCACAGGAAATCGTCAATCACTACGGTGTTAAGTCTAAAGTCTAAAGTGTTTTCGTGTTCATCCTCTGTATGCGCCGTTCCAACACGTTTAACTTTAAACTTCTGGCTTAGAAGCAAAAGAGCCGCCCCGAAGGACGGCTCCCATGCGCGGATTTCAGCGACTGAGCGCTAGTATTTCAACTTTGTCGCCCAGTCGTCAATCTGGCGATTGGCTTCTTCTTCAGCGATGCCGTAGCGTTCCTGAAGCAGTCCAGCCAGCTTGTCACGCTTTCCGGCGATCATTTCTACATCATTATCGGTGAGCTTGCCCCAACGGGTGCGAACTTCACCTTTAAACTGCTTCCACTTCCCAGCCACCTGATCCCATGTCGCGTTGTTAATCATAGCACTGCTCCTTCTTATACATTAAAACTCATCCTGCGCGATTACGATTGAATCCCACAGACATGCATCATGGTAAAGCAGCACTGAGCGAGGCACATGCACCATCTGGGGGGTTTTAGAGTGGGTCAAGTGGTGCTGACCATGAGAATTGTGTTAATGCGGCCTGATTTTGCGCCGATTTCCTTTATCATGGACGCATCGCTATTTTTTAGGAGGCCGAATGCCGCTCTTTTTGCAAGACCCCCAAAAAACGATGTCGGAAACCCTGCACCATGTCGCCCGTTCAGTTCATGCCGAAAGAATCACGCTGCGCGAACTGCTGGAATTGATTGGCGAGCAGGGATTATTGGTTTTTTGCATGTTTCTGACCATCCCGTTTCTGCTGCCCGTGTCGATTCCGGGCGTGAGTACCGTTTTTGGACTGGTGATTACGCTGATTGGAATCGGCGTGATGTTCAACCGGGTTCCCTGGCTGCCGGGGACATTGATGAACCGCGCGATTGAACGCGCCCATCTGATTCCGGCGCTGGAGAAAGCTGCCCACCTTTTCGCCCGGATGGACAAATGGGTTCGCCCGCGCTGGCTGGCTCTGACGCATGGCGCAATCGTCAACCGCTTCAATGGCTTTTTACTCATCGTGGGCGCACTTCTGCTCATGGTTCCGCTGGGCTTAATTCCCTTCTCGAATACACTGCCTGCGCTGGCGATTCTCTGTCTGGCAGGCGGGATGTTGCAGCGGGATGGGATTTTTGTCGCGCTCGGTTATGTGACTCTTATGGGAACGGTGGTGTATTTTGCTGCACTCGTTGGTGCGGCGCTGCTGGCTGGTCATGGCATCGGGACGCTGCTGGCGACCTGATTGGCTGCCAACGAAAACAGGCTCAACACGAGCCTGTTTTCACGGGAGGGGAAACGACTGGGAGTATTTTTAGATTTAGAGTGCTTGCCAAAAGGGATTAAAACCGAAGTTCCATGATCCACTCATTGACCTGACGCTGTGCTTCTTCTTCAGGAATACCATAGCGCTCCTGAACCCGCATGACCAGCTTGTTCTGCTGACCACCAATCCATTGAAAATCTTTGGTACTGAGCTTACTCCAACGAGTACACACATCACCTTCAAACTGCTTCCACTTGCTCACGATTTGATTGCGCAGTTTGCATTTCATGATGAATGCTCCTTCGCCTTATCAAGCCCATTTGCCCACTTTTCCGCCTGCGCGGTAGCAATGGCAATGGCGCGGCCTTCGTCATAACCGTCTTCCAGAAGTGCGTTGGCGATCTCAATAGCTTTATTCCGGGTTTTGGAATCCAGATTTTTCATAGAGGGTGGGAAATGTCGTTTCGTCCAGGGCATTATGCATCCTTTCGAACAACGAGCGAACAAGCTGCCTTTAAAAGTAAAGCGAATCCAACCTGAAAACATCCTACTCCTGGGGGATTTAGAAATAGGACAGCCAGCCTGTGGGAAAGTGGTGTTTTCCCACAGGTTTAGTTCAATCACGGCATGGCGCAGTCAAATGAAATCGCTTCTGGAGCAAACGCTTCAGTGTCACTGCCTGACCATCTCTTCTTTAATTGTCGCCTATGCTTCTCGCATTTTTCGCCTGCGCTGGAATTCCGGCCACAGCAGCAGCGAAATCAGGCCGTTCAACACGACGATGACGGTGCTGCCCTCGTGACCAAATACACCGAGCGGAAGGGGTAGGTTGATGGCGAAAGCGCTGATAATCAGCAGCGCAATAACCAGCAGCGCAAAACTAATATTCTGCCAGACAACACGACGTGCCTTTTTGCTGAGGTTAATTGCGTAGGGAATGAGTTCCAGTTTGTCCCCCATCAATACCAAATCGGCAGTTTCCAGCGCTACATCTGTACCTGCCGCGCCCATCGCAATGCCAATACTCGCCGTAGCCAGTGCCGGAGCATCGTTCACGCCGTCGCCGATCATGGCTGTCGGGCCAACTTCGGTTTCAATTTCTTTGATGATCCGTACTTTGTCATCTGGCAGCAGTCCGGCGTAAACGGCATCAATACCCAACTGATGAGCGATCGTTTGTGCCACGCGGACATTGTCGCCCGTGAGCATCGCCACCCGTTCGATTCCTTGTTCATGTAAGAGGCGGATAATGCCGACGGCTTCGGGGCGAAGCTGGTCAGCCATTGCCACGATACCCAGCCAATCCTGATTATTTTCCGGTTGCTGGCAGTTGTCACACAGGTGACATCCCCCCTCGCGTACCACACCGATTACAGTTTTACCTTCGAGTTCGAGATGTTCGAGATGTTCAGCCAGGTGATGCGGTATTCTGTTATTCTGTTCAAGGTACTTAACACTACCCAGACGCACTGTACGACCATCGATTTTGGCAGCAATACCCAGCCCGGTCATAGCCTGGAAATCCTCGACTTCGGTCAGAGACAGACTGCGTTGTTCGGCAGCCAACACAACCGCTTTCGCCAACGGATGTTCTGAACGCGCCTCAACCGAGGCAGCCACTTGGAGCAGTTCATCTTCACCCAGTTCACAGGAGGAAATTATGTCAGTGACAGCGGGTTTGCCCATCGTAAGCGTGCCGGTTTTGTCGAATGCAATGGCCTTGACAGATGCCATGCCTTCCAGGAATGCACCGCCCTTGAACAAAACGCCATTACGAGCGGCGGCGGCGATGGCTGAGATGAACGAAGCAGGTGTGCTGATAATCAACGCACAGGGAGAAGCTACTGTCATGAGTACCATTGCGCGGTAAAAATTGCTTTGGAATTCGGTCAGGCCTAACGCAGGAGGCACAATAATGAACAGCAGTGTTGCGCCAATAATGATCATGGCGTAATACTGCTCGAAGGTATCTAGAAAGCGTTCGGTTGGAGCCTTCGAGTCCTGGGCTTCTTCCACCAGTTTGATGATGCGAGCCAGGGTGGTATCGTGGGCAGCCTGTGTGGCTTTAACATCGAGTACGCCCTGCTGATTGAGCGTCCCGGCGAACACTTTATCCCCCACACCTTTTTCAACCGGCATCGATTCGCCAGTGATCGGTGATTGATCTACCGCTGAACGTCCATTGACGATCAGGCCATCGACTGGAATACGTTCGCCGGGTTCGATAAGTACCACATCGCCCACAGAAATCTGTTCAATTTTCATCACCTCGACCTGTCCATCACGGCGCACTTTGGCCTCCAGCGGATACAGCTTGAGCAAGCCGCGAATCGCCTGGCGGCTGCGTCCGATGGCATACGCTTGCAGCACGTTGCTGAGCGAAAACAGAAACAGCAGAATCGCGCCTTCGTGCCATTGGTCAACCAATGCCGCGCCAACTGCCGCCAGTACCATCAGCAAATCAACGTTGATCTGGCGATGACGTAGTGCTTCAAGGCTGGCGGTCACACCGAATACACCGCCTGTGATATACGAACTCACGTTGAGGGCGGTAATCAACCAGTGGGGAACTTCCAACCGTTCGCCGATGATACTGAGCACAATTGCCAATAGGGTCAGCACCACAAAACGCGGTTCCAGCCAATTCCGTGACAGCCATGTGGGATGGGCAGGGGGATTATTGTTTACATTTTCATTCTGACGGCTGATTGCGACCATGTGAAATTACCTTATCTATAGTTAGAACCCGTTTTGGGTACGGATCGTTTGATGTAATGCTTGTTCAACAGCGCTTTTGCTTCATCAGTCCAACATCCTTAACCCGTTACTGTGGTCATGGACTTACGAAAGTCAAACGCCTATACCTCTTTGCCCAATCTATACTGGACGATAAGCGTCCTGCTGATTGGCTTAAACCATTTCAGCAGCCGATACCAGCGCAAACGCGGTTCTGGTTGGTCAAAGTAAAACCACTCGCTTATCAACTGAATACCGGAATGCCACTGCTCGACTTCCTTGCCTTGTGCCAGCCCCCATCCGAGCCGTGTGTTAGCAGCTTTCAGACTGGGATGCCAGCGCATCCAGCGCACAAATCCCGGTGGCAGGGCATCAAAGACCAATTCGGAGTCTGGAAACTGTTCACACAAGGCCACTACGAGGCGCTTCACTTCTTGCTGCTCAAAATACGGGAAGACACCCTCTGCCAGAAATAGAATGGGCTGCCCATCCAATCTGTGAATTTCATCCATCCAGCGAAAATCCAGCACCGAACAGGCAATTGTATGACGACGTGAAGACTCACCCAGCAATTGGCTGCGGAGTGTCATCACTTCCGGCAAATCCAGTTCGTACCACGTCGCTTTGCCATTATCGACACGGTAAAAACGGGTATCGAGACCACAACCGATGTCTACAATAATGCCCTCAGGGTTTTGGCTGAGGAATGTACTAATGCGGCGGTCTGATTCTTGCATTCTCATGAGCGGAAAAATCTGACCGAGCGAGGTGTTCTTGAGTTTGGAAAAATCAAAGTCCAGTTGACCGACTAACTCGACAGCCTTCGGGTCGTTTATTAGCCCATTTGGATGTTGGCTTTCCAACGCCCGTAGATAGAGAGCGATCAGGAGAGTCTTTGAGACATTATGGAGTCCCTCGACCTTCACGCGATGGGACGAATTGGCATCCGGCTTGCGGAACTGCACTGTAAAAGCCGGGAAGCTGCCGAAGCGAGCCTGTTCCTCAAATCCTGCCGCATATGCCAGCCGACGGACGGTGCCAGGCGTTTGGTAATGAGGGTCGGGCAGCACCTCTGTTACTGAAAGAATGCCACCGGGCTTGAGCGCACGATAAATCTCGGCAAGCGCTGCCTGGCGATCCGGTATTTCCCCTAGCACGGTGACCAGAACGGCACGATCAAAGGTGTCGAATTCGGTTTTGCCTTCACCAATGCCCGCATGTATAAGGTTCACGTTAGTCAATGAAGCAGCTTTCAGCTTCTTCTGAACGCGCTCCAACATTTCAGGTTGAACATCCAATGCGGTGACCTGACCATTGACACCGACACGACGCGCGGCTGGTATAGTTAGTCTGCCGGGGCCACAGCCCACATCCAGCAGCTTCATACCCGGTTTTAGATCGAGCTGGTCGAGTATCGACTCTGCTCCCGCAACGGAATTCATGAATGGGTTTTCCAGTAACCAGCTTAACCAGGATGGGCAGGGCAAAGTGTGCCGCCGTACAGCGAAACGCCAGTAAGCCATCGCTGCTAAACCAACTACAGCGGTTCCGATTGTGATTCGCGATAAAACTTGTCTGGCATCATGGGCGGTCATGTCCTGTGATGTGGTATTAAGGTGACTACTATTCCTGTGATGGCCCCTTTTATGCGGTTGCAAACCCGGCCTATGATTTTCAATGAATGATATAAAAGATGTCATGTTAATATCTCCTTTGGGAGTTGATGGACGTGCCACTCCGACCAAACGAGACCCAGGATGCCGATTGCGATTGCGCCAGCGGTTGAGTAATCGCCTTTCAAGAATATAAACATCAAGGCAGCTACGATCACGAGGACGACCCCAACCACGAAACGTGACTTATTGAGTTGAGAATGTGTCATCATGTGCCTCCGATCATTACCACACACCCGGCAGTAAGCGGAAATGAACACGCTGGGTATATTCCGTGTAGCCGGGAAGTTCGTTTTGCAGCGTTTTGTCCTCAAGCGCTGTGCGAACGATATAGAGTGCGACCACAATGACCGTAGGAATGAATGACCAGATCGCACCCAGCAGAATTGGCGAAGCCAACCAGGCCACCAATGCGCCGCTGTATCCGGGATGACGTACATATTGATAGGGGCCAGAAGTTACAACAGTCTGCCCCCGGTCAGTCTGGATACGAACCACCGATGAAAAATAGGCGTTCACGATGATGGCCCATGTCGAAAAAGCGTACCCTAGAAGAAAGACCACAATTGCGCCAAGTTGTACTGGAAGTTCCATGTCTGCTGACCAGCCAAAGCGCTTATCCAGACCGGCGGTAATCAGAAATGCCAGCGGCCCCACGATGGCGATCCATAAAACGAGCTTCTTATCCCAGTCTTTTATTCCCTCCGATTCGGTGAAATGAGCGCGTTCTGCAATCAGTTCAGGGTTCTTGAGGTAGACGACATAGCGGCTGATGAGCGATAGGACTACTGTGATAAGGATATAGACCCATCCCTGCCACCAATCCACCCGCCCCGCCGCAGCGAACAGCACGAAGGGCATTACCAGGGCGATCACTGCGAAGCGAGCGATCACATTCCAATTAATAGGAGTCGTAGATTTTTCCGCTGTTGGTTTTTGAGTTATGCGAGTGTCCATTTTCCTCTCCTTCACATTTTTGTCTCTGGACTATCGCGGAAACATGCTTCCCGTATGCCGAATATAGGCCTGATATTCCTCGCCAAATTCCCTGATAAGCATCTTTTCTTCTTGAGGGATACGAAGGAATAAACCGATAATGACCATAGCAGCTAACACCACAAAGACTCCATTGGCGGATACCAGCGCCAGACCCAATCCAAAACCACATATGGCGGTATACATCGGATGGCGAATGTGAGCGTAAGGCCCGGTTATAATCAGGTGATGATCTTTACGCAGTTGTAGTTGAGGTGACCATTCTTTTCCCAACGTCAGTTGTGTCCATGTCCAAAACAGGATGCTGATGACTCCCAGCGCAAATCCTGCCCAGCGCAGCCAATCAGGAAAAGTGATGTGGAATGCTTCAAGCCAGAACAAATTGAGCGCATAGGATATGAGGATGGCAATCATCAGGAACCAGCTTGCGAGCCGGAAAGCAAACAACCCTTTACCTTCCCGTTCAACGGCTTTTTGATCGGGCATCACCCGCTCACCCGCCGCGCGTATTTGGAAGAGAAAATAGAATCGCATCAGCAGTACACCACCGAACAAAACCCAAAATAGAATATGGAATGTTGATTCGGGTGTCATGAGGTTTTCTCCTTTCATTGCCCTGTGACATGTTGCCACATGAGCTGCTTTTCAAATGCGGCACTGATAGCCGTCAGTAAATGGAGCGTGATTGCGATACTGAGGTCGGGCATGACTGCCCATACAAATGTCACTGGAAGATGCCGTATCCAGTGCGCCAATCAGGTTGAGAAGAGTAGTTTTACCGCTGCCGGATGGGCCTAGCACTACGAAGAATTCACCGGGGGTTATGCAAAGGGAGATAGAGTCCAGAGCTGTGACACATACCTCACCCATCTGATATTTCTTGGAAACATGCTCCAGTTCAAGGACGTTGTTGTTTGTCCATATTACGTTTTCCATTGGGGGTTTCCTTCAAAGCGTTTAGGCTTTCAAAGATTTGCCGATCCTGTGGTTCAAGTCTCTCCAGCAGATCATTCTCAAGCCGCGCGTAGATGCGTTGGGTGAATAATTCCATCCATACGAATTGTCGAGCAATTAGAACGAGATTAGCATTCCGCGTGATGGTCGCCGTCATCTCTCGATGCTTACTGGCGATGAGGGTTTCTTTGCCATCAGCGACCACCAGCAGCATATCGGTTATTCCCTGAAGTTTGCTTTCAAGAGGGGGATGATAGGCTACGTTCCCACATTCGAGATCACGTTCCCCTAATAGCAGTGTATTTACTGTTAGTCCCCGATCACAAGCGATTTTGATCTCAGGGGCCAGTGTATCGACATCTTCATCCATGAGTACAAGGAAAACTTCAGACTGAGCCTCACGAATCATCTGTGCAGCATAGGTCAGGGTTAGCCCTTGACCGCTGATCGTCCAGATGCGTCCATCATCAGTTGAGGTATAGAGCGTGTTTAGACCTTGTCGCAGGCTTGAAAGCAGTTGACGATGGTCATCCTCATGACGTTCCAATAACAGTTCGGGTGCGACTGGTCGATACAGTGTTGCGCGATCCTCAATGCTTTCCAGAACGGCTCCACGGGCATGTAAACGGCTCAACGCTTCGTAGACCATCGAACGGGGTACACTGGATGTCTTACTGATT
The DNA here is from genome assembly GCA_044226645.1 of Aggregatilineales bacterium. Lineage (GTDB taxonomy): Bacteria > Chloroflexota > Anaerolineae > Aggregatilineales > Phototrophicaceae > CFX2. The sequence goes on from JBGAGR010000055.1 coordinate 20,341, forward strand.
TGATAACCAGTGGCAGGATTTTCACGCAGAAGCGCCAGATATACCTTGGCCTCATACTCGGTAAAGCCGATTTGCGTCAAGTTGGTCGTCATGTCCATAAACACACCCTAGTCCTGTAGTAGTTTGTAAAATAACTACTATACCAATTTTAAACAACTATCGAGGTTTTGTCAACCAGGCTGAAACCGAAACATGATCTCTGAAGTCCTGTGCAGCCCTGTTAAATCGTAGATTAGCAAACCCAAAAAGCGGTCACATGAATCTCATGTGACCGCCAGACATTCTATTTCCCGCTTTACGGATAGTGAACCCGATCCGCGATTATGAGACCTGCTGTGCCGGATGTCGAAAACGCTTGAAACCCTCGAACCACAAGATACTCACTAGCCCACCTGCTATACAGGCACCAACATCAACGAGATGAACTTCAGCGAATTTAAACAGGTCACGTAGAAACGGTACGAACAATACCAATCCGAGGAATAACAGTGAACCACTCACCACCCACCAGAGCGCACGATTGGGAGTTCGCAGTGTTGCCAGGATTGTGCGTGACCACGAGCGATTTGCGAGGATGAGGCCGAGATTGGCAATGATGAGCGTGGTAAATGTCAGTGTACGAGCATCCCGTTCGCCCTGGTCGCCATCCAGTAGATAAACGATGAGTGTAATCAACAACACACTGAGTCCTTGAAGCAAGCTGAGAATAATCATCGATTTACCAAAGAGCGGCAGATCAGGATTGCGCGGCGGACGCTTCATCACGTCGCTTTCCTCAGTTTCCGCTTCAAAGACAATGGAACAGGCCGGATCAATAATCAATTCCAGGAATACAACATGCACGGGCATTAAAATGAGCGGCCACTTGAAAAGCACGGGAAGCAGAGAAAGCCCAGCTATTGGCACATGCACTGCTAGAATATAGGCCATTGCTTTCTGAAGGTTATCGAATATGCGTCTGCCAGACCGAACCGCCTCAACAATGGACGAAAAATCGTCGTCCAACAGCACCAATGCTGCTGCTTCACGCGCCACATCTGTACCACGACCTCCCATTGCGATACCAATATGAGCGGCTTTTAAGGCCGGAGCATCGTTCACACCGTCGCCTGTCATCGCGACAATCTCGCCATTTGCTTTAAGTGCTTGTACCAACCTGAGCTTTTGTTCCGGTACGACGCGGGCAAAGATATTAACGCCCTCAATGCGTTTCTGTAATTCAGCATCGCTTAAAGCATCCAGTTCAACGCCTGTTATAACCTGGTCAGGTGACTTAAGACCAATCTCTCTGGCGATGCTTTGAGCTGTGGCGGGGTAATCGCCTGTAATCATCATCATGCGGATGCCCGCATCGTAACATTCCTTCAGTGCTGCCGGGACAGTTGGACGTATAGGGTCTGCCAGACCAGCTAACCCTAGAAATTTGAAATTGAAGTCATGCTGTTCTTTGGGTAGCTGACTGTATTTGAAGTACGCCTTTGCCATTCCTAACACTCGCAGACCTTCACCGGCTATTTGGTTTACTGCTTGTGCTAGCCTCTGCTTTTCTGCCTCATCAAAATGGCATAAATCGGCAATCGCTTCGGGCGCACCTTTTGCGGCAATAACATACTCACCGCCCTCTGGTGAACGCCAGACATGGGACAGCGCCAGTAATCCCGTTGATAGCGGATATTCCCGGACAAGCGTCCAATTGGCATGAAGATGTTCTGTGCCAGCCAGATATCGGTTGCCGAATTCTTTGAAAGCAATTTCCATAGGGTCAAAGGGATCACGTTGACTGGCGAGGATGCTAAATTCTACAATTTCGTGAAAGGTTTCCGGCAGGGGGTCTGTAGCATGATTACTCATATCATAGAACTGGCCAGCAGCAAATATTTTGCCAACGCGCATTCGATTTTGTGTTAGTGTGCCTGTTTTATCGACACAAAGAACAGTTGTCGCGCCGAGCGTTTCGACGGCTGGCACTCGCCGGGTCAGAACTCGCTTTTGCGAGATACGCCATGCTCCAAGTGCTAGAAAGATAGTTAACACGACCGGGAATTCTTCAGGGAGGAGCGCCATCGCCAGCGTAATCCCCGCTAAGATGCCTTGAAGCCAATCACCGCGTGTCAACCCGTAGCCAATGATTACCACAACACAAAGCGCAACCCCAACAAACGCTAACTGCCTTACCAATTTTCCGGTTTCGCGTTGGAGCGGCGTTCTTTCTGTTTCCAGACTGGTGAGTGCCTTGCCTATTTTACCGATTTCAGTATAGATGCCAGTAGCTGTAATACGAGCAGCCCCTTGACCTTTGACCAACAGGGTTCCCGAATAGACAAATGGCAGGTCATCGCCACCGGGGCGGCTGGTCTCCATCAGCCCATCCCATGTGCTTTTACGAACGGGAACCGACTCACCCGTTAAGAGCGATTCATCCACCTCAACCCCCATGTTCCAGAGCAAGAGACCGTCTGCTGGAACACGATCACCCTCAGCCAACAAAACGATGTCCTCAGGAACGACCTCGCGCCCGGCGATTCGTTTCTGCTGCCCACCGCGAATGACGAGGGCACGAGGGCTGGAAAGATCACGTAATGCTTCAAGGGCACGCTCGGTTTTATGTTCTTGGTAAACTGTGATGGCGATAATGACAAACACAAAACTCAGCAGAATGAGCGCTTCCTCCACGTCACCCAAAATCAAATAAATCGCTCCACTGGCAATGAGTAAGAGGAACATCGGTTCGCGCACTACCTCAGCCGCCATCGCCCATATAGTGCGCGGTTTTGAGGATGGAAGTTCGTTATGGCCCACCGATTTAAGCCGACTGGTGGCTTCCTGATCGGATAATCCGGTCAATTTGGTGACATCAAATTCATTTCCCAGGCCATCAGGCATCATGCAATCTCCTGTTTAGCTTCATGGACTTATCTTGAGAGTAGATTTTGATGGGGTAAATTCGCAGTGGATAAATTCATCTTCACGAGGTGCATTTACTCACCTAACTCTAGGTTTAGCTGCTTATGCACCTCCCTTTAAACGGTATCTAAATCAACTGTAGTGCGGCGGTTTTTCTGGAAGGAATTAAGCCGGATATAAGAGAGGATAGCGCGGCTGTGCCAGCGCGGCTGATTCAAAATGAGGAAAAAGTAATCTTCCGTGACGACCTGCTCAACGTGGTTTGGGGTACGAGTATACGGGCGGAAGAAACTAAGCCAGAAGTTAAAAGTAACGAGTTTAAAGTTAAAAGTGATTGAGGGAACCTGACAACTTGTTCCGGCAGAAACATTTTAGATTTTCGACTAAATGCTTAGGTTATAGACCGGAGAAAAAGGCATTCAACGAGCGTATTCATAAACGGGCTGAGGAAAAACGCCGCGAACGGAACGGATAAATGCGCTTTGCTGGGGGACCTGGATTCGAACCAGGGTTAATGGCTTCAAAGGCCACGGTTCTGCCGCTGAACTATCCCCCAAAAATGTGAATGCTCATATATGGGCATTTCCAACCTCACCCATTCTATACAACGCATCCCATTTCCTCAACGTGCAAATTGGGCAGGAATCAAAAGACACTGGAATTCGCATTCGCAGTGTCTGTTTTGAACGGTGAGTAGATTATTGGTTGGCGCGGATTTTCGGGCCGCTGAGGGGACGACCAAACAGCGGCGCGAAAATGCAAAAGTCGAATACGCCAGCGGCTAACGGCACTACGCCGATGACCGCAACGATAATTCCGGTGGTGCTGCCCACGACCAATAGTCCCAGAACGATCAGCACGATACCAGCGACGATGCGGGCAATGCGTCCGGTGGATGAAGCCATAAAATTCACGAAGCCATTCATGGTGATTTCTCCTATCTGATTTGTACTGCCAGTATAGGAGCTATGGGAGGGGGTGTCTGTGACAAAGTCACCGAACCGTCTGCTTTTCCAGCCGGTCAAAATCGAGGATTTCAACCGAACCACGCAGGACGCGAATAATGCCCTGACTGGCGAGGTTTTCAAGAATGCGGCTGATGACTTCCCGCGAACTGCCCAACTCCGCCGCGATTTCCTGATGGGTAATGGTGAGCGGATTATGGTTTTGGCTGCGTTCCAGCAGGAGAGAAGCGACACGAATATCCATGCGGCGGAAGGTGACTTCGTCCACCAGTTCCATCACGCTGGACAGGCGTTGCGAGAGGAGGGTGAAGACGAAATCGCGCCATAAATCATAGCGCTGCACCCATTCCCGAAATACGCTGGCTGGAATCATGACCGCTTCGGCATCCTGCTCGACTGTCGCGATGGCGGAAAAAGATTGGCGGGAGAGAATAGCATTAGCGGTCAGAATGCAGGATTCGCCAAAACCGAACCGATAGAGCGTAATTTCGCGGCCTGTTTCCCCGACTTTATAGACACGCACCGCACCCGATATGAGCAGCGCGATAGCATCCACATCATCACCTTCGACAAAGACATCCTTGCCAGCGGGAATGCGGGCGAAAAATGCGGCTCGCTTGAATTCATTCACCAATTGAGAGCTGGCCTGCCATAAAATCGGCAGTGATGGATAGACCTTGCTGTACTGCTCTTCGGTAATCATTTCAGAATTCGCTTCACCTGTATGAATACTGCCCTGAACGCCAGTATAGCGATTCAGAGCAGATTACTCTATTCCAGTGGTTTGGCTGACACACGGTCAGCACTTCCGTCCGCCCCCTCAGGTACCGCCGAACGCGGGAAGACTTACGCCTGCCCCGCTCGACTGCGCTTGTCCTTTGATGTTGATGCGCGACAAACGGCGCTTGGGATGGGTGTTGCCACAGTGCGGACAATCGGTGTGATCGGCACTTGACATCGGAACGCGCTTTTCAAATAACCGCCCGCAGCCGGGGCAGTCATATTCATACATGGGCATGGTTACGCCTCCAAAGCCGTGATGACGCGATCCAGCCGTTCACGGGCTTCCTGCGCGATGGGCTGTAAGGCATCGCCGGGAATGACACTCATCATGGCGAGTGGATCAATGATGGAAACCTGAATGCGCCCATCGTCCATTTGCGCGACGGTCACATTGCAGGGCAGCAGCAGTCCGGATTCAGGCGCGGCGGTTAAAGCACGATACGCCAGCGGTGGATTACATGCGCCGAGGATTTTATAGGGGCGGAAATCCACGTCAAGCTTTTTCTTCAGCGTGTCCTTCACGTCAATTTCGGTCAGTACGCCGAAACCTTCGGTCTTTAGCGCTTCAGTCACGCGCTTGAGAGCGGTTTCGTAGTCCGTATGAAGCGTGGTGGTGAGGCCAAGAGCCTGTTGTGTTTGCATGTGATTTACTCCTAATTGCGTTCCAGAGGCAGGCCATGCTGCATCCAGTTATAAGTTCCGCCAACGACGTTGTAGACGGTATCGAATCCTTTTTGTCCCAACAGCGCGGCGGCGGATTGGCTGCGGCTGCCGCTGGCACAGATGATGGCGACGGGCTGTTTGGGATCGAGTTCGCCCAGATGCCGTGAAAATTCACCCAGCGAAATCAGGCGTGCGCCGGGGACGTGTCCACTGGCGTATTCCCATGATTCGCGCACATCAATGACGAGCGGACGATTACCATTGCCTTTTTCCAGTAGTTCGTTCAGTTCCGGCGGCTCAATATCGCGTACATCACCGCTGGTGGTGGGCAAACCGAAAGCCTCCCATGTTTCGAGACTGTCGGATAGATAGCCCACCACCTGGTCATAACCGACCCGCGCCAGACTGTACACGACGCGGCGGTAGTCGTTGGCATCCGCCAGCATGAGTATGATGGGTGCATCGGGCGGTAAGACAAAGCCAACGCGATTGCTGAGTTGGTCATTGGCTTCCAGATGCACCGCGCCGGGAATGTGTTTAGCTTTGTAAGCGGCTTTGGAACGGGTATCGAGCAGCGCGGCTCCCTGTCGAAATTCTGGCACAGCATCCTGTATGGTGAGCGGGCGCGGCACGACATCCCCCAACGGATGCGGCCCCTGCCCATTGATTTGCTTGATGCGCTTATGGTTGCCGGGTTGTTCGGGCAGATCAGCCGTCGCAAATTCGATATAGGCATCCCGTTCGTGAACCTGCAAAGCCGGGTTGTGGTGACGTTCGAAGCCGAGGGTTGAACTCAACACTGATCCGATGGACTTGCCGCACAATGATCCCGCGCCGTGACCGGGGAGGATCATCACACCGTCATCCAGTGTCAGATATTCATGGTGCAGACTGTCGTGCATGTGTCCGGCTAATTCACGGGCGGCTTCAACACCAACCAGATCAGGTCGTCCGGCATCCCCGACGAACAGAGTATCGCCCGTCAAGGCCATCCAGGGTTCATCGGCGCGGGTCTTATCCACGACCAGCAGCGTGATGCTCTCCGGCGTGTGTCCGGGGGTGAAGCGCACCCGCAGATCGACATTGCCTAAAGTCAGCGTGTCGCCGCCCTTGAGCGCTTTATGCTCAAATTGTGCCTGTGCAGCTTCATGGACATAAATTTCCGCGCCCGTCTTATCAGCCAGGTCGGTATTGCCGGATACATGATCGGCGTGTAAATGGGTTTCGATGATGTGGGTGATCTTCATACCCCGTTCAGCGGCGGCATCCAGATACTTTTGCACATCACGATCCGGGTCGATGACAGCGGCAATCCCCGCGCCTTCACAGCCGACCAGATAGGACGCGCAGCCCAATCCATCGACGAAAAATTGTTGTAGATACATCTCATTCACTCCTGCATTACGCTAAAACACTTTGGGAAGATTGTCGTACAGTAAAAACACGGCCAGCGCGATGACAAACAGGGAGAAAGCCCTGCGCAGCAGCGCTGCGTCCAGCTTTTTGCCCAGACGCGCTCCGGCAAATGTCCCAACCACACCCGCTGCGATAAACACGGTAATCAAGGGTAGGTCAATCACCGTGCCGCTGATATGTCCCACAAATCCGGCGAGGCTGTTCATGGCGATGACCACCAGCGATGTGCCAACGGCATGATGCATAGGCATTCCCAGTAACATGACCAGCGCCGGGACGATCAGGAAGCCGCCGCCAACACCAAGAATCCCGGTCAAAAGGCCGACAGCCGCTCCCCCTGCCAGCACCTTCCACAGCTTGAGATTGTTCATCTGCTCGGTGTTCACCTGCGGCGGTTTTTGCCGGCTGAGCATGATGCCGACCCCCAGCATGAGCAGGGCGAAGGCCACCATCAACAGGCTGGGGGAAAAATGTTTGGAAAAACCAGCCGCGAGATACGAGACAATCATCCCACTTCCACCAAAGATGAGGGCGACACGCCAGTTGAGCGTTCCCTGTGAGCGGTGGAAAAACGCGCCGAGCGCACTGTTCGCGCCGACGATTGCCAGCGATGTGGTCACGGCGACCTGCGGGGTTTGTCCGATGAGGTACACCAGCGCGGGGACGGTGAGAATTGACCCACCGCCGCCCAGCAGTCCCAATGAACCACCAATGCCAAAACCCAATACCAGACTCAGGAACAGCGTTGGCATTATTTGCCCTTTTTGACCGGATACCCGGCTCTTTGCCAGCCCATCATGCCACCGCGCAGATTGATCGCGTTATAACCCGCTCCGGTGAGTCGTCCAGTGGCTGCGCCGCTGCGCGAACCGGAATGGCAGACACACAAAATATCGGTATCCTTCGGCAGCTCGTCCATGCGGCGCGGCAGTTCGTTGAGGGGGATGAGTTTTGCCCCAGCGATGTGTCCGGCGCGGTATTCGTCCGGCTGACGTACATCGAGGATGAAAAGCGGCTCTTTGCTGTCGATACGCGCTTTTGCATCGAGCGTATTCAGATTGTTGCTGCCTGTGCTGAAGATGGATTTGAAGATGTTCATGCTGTTCCTTTAGCTCTAACGTTATTCAATCGGGAAACCCTGGGCTTCCCAGGTATTGATTCCGCCCAGATCATAGAGGTTGGTATAGCCAGCCTGGGTCAGAATTTGCGCGGCCTGACCACTGCGATTACCACTGTGGCAGTAGACGACAACCGGAATATCGTGCGGCACTTCGTTCAGATGGTTCTGCAAAGTATCAACCGAGATGTTGACGGCTCCATGAATGTGCCCGGTGGCAAATTCGTCCGGCGTGCGCACATCAATGAGCATGTATGGCGCAGTGCTGCTGGCAAACTGGCTTTGATAATCCGCCGGGGAAATGTGCTGCGCCGCGCTGGTTGTGCCGCGTGAGGCGAACAGTACAGCGGCGATGATGACGACCAGAGCGACTCCCGCCGCAATATATTTGTTGCGGGAAGTGGGCTGCTTGTGTTGACTGGGTTTACTATGTTTGGACATCGTTTTCGTCCTTCTCATTTGTGAACAGTATCACTTTAGCCCGAATCAGTCTTATGTAGTTACGCCGAACGCCTTATAATGTGGCATAAGTAGAAGCTAATGGCTTTGGGGTTGATGATGCTCGATCTCTACAAATTGCAGATTTTTTCGGTGGTGGTGCAGGAAGGCAGCTTCAGCGCGGCGGCGGAACGGCTGTATATTACCCAGTCAGCGGTCAGCCAGCATATCAAGGAACTGGAAGCGAGTCTGGGCAGGCAGTTATTCCAACGCGGCTGGCGCGGTGTCAAGCTCACCCCGCATGGCGAAATATTACATGGCTACACAGGCGAAATCTTCGCACTGGTGGCGAAGGCGGAAAATGCCCTGACCGACATCAATCATCTGGCGAGCGGACGCATCAGCATGGGCGCAACGCCGGGTATTGGTGTTTATCTCGCGCCGGATTGGGTGCAGCACTTCCGGGGACGTTATCCACAGATCACCGTCGCTTTGCAAACCGGAATCACGTCGCAGATTGTGAATGATGTGCTGGGGCAGCGCTTGGATATTGGCTTTATTGAAGGCGAACTGGATGACCACCCACCCACGCGCTTATCATCGCTGGTATTAGAGGAGATCGAGCAGCAGGTCGTGGTCGGTTTTAAGCATCCCTTCTGGGAACGGGAAGGGGTACGCATCGAAGACCTGCGCCAGCAGTCGATGATTGTGCGGGAAGCCAACAGCCAATCGCGCATCTGGGTAGAGGATACCCTGCGCCAGCATGGTATTGAACCCGTTATCGGCGCGGAGTTTGATAATCTGGAATCGATGAAACGGGCAGTATCGATTGGCTTATGTCTGGCGGTACTGCCGTCGTATGTTGTGCAGACCGAGGTGGATCAAAATCTGCTGCACAGCATCCCGATTGAGGGTAAACCGTTCAGCCGCAGTTTGAAACTCATCTGGGATTCGAACGTGCATTTCTCGCCTGTCACCCGCGCCTTTCTGGTCGAATTGAGCCAGCGTTATCCGGCATTGGGTTTACTGCTCAATCAGCCAGATGGGTAAGCTATAAGCCGTTGGTTATGGATGCTGTAGACCGCATCCATCTGATCGAGAAAAATACGGCGGTGGGTGAAAATAAGCAGGCTGCGTCCAGTCGTTACGCGCAAAATGGTTTCCATCACGGCACGTTCGGTCAGTGCATCCAGATTAGCGGTAGCTTCGTCCAGAATCACAATCGGCGCATCCTTGAGCAGCACCCGCGCTAAGGCAATGCGCTGACGTTCTCCGCCGCTCAACTGCGCCCCGTTTTCCCCGACCAGCGTATCGTAGCCATCCGGCAGCGACAGTATAAAATCGTGAATCTCGGCCTGCCGGGCAGCGGCTTCTACGGCTTCGGCGCTGGCATCCGAACGGGCGATGCGGATATTGTCGCGGATGGTAGTGTTAAACAGATAGGTGCGCTGAGTCATGACTCCGAATGTCGCGCGAATGTCGGTTTGACTGTAGTCGCGCAGGTCATGACCCCCTAAGCGAATATCGCCGCCTTCATAATCCCAAAAACGCAGCAGAATATTAACCAGCGTGGATTTTCCCGCGCCGCTTTCGCCCAGAATGGCCATGCGCTGACCGGGACGCAGGTCTAGCGAAAGGGACTCCAGAATGCGAGGCGCATCGGGAGTGTAGCGAAACGACACATCGCGGATTTCCAAAAAAGGTTTTGAGGGTATGGCAGCCGGAGATTCAGGGTCAGTGATGGCAGGCGGCGTATCGGCTATTTCGAACAATCGTCGGGCGGCCTGCGCGTTCGCACCCAGGTAGACGGCGGCCTGTGCCAGCGGCGTGAAGGCTTCGAATACGGCGATGGTCGCCAGCGTGACCGTCGCCAGATAAAGTCCGTCGATACGCGGGATAGCCATCGCCAGAACCGCCAATGCCGCGCTGCTGGTCAAAAAGACACTCAGCGCCACTTGCAGGGCATCGGAATGGGCGGTGCGCTGTTCCTGATGCATAAGCTGTTGATTCAAGGATTGAATTTTGGTCAACTGCGCCTGAGTTTGTCCGTAGACCAGCGTTTCCGCCATGCCCTGAATGCTGTCCACAAGGGTCGCATTCAATTCGGCGCGGAGGGCGATGCGGGATTGGCCGGAGTCACGGCTGCTCCACCATGCCAATAACGGCACGAGAATCCCCGCTGTCAGCATGAAGATCAAAGCGATGAGAGCGATCAGCGGATCGAACAGGTTCAGAAAGAGCGTGAGCAGAACAGCCACCAGCAGCGCGGTAATTGGCGGGGCAATCGCCCGTAAATACAGGTCTTGCAGGCTTTCAATGTCGTTGATGACACGGCTGAGTAAATCGCCGCTGCGCAGGGACATGAGCCGCGCCGGAGCAAGCGGTTCAATAGCTTTGTAAAATTCAACCCGCAAATGAGCCAGCAGACGGAAAGTGGTTTCGTGCGAAACGAGCCGTTCCAGATAGCGAAAGACTCCGCGTGCAATGCCGAAAAAGCGCACACTGACGACGGCTACGGCGAGATCAGCAATCGAGGGCTGTAAGGCGGCTTTCGAGATCAACCAGGCGGAAGTCGCCATCAGGCTGACACTGCTGGCAATGGTCAGTACACCCAGAAGGATCGCCAGCACCATGCCGCGCCAGAAAGGGAGCGCCAGCCGGAGGACACGCCACAGCGGATTATGAGTCATGGGGAAGCTCTCCGTAGTTGGCCGCCAGACGCGCATAATGACCGCCGGAGGCCATCAACTCGGCGTGTGTGCCCTGCTCGATGATCGCGCCCTTGTCAATCAGCATAATGTGATCGGCAAAAAGTGCCGCGCTCAGGCGATGGGTGATGAGCAGCACAGTGCGTCCCGCTGCAAGCCGTTTCAGCGATTGCATGATGTCGGCTTCGCTGTCCGGGTCAAGCTGCGAAGTAGGTTCGTCCAAAATCAGGAGCGGAGCATCGCGCAAAAGAGCACGCGCCAGGGCGATACGCTGCACCTGCCCACCGCTCAAACGCAAACCGCCTTCACCGCACAGGGTTTGATAACCATCCGGCAGGCGGGTGATAAACTCGTGCGCTCCGGCTGCCTGAGCGGCTGCGATGATGTCTGCTTCGAGGGCATCCGGGGAGCCGAAAGCGATGTTTTCGGCGACAGTAGTGTTAAACAGGTAGGGCGACTGCGACACCCAGCCGATTTGCTCACGCCATGCTTCAACCGGGATATGGGCGAGGTCGCTTCCGCCAATCGTAATTTGTCCGGCGCTGGGCTGGATGAAACGCAGCAGCAGGTTAGCGATGGTGGTTTTGCCGCTGCCACTCGTGCCGACCAAGGCGATAAGCTGTCCGGGTTGGATGGTGAATGAAAGCTGCTTCAACACCGGACGCGCACCGTCGTCATAAGCAAAGCTGATCGCTTCAAAACGGATATGCATCGTTGAGGGGACGGGTAGAGGCGATTCCAGCGGCTCTACCGGCAGCGGTGTATCCAGTACATCATAGAGACGTTCGGCGGCGGCTTTGCCCTCGGTGGCGTTATGGAATTTCGCGCCTAGTGCTCGCAGCGGCAGATAAAATTCCGGCGCGATGATGAGCAGAAACAGGGCTTGCTCGAAAGCGATGCCGGCGTTGACCAGCCGCACGCCGATTTCCACCGCGACAATGGCTACGCTCAGGGTCGCCAGCATTTCCAGTGTGAGAGCGGAGAGAAAGGCCACCCGCAGGACGCGCATCGTCGCCTGACGGAATTGGTCGGTGAAGCGCTGGATGGTTTCAATCTGATAGCGGCTGCGGTTGAAAAGCTTGAGGGTGGTCAACCCCTGCATGACATCGAGAAAGTGTGCGCCGAGGAAACGCATCTCCGTAAATTGGCGTTTTGCCAGCGCACCCGCCGCCATGCCGATAAGCGCCATAAAAAATGGAATGAGCGGCCCGGTAATCAACAGGACGATGAAGGTCAGCGCATCCAACGGCAGGACAACCAGCAAAATCAGAATCGGCAGAAAAAGCGCCGTGAATAAACCGGGCAGGTAATCGCGGAAATAACCATCGAGTTTTTCGATACCTTCCGTCGCGCTGAGAACCAGTTCGCCGCTGCGTTCCGCCCGAATATAAGACGCACCGAGGGCGTAGAGATGCGTCACGAAGCGCTGGCGCAGGTTGGTTTGTACCGCGAGGGCAAGCCGCGCCGAGGTGATGGCACTCAGATAGCTAAAAAGCGCCCTTAGCAGCACGACTCCCAGCAGCAGCATCAGCAGGGACGACACTGCATCGAAAGCCGCGCCTTTCAGAAATACGCGGTCAATAACCTGACTGAGCAGGAGGGCTTGCAGGATAATCACGACGCTCAGGAGAACGTTTGCCGTTAAGGTGGCGGCTAACGAACGGGACGCAAAACGCGCCTCCCTGAGCAGGCGTTGATCCAGACTGCGTTTTTTCCGGCTGCTGCTTGCTGACATGCACCGTCAATTCATGCTGTTTATGG
>JBGAGR010000056.1:0-32317 GCA_044226645.1 Aggregatilineales bacterium
CCCTACCTCGCCCCCGGAGAAGTCAGCGCGATTGGCGGTCAGCCCTTTATTCTGGTGGAGAAGCCCGATCCGTCGGTCAATCCCGCCTTGCTCCCCCTTACCTTGACCGCCTCATCAGAGTTGGCTACCGTGACACCACCTCCGCGTCCAACTGTCGATCCTGCCTTCGATACCAATCCTCCCACGACATCCATACTATCTCTGCCTGCTGTCAGCCCGCCCACCTTTACAGTTTATTGGACAGGGCAGGATGATAGTGGCATCAAAAGTTTTCTCATCTGGGTGCGGGAAGACGGTGGTCAGTGGCAGCCTTGGTTGGAAACCGCCGAAACGCAGGGTGAATATAGCGGCGAAATGGGACATACCTATGAATTCGCCGCCTGGGCACAGGATTTGGCTGGAAATTGGTCGGAAAATACCGAACTCGCCCCGCAGGCCATTACTTCGATACAGTGACAAGTGCCTCTTTGAGGAGAGTACCAATCCGTCGGATACCTTCTTCAATCATCTCAGGACGTGCATTCGAGAAATTCACCCGGAAGGTGTTTTGTCCGCCATCTCCAATAAAGAAACTCTCGCAGGGCACAAATGCCACTTTATAATCCAGCGCCCGTTTCAGAAGTTCAGTTGCATCCAATCCTTCTGGCATCGTCACCATCAGGAACAGTCCACCTTCTGGATGTGTCCAGCGGATTTCTGCCGGGAAATGTTCCGCCATCATGCGTAACATCAGGTCGCGCCGCTGCTTATATACATCGCGCAACATGGCAATGTGATTTTGGAATAATGTCTCGTCCCGGATGACTTCATACGTGATGAATTGGTTCAGTGTACTAGTATGTAAATCTGTCGCCTGCTTTGCCTGAAGCAGTTTGTCGATAACAGGTGCTGCCGCCACCACCCATCCAATTCGTAAACCCGGTGTCAGCACTTTGGAGAAGGTGCCTGCATAAATCACACTCCCATCAACGGTCTTGGAACCGCGATATTCCGCGTCCATTTGCAGCATCGTAGGGAGCGCTTCCCCGCTGTAACGCAGTTCACCATACGGATTATCCTCAAATAAGGGCAGGTTATACTTGGCCAGCAGTGCCGCCAGTTGAGTGCGCCGTTCTCGGCTCAGTGTTAGGCCCTGTGGATTTTGAAAAGTGGGAATCGAATAAATGATTTTGGGATGTTTTTCCATCAGCGGCTCAATCGCGTCAATGACCATGCCATCCTGATCGGTTGGAACCGCCAGAAAATTGAGGTCATAAGGCCGCCAGGAGGTCAGCATACCGAGGTATGTCGGTTCTTCGACGATCACGCTGTCACCTTCGTCCAGTAAAATCTTCCCGACCATATCAATCGCCTGCTGTGAGCCGCTCACAATCAGGACATTACTGGAGTCAATCTGAAGCGAATTGCTGGAAAGCCACCGCGCGATATATTCTCGCAGTTCCGGCATACCCTCGCTCGTGCTGTATTGCAGAACTTCACGCCCGCGTTCCGCCAATACAGTTTCCGTTGCCTGCTGAATGCGCTCTACCGGGAACAACTCCGGCGCAGGCAGTCCCCCGGCGAATGATATAATATCGGGTTGTGCGGTTAGCTTGAGGATTTCCCGAATCGCAGACCGTTTCATCAACTTGGTGCGGGCGGCAAATAAATCATCCCAGTTCATAGCGGCTTGACCTCATTCAAGAATGGTATTAGGGAAACTGATAGACCAACCAAATAAAATGAGCCGCATTTTGTAGGGACACGATACATCGTGTCCGCCTTAAATGAGACAAATTCGCTTTAGCTTATCTAAAAGATAGTAATGAGTCGCCGCGATTCAGATAGAACCACGCCAAACCAATTTTAGTCCGTGATGGGCTGTACCTGTTGTGCGTTATGGTTGGTCGTAGGGCGTTCTTCATTCGCCGCCGGGATGATTTTTCGCGTCACATGAACCTTGCGGATGCGCCGCCCATCAATTGAATCGACCCGCAGCGTCAGGTTGCCGTGTTCAATCGTTTCGCCTGCTTCGGGTACGTGTCCCAGCTCGGTAAATACAAACCCGCCCAATGTGTCGCTTTCCTCATTCGAGAATTCGACATCCAGCAGGTCGTTGAAATCGTTCAGGCTGATGCTCGCATCCACCACCCACACATTTGGCCCGTGCTGCACAAATTCAGCTTCTTCGTCGACATCATATTCATCCTGAATGTCGCCGATGATTTCTTCAATCAGGTCTTCAAACGTGACAATTCCCGCTGTTCCACCGTATTCATCGACCACCACAGCCAGATGAATTTTCTTGTGCCGCAGTTCTTTCAACAGCGCATCAGCCGATTTACTCTCTGGCACGAATAGGGTGGGGCGCATGATTTCAGGAATCGTCTTGGTGGATTTGTCCTGCATCACATTCAGCAGGTCTTTGGCGTAAAGCAGTCCCTTGATGCTGTCGATATTGTCTTCGTATACCGGAATACGCGAATGACCGCTGTCAATGAATATTTTCAACGCCTCATCAATAGTTCGGTTAATCTCAACGCCCACTAAATCGATACGCGGAACCATGACCTCGCGTGCCAGACGATCACTAAATTGCAGTACCGAGTAGATCATCTCTTTTTCGGCGTTTTCGATTGCCCCTTCTTTTTCGCTGGCATCCAGCATCGTCATGATTTCTTCTTCAGTGAAAACATTGACCTTATCGCTGCTGCCGAACATTCCAGCCAGCCAGCGGCTGAGTGCGACAATTCCCATGACCAGCGGGCTGAGGATGAGTACCAGTACATTCATCGGACGCAGCGCCCAATTCGCCAGCTTATCCGCCCGTGTACTGCCAATGGCTTCCGGAACCATCTCGCCCAGAATCAGCGTAATCAGTGCTGTAAATAGCAGAATTACGACTGCGGTCAGGATTTGCATCCCGCTCGACAAATCCACCGTTTTGAAAAGTCCCTGAATGCCGCTGATGGCGAACGCCGCTATGGCGAAGCGAATCAGCAGCAAACTAAGCTGGTAGGTGATATGTAAACGCGGAGAATGATCCCTTTCGTCGTCGCTGGTTTCACGTCGGTTGGTGAGCGCCGCATAAGCCAATGTCACCACCGCGTGAAGTACAACCAGCAATATAATGGGCAATAGAGGACTGCCTTCGTCCAATTTCACTATCCTTCTTCTAGCGACCACCCCGGAAATATAAAATACCGGTAGTTAGCGCAGCTTTAAGACTGCTTAAACTCCGGTGTATTAATCGGTTAAGCCTGTACGATGGTCAGGGGGTTGGTCTGGTTCGTTCTCGGACACGGTTACTTTATTTTGGCACTATTTTTTCAGTGCTGATAGCTCAGTTTATCATATTTGTTATACGCGATGCAAGGTTTACGCGGAGCCTCGCCTTATTTTTGAACGCTCATTTCCTCCTTATCTTACCTTTTTGTCAGGGTGTTTTCGGTTGGGGCTGGTGGATAGATTCTCATGCCAAAATGGCTTGCAAAATACGAACATGTGTGCTATAATGAATCTGCCTGTTGAGACAGGTAGCACACTGCACTAAACGGTGGGCATAGATAGCAAGTGGGCTTTTGAAGTACCACAGGCGACATGAAATGGAATTCGCCAACGCCGCCGTCGTCGTCAATCGCCTATCTTTTTCCCATGATGCTAATCCTGCGAGGGAGGAATTCGGATGACTGAACGCCAACATTTTCGCCACTCACCGCCATCCACCAGTTATTGCTGCCCTACCTTGAGACAGGTAGTATTGCACTAAACGGTGGACGTTGTTTTGGGTGAGAATTTCCCGCCCCGAATTTGCCTTTTCTCCCCTCGCCTAGGCGTACTCGCCGGTTGGGAGAGGGGTGAGGGCTTTTAGGCAATCCAATTTTGCCGAAATGACCACCATCCAGCCCCTCTGCAAATCGGCAATACGCGAGCGAGCCGCCGTGGATATCTCGAATCGCCATAAATTTTCGGGACGCAGCTTAACAACCGCATACACATCCACATGCTCTGTTATGTCTCTGTTATCGTACCTCCTTTTCCCGTGAGTTTATCCTTGTCTTCCCTCAGAGTCTCTGTTTTCCTCTGTTAAACAGAGCATTAATCTTGGTACATCACCCGGCGTTCACCCACCGTTCCGCCTATCGCGCTTTTCCAAACTCTTGCATCAGGCTACAATGGGTTCATGCTCGAATCGATACCAGGGAGTTGTCAGCGCTATGGCATATGGTCGGCTGGATGTTTTCTGGCCGGAAGGTCAGTTCAAAACGTTTTTGCTGGTGGATAACAGCATCTCGGTAGGTCGTTCAACGGGTAATACCATAGCCCTCGAAACCACTACCATTTCCCGCTACCACTTCAGCATTACGCATGACGGTCAGCAGGTTATGTTGACCGATCTGGACTCAGCAAATGGTACGTTTATCGATGGCGAAAAGGTGAATCCTAATCAGGCCCGCCCCCTCGATGGCGGCGAAGAAATCCAGATTGGACATCTCCGCATCATCTACCACCACATTGATGAAATGCCCACCCAGCCCATTAAGCCTGTTGAAGAAGCTACCCAGCGCATAGAAGCGCAGTCTCCCGATTTTAAGATCGACATCATCGGCCCCGATACGGCTTTTTCGCCCGGTGCCCATATGTCTGCTGAACTCTCGATCAGTAATACACGTGCCGAATCCAGAGTATTCCGCGTCGAAGTCACTGGAATGCCTCCCGAATGGATACGACTGGATCACTCGGAACTTGAAATCGATGGTAATGATAGCGCTCAGGTAATGGTTAATTTCCGTCCTTTGCGCCGTAGTGATAGCAAGCCCGGTGATTACCCGGTTGTCATTCGCGTCACGCCCAAGGATAAACCGGATGCCAGATTAGAAGCGCAGTTGACCATTCATATTCTGCCCTACAGTGGATTCGGCATGGCATTGGAGGCAACTCGTATCGCCAGTGGTGAACGCTTCCGTTTGCATCTGCATAATCAAGGCAGTGCTCCCTTGCCGCTTACCATCAACGGACAGGATCGCGCCAAAAAATTGCTCTACACAGTGCTAACACCACAGGTCGTTCTTGCCCCCGGTCAGCGTCTTGTGGTGCAGGGCGAAGTGAAACCTATCAAGCCTGCTTTGCTGGGCAAGCCGCGTGAGCATCCCTTCGATATGGCTGTTCGCTCCAACGATGATGCACAGTTTCTCGCTGTTGTACGCGGTCAGTTTGTCGAAAAACCGATGCTGCCTATCTGGATGCCATTCGCGCTCGCAATCGGTGCTGTTGCTGTTGCGCTGCTCGCTTTGGTCGTTTTGGTAGCCATTCTGCGCCCGCCACCGCTGCCTCAAATTACGTTGTTTCAGGTGAACACGACTCAGATTGCCCAGGGACAGATATTGTCATTGAATTGGGCTGCAACCGATGTGACTGCTTTTACAGTAAGCGTCAATGGAACACCCGCTGTAAGCGACCTGAGCGCGGAAACTTCTGGCGTTAACCTCGATACGGCTGGCCTGTCCGGTTCCATTACTGTGGCGCTTTCCGGGACGAATCGCGGTGGAGCGGCAAATGCCAGTCAGACAGTCCTTGTTTATCAATCTCTGGGCGATTTTCGTATGACAATCGAACCGTCACAGCTTGTCCGTTATGTGGTGCAAAATCTCAACTTGAATTGGACAGTACCCGGCGCTGTGAAAACGCATATCAGTGGTCTGGAATTTTTCTCGAATACACCCATCGTGAGTGATTATAGTGGCGATGGAACGATCAGTCAGTTAGCTGGCATCCCGTCTGATACACTGCATGTGATATTATCCGCTCAGGATGAAGTGGGGAATACGCGCGACCAAACTTACGATGTCCCGGTCATTGATCCTGAATGTGTACCTGCTGGTCAGACCGTTACTTTATACGCTGGGCCAGATGTTCGTTATCAGGTCGTCGGGACTGTACCTTCAGGTGCGATAGTGGTCGTGAATGCTCAGGATGGGAGCGGTCAATGGCTGCGGGCGCGCTTGGAAGGTGATCTCTCAGGTTGGGGCGTTCGCTCAGAGTTTTCCTGCGCGCAGACTTTTAATGTGGGCGATTTGGTCAAGGAACTCAATGTGCCTACACTACCGCCGCCCACCGAAACACCTACTCCAACTATGACACCCACACCCACGCTGACAACGACTTTCGCTCCGTTGCTGGCAACGCCCATAAAAGCGACTCCAACCGCCGCCGGGTGAAGTTTGTGATGCGCAAGCAATTCTTTACTTGTGGCAATGTGATGATAACGTCTGAAATGCCGGAGGAATACGACTATGCAGCTTGATCCTAAAACCCTCTCAGAAATCTTGCAGCTTGGTGGGCAATATATGCTGCCAATCGCAGCGCTGCTACGCGCTTTATACTCCGGTGTGCGCGGAAAGTTGCCCGAAGGATTTCGTCAAATTGCCGGAGCCGCATTATTGGCTGGTATCACAGCGGGTGTAAATAATCAGAACTTTGACCTTCGTATGGTTTTGACAGAGGTATTGGGCAACACTGTTTTCACCGCAGGCATCCTGAGTTTTATCGTCGTCTATCTCCTACGGATGGAGAATCGTGGTTTGTGGGTTGATGGAATTATTGGCGGTGTTATCGGATTGATTATCTGGCTGTTCACCGTTTTCTATCTACAGGAACCCTGGCCCTGGTGGCTGCTTATTCTGATAATCCCTGTCTGCGTCGCCGGGTTCATCGCACTGCGTTTTGCACTCCGGCAGATTATTCGTGTGGTGCGCATCGCAACTTATTTCCTGATTGTCGGTGGCGTGTTGGTATTGGGGGCGGGCGGTTTCCTGCTATACCAAACCCTGACTCATGCCGGATAATCAAAAACCGCTTGATAGTCTATTGGCTCTCAAGCGGTAATCTTCGAACCTTCAGTCTAAATTTCAGTGACGCGCCATCCGCCGGATGCCCAGGTATTCCCAGATGCCGATAACGGCGACGACATCGGACAGGATCAGAATTGCCCAGCGTCCTTCATTCGTGAAATGGAACGGGTCAACAATGAGGAGCAAAATGCTTCCGATAACCCATAAAGCATTCAACGTCATCACGCCGATGGCAATATTTCGATGGATGGGTCGGTTGGTAGCAAAGAAGTACAGACCGATACCATAGGCCAGCAAAATCAGTCCTAAAATCAAAATGGGTGCAGCCTGTTCTACCCCCAGGAATGTCCGAATTGGCTCCGCGTCGAGGGTGAACACTAACCCGGCAACTGCGCAGAAAATGCCATCGGCTTGCAATGGGCGTTGGACGGGGTTTGCAGATTGAGTGAATATTCGTGTAGCCATTGTTGAGAACCTTTCTTCTTGTATATCCAACACAGGGAATTGTGTCTGCTTGTTGGTTCTCAATGTAGGGTACAAGGCACTGCCAAAACTACGACAAAGACTGCCAATTACTGCCATTTTTCGGGGTTTGATCGAATAAGTCCTGTGCCACCAGTCTGGCGGCTGCATTTTGCCAGTTATGAAGCGTTCGTTCGGGGACAGTGCGGCGCATCCAGTCGAGTATTATGCGTGTCTCGCTATCCAGATCATACGGTAAGTTACTGATACTATAGGGTTTTAGACCCAATACGTAAGGATAATACAGCGCATTGTAGTAGCGCCATTCATCGCTTGTTCCAAATTCGCCTTTATCACGGGGTCTTAAACGGGAAATGCTTTCCGAAAGCAGTATTTTTAGTTCAGCAGCGCGTTCGAGCGTGTGCCCGGTCTGGTTGTGTTCCATCAGACGTTTTTCAATCAGTGGTAGTCGTGTCAGCGGTGATGCAGCCAGTTTGCCGGGATTATTCATATGACTGAGAGCGCGTCGAGTCAGGCGAATGAATTCATCCTCAGCTACCGTGTTTAAGTCAAAAGCTTCGTTCACACGGGATAACGCATCGGCAGTGGCACGCAGGTCGGCACGAGCGCGACGCAAACGGGCAAAACGCGCGAATACGAGGCGGTCAATGAGAAGCTGGATACTACTAGAAAAGACCTGTGTTGCAATGGCTGCGGCAATAATAGCGAAGAGGAGTGTGAGCATGGGGAACGTAATACCCTGATTCCACGACATTGCCCACAGTACCTGTCCAGCAAAAAGGATTACTGCCATGAATGAAATGGTGAACGAGTGCAGCAAATCGGGCAACAGAGTTTCGCCCTCGTCAAAAGCGTCCAGAAAACCAATGGAACCGCCCAGTAAAAGCATATCGATTCCCAGAGAAAACAGAACCCAATCCGCTGGAAAAATATCAATGGGGAAAATGAAGAGTGCTGCGCTGATAGCGAAAAATAGCACGACAGTGAGCAGTACAGCTAGCGGTCTTTTGGACTGAGCAGCACGATAACTTCGCCGGACGAATTCAACCGCAATCAGTAAACGCACGACAACAATAGCTGCGGCTGTCCAATAAATCGGGCTACCTTTTTCGACATGAAAGACAAGGCTCAACACATAGAGCAAAAGCAATCCGATAATGCTCACCCGGCCTGCATAATGCTCAACAAGTGGGTACTGGTTTTCCGGGAGTATGGCTGCCGATGCTCCATACCATAGCAAGGCTGGACCAAAGCGCAGCGGCCAGTGAAGGGCTTCAATCAGAGCAATATCAGGGGCATATATTCTCAAACTGTCGAGCATGAGTCCCATCGCATACGTCACTAGCCCAAATCCCGTAAACATGAGAGGCAGTTTGGTTCGATCTCGCGCGATGAGGTAAAGGCCAAGCCATAGAGTAAAGCTGTAGACCGCGATTTGTAAAATCAATAAACCACTCATGACACCCGCACAGATGTTTAAAAAATTCGATATACTATAGCACTTGTTGTTTGTTTCCCGGTACGAGAGGTAAGACAATGAAACAAATTTACCAGCTTTCTCATGCGGATGCGATGAAAGTTATTGCTGCTGTTCAAGCTGAATTGGAAAAAATTGGCAAGGGGGCGGCTGTTGCCGTGACCGATGAACATGGCGAACTGATTGCCTTTTTACGGACAGACGGCTGTCCACTGGCTTCAATTAACAACGCTATCCATAAAGCCTTTACTGCTTCCCGTGAACGTAAAGAATCGAAAGCGGTGGGTGACGCTTCTCGCGGAGAAAATTTCCCAATGACGAATTTTGGTGATTTACGCTATATCGGCTGGGGTGGCGGCGTTCCAATTTTCCATGATGGACAGGTTGTGGGCGCAGTAGGGGTAAGTGGATTGCCAGAAGAAGAAGACATGGTCTTGGCACGGCTTGGAGCAGGAGTCCTTTAGCATTTTCTATGCACGTTGAACATCTCTCGCTTACTAATTTCCGCAATTACGCCCGTCTGG
Source organism: Aggregatilineales bacterium (assembly GCA_044226645.1). GTDB lineage: Bacteria > Chloroflexota > Anaerolineae > Aggregatilineales > Phototrophicaceae > CFX2. Next base: position 9,315 of record JBGAGR010000056.1, read on the forward strand.
AAGTCAGCCTACCGACCAATCGCCCGGTGGTGCTGCATGGAGCCAATGCGCAGGGTAAAACCAGCCTGCTGGAAGCCATTTACTATCTGGCGGTTTCGCGGTCGCCCTATACTACCAGTGATCGCCAGTTGATCCATTGGCGGGCGGAGGACGAGCCAATTCCTTTTGCACGCCTTGCAGCCGATGTGGACGGAAAACGCAGCGGCTACAATCGTATCGAGATGGCGTTGGTGATGGAACGAACGCCGGATGGTGCACAACGTTTCAAGAAGAGTATTCGCGTTAACGGCGCAGAACGTCGTGTTATGGATATTGTGGGCATGGTGGTTGTGGTACTGTTTTTGCCACAAGACCTTACTTTGATCGAAGGTTCGCCCTCCGAGCGGAGGCGCTTTATGGACAACACCTTATCGCAGGTTGATAAGGACTATCTCCAGGCGCTCAATAATTATGAAAAAGTGCTGCCACAGCGGAATGCCTTACTCAAGCGGATTGCAGATCGACAGGCCAGTCCCAATGAAATTGCTTACTGGGACGAACAACTTGTAACTTCTGGCAGTATTTTAATAGCGGAACGTCAGCGTTTTTTACGTGAGTTAGAGGTTGATGCTCAACAGGCGCATCTAGATTTAACCGGACGCAAGGAAACCCTTACGCTTGATTATCAGCCGAGTTTTATGCCAACGGCTGAGGGCGACGGTCAGCTTTCGTTTACGATGCTGGGACTGGATTTACATCGGGATCTCAGCCCGGATCAGATTGCGCCCCAGTTCGCGGATCGCCTAAAAAATGAACTGCAAGAATCGCTTGATCGTGGTATGACGCTTTGCGGCCCGCATCGCGATGAACTGCGCCTTTATATCAATAACCGTGATGCGGGCTTATACGGCAGTCGAGGTCAGGCGCGGACTGCTGTCATGGCCCTCAAACTGGCGGAGTTGGCCTGGATGCGGCAGCGTATTGGCGAATGGCCTATTTTGTTGCTGGACGAGGTTGTGGCGGAACTGGATGCCCAACGCCGCGCGTATTTACTTGAGCGTATTGATGGTGCTACCCAAACGCTGCTCACAACAACTGAAATGGATATCTTCCCGGACGCATTTAAGGAACGGGCGACCGTCTGGCATGTTACTGATGGGCAAATCGACACGCATAATTCTACGTCCTGAGATGATGAGTCTTAGGTAGTTATGCATCAGCGTTTCCTGAAACGAGATTGGCTGCTGCTTGTTTTCTTGCTGTGGGGAATGAGCATCATTTTTCTCGTCGCGGCGGTTATTGCAGGGCAATGGATTGTTCAACGCACTGAGATTGCTTACACTTCAGCCAGTACCCAGAACGGCTATCCTACCACCCAGATTCGACTTTTGGACATTGATCGGGGATTGTCAGCGTCATTAACACCTGATCGCCAGAATGCATATTCTCCCGCGTGGTCACCGGATGGTCAACACATCGCTTATGTCTCTGACGGAGATGGTCAGCCGCGTTTATATGTGATGGATGCTGATGGGCATGATAAACGCATTGTAACAACAGCGCTTTTAGCATTTGGTAGTACCGCTTGGCTGCCGGACGGAAATCGTATTTTGTTCCGCTCCCGTGTTCTCGGCAGCCCAAAAGCAGCCTTATATAATCGTGAAACGGGTGAAAGTTATTTATTAAATGTTACGGGCGCATCTGACAGTCCGGTTTTGTCATCACCGGACAGCCGCTGGCTGATTTATGTTTCCTACCGCGATGGGAATCCGCGTCTCTATATGGTCAATCCAGATTGCAATGATCAGCCTAAGGGCTGTCGTTACAACGAGCAGATTCTCCTTCAATCGGGCTACGTTCGCTGGCCTCCAACATGGTCTCCAGATGGTCGTCATCTCGTATTTACGGGAATCACCAGAAGTGATACCGAGCTTTACGCGGTTGAAGTCAATTGCACGGATGCTCCTACTGATTGTATCGACAAGGTTACACAGCTTACGGATAATCAGGCTGATGATTTTGCGCCAGCCTGGTCGCCGGATGGCAAAACAATCGCATTTTTATCAGACCGGGATGGCAAAACTTCGATTTATCTGATGGATTCTGAAACAGGATTGGCGCATCGCTTGAGTGAAGATGGATTTAAGAGTAACGCTTTGTACTGGTCATCGGACAGTCGCCAGATTCTTCTTGAATCCGAGGACGGGAATCAATCGGATATTTATTTAGTGGATGTGTTAACCGGAAATACCAGTCGCATTGCAGGAAGTGGCGCTAAAAATACAGAACCTGTATGGCGACCTGCGCCATGATGATTCATTTAGAGCAAAGGCAGCAGAATCAGAGGAATGAGTGCGCCAACCAGAAGGCCAGCGACAACCTGGCTGAGTGTGTGGCGCTCAAGTTTGAGGCGGGCAACACCTACCAGTGGCATCAATGGTGAGACGATAAGAGCCGAAATGGGACCAAAAACAATAGCGGTTGCAACAACGGCTACAGCGATGCTCATGGCGTGCATACTGATTTGCCAGACCAGCGTAATAGTTGCCATAACGGCCAGTTCAGCCAGCGTAAAGACAGCGACCATCGGGAGCATGGGGGGCGCACCCATCAAACGAAGTACCTGCCACGCAACGGTTGTGCAGGCCATTGATACAAGAAAAGGGAGAAACCGTTCACGACGCTCTTTCATATGAATATCGCCAATTTTCCCCCGCCGTACCATCCACACAACATATAACAATGGCATTAAACAGACCAGGATGCCATAGGTTAATGCCCACAGCAAAGCCCGTGCCGGCGACTCTGCATTACGGAATGCCATTGGAAATACCAGAACAGCCCAGACCATCGGTGGACTAAATAAGTTGGAAATCGCACGCGCCCAATAGAGTCGGGCATAATTCACAGTACGGTGTTTCAAGAATACGACCTTAGTTCCCTCAGGACAATAGCCTCACTTTAACATAGTTTGTTGAAATTAGGATTAGGGAATGTTTAAATGATGTCTGCCCTATTCTGGATGAAAGACAACAATCGTAATAATCTGTTCTGAAATAGTTGATACAGTCTTTTGCCCTATGGTACAATGCCGACCTTGTAATCTACCGATCAATAGTATTGAGCATTTATGGACGATAATTTCAATTGGGGCAACCAATATGTAATTGTCACAGGTGGTGCAGGCTTCCTGGGGACTCACCTCGTTCAGCGTCTTCATGACTTGGGTGTCGGGACAATCATTGTTCCTCGCAAGCAAACCTGCGATTTGCGTGATCCACAGGCAGTGGAGCGACTTTACAAACAGCACCCCGAAACGACAATGGTTATTCATCTTGCGGCGACTGTAGGCGGAATTGGTGCTAACCGCGAGCATCCTGGTAGTTTCTTTTATGATAGTTTGATGATGGGAACACTAACACTGGAATATGCCCGCCGGGCGGCTATTCCCAGATATGTTGGAATCGGAACCATTTGTAGTTACCCCAAATATACGCCCATTCCGTTCAAGGAAGAAGACCTCTGGAATGGCTACCCCGAAGAAACCAATGCCCCTTATGGACTAGCCAAGAAAATGCTTCTGGTACAGAGTCAGGCTTACCGGGCTGAGTATGGCTATAACGCGATTCATTTGCTTCCGGTGAATTTATATGGCCCCGGTGACTCGTTTGATCCCCAAAGGGCGCACGTCATCCCGGATATGATTCGTAAGATGATGAAGGCGTGCGAGGCAAATAGTCCTTTTGTTACTCTTTTTGGAGATGGCACCCCAACACGGGAATTTCTATATGTTAAAGATGCTGCCGAGGGTATTGCATTGGCGGCTGCACGTTACAATTCTGCGGATCCAGTGAATATTGGCAGCAGCTTTGAGATCAGTATCAAGGAATTGGCGGAAATCATAGCGAGTGAAGTTGGTTTTGTGGGTGAGATACAGTGGGATACGACCAAGCCCAATGGTCAGCCACGCCGGAAATTGGATGTTAGTAAAGCGGAACGCGAATTTGGCTTTCGTTCAAGAACTGACTTTCGATCTGGTTTGCGCGAAACCATTAACTGGTATCGCAGTGAACTTGCAGCCAACACGATGACAGAACCGAGTGTATGAAGAAGAGATACTTAGGTCGATTGATTTTGCTGAGAAGCATTAAGAAATCGAACCTTTTGACCGGCAAACTGTAGGTAAGACAATCAGGGAAAGCGCGCTGCCCTCAATATTAAGTAGAGTTGCAATTTCTTTAAATCAGGGTAAAAATTACGCGCTTATCCAAGTAGAAAATTAAGCCGAATTTAGGAGGGTATAGACTTTGGCACAACCCGTAATGATGGAGGTTAAAGACCTCGTCACACGATTCTACACTCAAGAAGGAATCGTCTACGCGGTTAACGGTGTCTCCTATAAGCTGTACGAGGGCGAAACGCTCGGCGTAGTAGGCGAAAGTGGGAGCGGTAAAAGCGTACATGTTCTTTCGATTATGGGGTTAATCCCATCTCCTCCGGGAAAGATTGAAAACGGTGAGGTTCTGTTTCGCGGACGCGATTTGCTAAAACTCAGCCAGGATGAGATGCGCGCAGTTCGCGGCGCTGAAATCGCGATGATTTTCCAGGATCCCATGACCTCGTTAAATCCTGTTTTGACGATTGGGACGCAGATCACCGAAGCATTGAAGCTGCATTTAGGCATGAGCGATTCGGAAGCGAATGAACGAGCCGCTGATCTGCTGACCATGGTTGGTATCTCAGATGCCGCCAAGCGTTTGAAGAATTACCCACACCAGTTTTCCGGTGGTATGCGCCAGCGCGCGATGATCGCGATGGCGCTTTCCTGCAATCCCAAGCTGCTGATTGCTGATGAGCCGACTACCGCGCTGGATGTGACCATTCAGGCGCAAATTCTCGATCTGGTACGTCGTTTGCGTGACGAAATTGGTATGGCGATGATCTGGATTACCCACGACCTGGGTATCGTCGCTGGTCTGGCAGATACCGTACAGGTCATGTACGGTGGAATGATCGTCGAACGCGGTGGGACGAAGGAAGTTTTTAAGGATACTCGCCATCCTTATACATTAGGTCTGCTCAAATCTCTGCCTCGTGTTGACAGCCGAAAGGGTGGTGGTGAAAAACTGTTACCGATTGAAGGTTCGCCGCCTGATATGCGTGTTCAGCCCAAAGGCTGCCCGTTCGCACCACGCTGCCCCTATAGAATCGACAAGTGTGAAGCTGAGATGCCACCGCTGGTATCAGCAGAAGAAGGCTCGCCTGACCACTTGAAAGCCTGCTGGGTTGATGTTCGTACTGCTGTGCCACAAGGAGTCGCTGCTCATGGTTAGTTCCGCACCTGCCAGTCAAAAAGTCGCTCATGGCGAGGACAGAGAAGTCCTCTTAAGTGTCCGTAATCTGAAAAAGCATTTCCCTATCACCTCTGGCATTATCCTTCAACGCCAGGTTGGCGCGGTGAAGGCCGTTGATGATGTGAGCTTTGATATTTTCAAAGGCGAGACGCTCGGCCTAGTAGGGGAATCGGGTTGTGGTAAGAGTACCACAGGCCGTACTATCCTTCAGTTATACCGTCCCACTGCTGGTTCAGTCGTTTTTGAAGGCCGTGAACTCACGACGCTCCCGGCTGAAGAATTACGCCGTACTCGTAAGCGAATGCAGATGATTTTCCAGGATCCATTCGCCTCGCTGAATCCCCGTATGTCCGTCGGACGTATCGTCGCTGAACCCCTGCGCATCCACAAAATCATGACCAACCGCAAGGAAGAACAGGAATTTGTGGAACATCTGCTGGAACGTGTGGGATTGAATCCCTACTACGTTAATCGCTACCCGCATGAATTTTCAGGTGGACAGCGCCAGCGTATCGGTGTGGCACGCGCGCTGGCTCTCAGCCCCAGCTTCATCGTCTGCGATGAGCCAATATCGGCGCTGGACGTGTCTATCCAGGCGCAGGTCGTTAACCTGTTGGAAGAACTTCAGGATGAACTGAACCTGACTTACCTGTTTATTGCCCATGATCTGAGCATGGTGCGGCACATTTGTGACCGTGTAGCGGTGATGTATCTGGGCAAAATTGTCGAATTGGCGGAAGCGGATGAACTTTATGACAATCCGCTGCACCCCTATTCACAAGCGCTCCTTTCTGCTGTGCCTGTACCTGATCCGTTTGTAGAAGAACAGCGCCAACGCATCATTATCGCGGGTGATGTTCCCAGCCCGGCTAACCCTCCCAAGGGCTGTAACTTCAATACCCGCTGTCCGGTTGCTTTCGACCTGTGTTATCAAGACCCTGACCCGGAATTGGTTGAAGTGCTTCCCGGTCACTGGGTGGCTTGTCACCGAGTCTAGTGCGGGTATTCCTAAACAGTTGTTTCGACCCCTTTTCTGTAGGAAGAGGGGTTTTTTATTGCACCTATGACAGTGAACATTCCCCGATTGACGGCGGCGTAAGGGAGCATATGGCAGAAGTGGCGGCAGAATGGCGAGGGAGGATTCCCCTCAAAACTGTGGCGGTGGCGGCTCTGACAAAGTGTCTGGTTAGAAAATGGTTTCGCGGCGGCGGCGGACTTTTTTGCCGTCCGCTGATTTTGCTGCAAAACAAGCTTCCAGTTGGCGGCTGCCGATTTGCCGGGGAGTGACGGCAGCCGCACTTTCCCCGTAGGTGGCAGCCGTCGGCAGCCGATGTTGAAAATCGTGAGTCAAAACCTTTCCAAGTCGATAGTCCATAATCGATAGAAAGATGCCCGTTTCCGGTTTTTGCCGCCGGAGGGGTGGGGGGTATGGCGGCAAATACTCCCGTGTTTTTGCCGCCAACGGCAAAAGCCCTGAGTGCTAAGTCCTGAGTCAATGCAATTCCAGTTCCGTATGATGAGTTTCGATTTCCTCGTCAATCGTCAACAGTCAGATACAGCGTAACAGAAATCGAGAGTGAAAGGGTGAACTTTTGGTAAACTTTTCGGTATGAAAGCAGGTTATTAGTGGTTGGTTTTTGGTTATTGGTTCAAAGATAGAAGATGACTATATACAAGCCGCATGAATGGGTTCAAGGTTTCCCAAATAACTCCGCAAAATTGTTCTGTATCGTTGCTTGTGATTTTTTACACTAAATAAAAGTTGCTTTTTACCTCTATCCACAGGTGGCATACCCGTTCACAATGGATATATCCTTACCTTCAAAAATTGGTGAATACACGGGACTGTTCATGAGCGCTAAACCTCCTTTAGATTATGAATCACTGCGGGATGTTATTGATCTTTCACTCTGGGCAGGGCAACTTTTGCTGCAATACGGCGCTGAGTCGGCGCGAATCGAAGAAACTGTTCACCGTCTGGGGACAGGCTTAGGAACCGACTGGATGGATATTCTGGTTTCACCCAATGCCATTGCTGTGACGGCCAGCAGCGGCAGGGAGTTCCGTACCAAGATACGGCGAATCGTGGCGATTAACGTCAATATGAGCATTATTGATGCCGTCAATACGGTCAGCCGACAGGTCTCATTGGGCGAACTTGACCGTTTTCAGGTGCGTAAGGCCTTTGAGCAAATCGATCATTTGCCGCCCATCTATAACCGTTGGGTGGTCGTGGTGATGGTCGGTCTGGCGTGTGCTGCATTTAGCCGTTTATTCGGCGGGGACTGGCCTATATTCGCGGTTACTTTTCTGGCTTCCGCCACCGCCATGTGGGTGAGACAACAACTTGCCCGCATTTACTTTAACTCGCTGCTGGTGGTGATTGTGACTGCTTTTGTAGCCGGGTTTATCGCCGGGGCAGCCTCGCTGTTCAAGTTAAGCCTACAGCCCCAAACGGCTCTGGTTGCATCGGTTCTGCTGCTGGTTCCGGGTGTTCAACTGATCAATTCTGCTGAAGATTTGATTAAGGGGCATCTGGTCATTGGGATTGTACGCGGCCTTACTGGAGGGCTGGTTGCGTTGGGGATCGCGGCTGGATTAGCGTTGGCGATGCGTCTGATGGGGGTCAATGGATTATGAGTGCGATAGATGTCGTGGGACTTTTTGTGCAGGATGCATTCTGGTCAGCTTTAGCCGCACTGGGATTCGCGGTGCTGTTTCATGCGCCGCTGCGGACGCTGCCGGGCTGCGCACTGGGTGGCGCGTTGGGTCACGCGGTGCGCACGCTGTTGATTCACTTCGGGATGGGCATCGAATTGGCAACGCTGTTTGGGGCAACCACGATTGGTTTTCTAGGCGTGGTATTTGCCTATTATTGGAAAGCCCCGATGCCGATATTTACGGTGAGCGCAGCAGTTACGCTGGTTCCTGGTGTATTTGCTTTCCGCACGATGATGGCTCTACTTGAAATTTCTTCGGGAAAGCCGGAAACGGCTAACGCTGCTCTGGTCGAAGCCAGTGTCAATGCTGTCAAAACTGCGCTGGTTCTGGGGGGCATCGCGTTAGGGATCGCGGCACCAACCCTGCTGTTTTCCCGCCCAAAGCCAGTCGTTTAGATTAAGATCATTGAGGCTATAATGGGAATGCACATTGAAGTTTTCATGTGAGGACACCATTGGATGCATTGATTCGCCTTATCGAACGGCTGATACAAGGGCTGGTTTCGATTGTTCAGCCGCTCATTGAAAATGGTAATCTCGGTTATCTGATGCCGTTCTTTTTGCTGCTGGCCGCGACCATCTTTGCTCTGACAGCCAAGAATCGGATGAATCTGGTCGGCTATATGCTGGGCTGGATTGTCTCGATTTCATTGATTGGTCTTTATCAGGAAACCAACGGCGATAATATTCTGGTGAAGATTACCGGAAACGTCCCGCGAACAGACCTGGGTTTACCGATATTCTGGGGGATTGTGGCTGGCTTTTTCCTGCTACTGCCGTTCCTGCGTGGTCGCCTGACGGATGTGCAGCCGCTCATCATCGCTTTTGTGACCGGGTTTGCGGTTATGCTGTTGTTTTTGACATGGCGTTCGACGGTTTCCATCGCTACCATACAATCGGCAGGCGAGGAAAATCTCATCATTTATCGGAAGCGTTTTATAGGCGTATTCGCGCTGGCTTTCGGTATCGGCGTATTGGTACATGTGTTGATTAGCGCTTCGAATACATCGCGGAGGCCGCCTCCTCCGGCGACGAAATCCTAAACCGGAGATTATCCCTTGCGAACGATTTCCCAGGCGAGGTGATTAATCTCTGGCAGAATCAACTTTTCCAGCGCGGTTTTTACGGCGTTAGGACTTCCAGGCATAGAGACAATCAGGGTGCTGTGGTATACACCTGCTGTGGCGCGGCTGAACATGGCGGCTGCACCGATTTCCTGATAGCTGATGTGGCGGAATAATTCACCAAATCCGGGCAGGGTTTTTTCCAGATAGCGGCTGACGACATCAAAAGTGGTATCACGGGGGCTGATGCCAGTGCCGCCGTTAAAAAGGATGATCTGCACATTCTCCAGCGCGGAAAGTTCGTCAATCACGGCAGCGACCTGATCGGGTTCATCTTTAATCAAGCGATAAGCGGCGACCTGATGCCCCAGTTCAGCCATGCGCGATTCGATATACTGGCGATTCTGATCGGTTTCCGGCGTTCGAGAATCGCTGACGGTGACGATGGCTACCGTGACTGATTTATGGCCTGCTTTCTGACGATGTTCATCCGCGCTCATAATGGCTCTTTCGTTATTCCTGCTTCACGTCCGCTGATCTTACTGCATCGTGAAAAAAACGGGTAGTCAGGGTGTCGTTGAAGGTCTACAATTTAGGGCGGATATTGACCCCTCCCCTAGCCCCTCCCCATTCTGAGTACCGAACGGAGAGGGGAATAAAAGGCGTTTTTATCTGTATTTAAAAGGGAAAACACATTATCGTGTCCATACCGAGGTGAAATTGCCTGACCAAGTGCTGTTTTCTGTCGTCATTCCGAACTGGAACGGGGCAAAATTTCTCCCGACCTGTCTGGATGCCCTGAAACGACAGACGTATCCTTCAATCGAAATCATCGTTGCTGATAACGCCTCGCAGGATGGTTCACAAGCGCTTATCAAACGGGATTATGCTCAGGTTCAACTGGTCGAATTACCGGAGAATCGCGGTTTTACGGGCGCGTGTAATGCAGGTATCCGAGCGGCAAAGGGTGAAATTGTCGCACTGCTGAACAATGACACGGAAGTGGATGAGGGTTGGGCGGCGGCGGTGGTGGATGTATTTCAGCGACATACGGAAATTGGTATCGTCGCTAGCAAAATGCTGTTGTTTGATCGACGCGACACGATCCATACCGCCGGGGATTATTTCACGCTGGATGGACGGGCGGGTAATCGCGGTGTGTGGCAGAAGGATGACGGGCAGTTCGATCAGGAGTTATATGTGTTCAGCGCGTGCGGTGGTTCTTCAGCCTATCGACGAGCATTGCTGGATGATATTGGTCTGCTGGACGACGATTTTTTCTTCTCACTGGAAGATATGGATTTGGCGTGGCGGGCACAGTTGGGCGGATGGCGCTGTCTTTACACGCCCCACGCAATCGTGTACCATCATCTGTCGGCAACCGGCGGCGGTGTCACAGCCAGTTATTATGATGGTCGTAATCTGATCTTCACGCTGGCGAAAAATTACCCGTCGGCGCTATGGCGAAAGTATTGGCGGCAGGTGTTGAAAGCGCAGTTCCATCTGGCATGGGAAGCGCTGCGAGCATGGCGCGGAGAAGCTGCCCGTGCGCGACTGCGTGGTATGGCGGCAGGTATGTGGATGCTTCCACGTGTTTGGCGAAAGCGTGGTGATATTCAGGCATCACGCAAGGTAGCGATTGAATATCTCGAAACGATTTTGCTGCCGCCACAAAACTAGTGCTATTTACAAAGGACATGTAGTCAATTGGTTCAAAAGTCCCCGCTGTTATCTATCGTGATACCCGCGCATAATGAAGAATCCCGTTTGCCACCGAGTCTGGAAAAAATTGACGCTTTCCTCAAAACACAATCCTTTGAAGCGGAAGTGATTATTGTCGAAAATGGCAGTATTGACCGGACAGTAGAGGTTTCGAAGGCATTCGCTGCTGAGCATCCGTATGTGAGGGTGATTCAGGCCAGTGTGCGTGGTAAAGGGCTGGCGGTTAAGGTGGGTATGTTAGAGGCGAAAGGGGATTATCGCTTTATTTGCGATGCCGATCTCTCGATGCCGATTGAGGAAATTGTGAAGTTTTTGCCCCCTAACATCAATGGGCATGATGTGATTATTGCGACACGCGAGGGTAAAGAGGCGCGGCGCATTAATGAGCCGGAATATCGCCACCTGATTGGACGAATCAATAATCTGATTATCAAAGTGACCGCGCTGCGGGGTTTTGAAGATACCCAGTGCGGTTTTAAGATGTTTAACCGCCGCGCGGCTGAAGACCTGTTCAATGTGCAACAAATGATCGGTATCGGCTTCGATATTGAACTGCTATTTGTTGCCAAGAAGCGGGGCTATTCGATCAAGGAAGTTCCGATAACGTGGTATTTTGATGCGGACAGCCGGATGCGGCTGGTGGGCGATTCACTGAATCTGCTGGTTGAAATCTGGCACATACGCCGCAATTGGTTCCGGGGAGTCTATGCAAAAAAAGACGCGACGCAGCAGCCAAACCGCCAGTTTAACGTATGAATATCACTATCTGGAAAATGGCTGTCACCAGATTGTCGGGCTGGATGAAGCAGGGCGGGGAACATGGGCTGGGCCGGTAGCTGCCGGAGCGGTATGTTTGCCGCTGGATCAACAGGATTTAGCCAAAGTTCTGGAAGGTGTCCGCGATAGTAAGCAGATGACTCCACGCCAACGCAGCACTCTCGTTGACCGAATCAAGGAAGTGGCGATTGCATGGGGCGTGGGCAGCGCCAGCAGTGAAGAAATTGATGACTATGGAATCGTCCCGGCGACAAAGCTGGCGATGGGACGGGCACTGGAAATGACGAAATTGCAGCCCGACTGCCTGTTTCTGGATTCGCTCAAATGGCCGGAAATGGAAATTCCTCAGATCAGCCTCGTAAAAGGTGATTCGCGTTCATTGAGTATTGCTGCCGCCAGCGTGATTGCGAAAGTGTGGCGCGATGACTACATGCGTGAGTTGGATCAGCGGTATCCACAGTATCAATTTGCGCGACATAAAGGTTATGGGACGGCTATTCATCACGCGGCATTGAAACAGTATGGTCCCTGTGCGATTCACCGCATGACCTTCGCACCGCTGCGGAATTTGACGCAACCTCGTGAAGACTCGTAGGTCATTATTTTGAAACTCGCCCTCGTCCATGATTGGCTGAACCAGATTGGCGGCGCGGAAGATGTGCTGGATACGCTGGTCAGGCTGTATCCGAACACGCCGCTCTACACGAGCATTTATGCGCCGGAATTGATGCCAGCCCATTACCGCGAGTGGGATATTCGGACGCTGTGGATTGATCGCCTGCCGGGGATTCACCAGCATCATCAACCGTATCTGCCATTTTATCCGCCTGCATGGAGCGGACTAAATCTCTCAGAATATGATGTTGTTCTGAGCAACAAGAGTGGATTCTGTCACGGCTTTCAACATGACGATAAGACGCTGCATATTTGCTACTGTCTCGCGCCGACGCGCTATGTGTGGCAGTTGGACAGCTATATCGCGCGGGAAGGATTGGGCGGCGCGGTTCAGATAGCCTTGCGTCCATTGATTGCGGCGCTGCGTCGATGGGATTACGCGGCGGCACAGCGCGTCGGGCATTTCATCGCCATTTCGAGCGAGATTCAAAAGCGCATCCGTGAGTATTATGGGCGGGAATCGGTCATTATCTATCCGCCTGTGGATACGTCGCGTTTTCAGCCATCAGCGCAGGTTGAGGATTATTATCTGGTTGTCTCGCGCCTGATTCCGTATAAGCGGATTGATCTGGCGGTACAGGCGGCGACGCGATTGGGGGTTAGGCTCAAGATTGGCGGAAAGGGGCGTGACATGGAACGCCTGAAAGCGATGGCGGGGTCAACGGTTGAATTTCTGGGGTATGTGCCGGATGATGAACTGCCGGGATTAATGGCAGGCTGCAAAGCGTTTCTGTTTCCGGGGTTAGAGGATTTCGGAATCACGCCCGTGCAGGCGCAGGCATGTGGGCGGCCTGTGATCGCGTTTGGGGGTGGCGGCGCACTGGATACGGTGATTCCGGGTCAGACGGGCGAATTGTTCAACGCAATGACAGTCGAGAGTTTGATGAATGTCATGCAGGGTTTTGATGCAGGGCGATATGATTCGACGGCGATTCGCGCTCATGCGTTACAATTCGATACGAGCGTATTTAATCGGCAGATCAGCGATTTTGTGGCGCATTCGTGGGCGGCATTTCAGGAAAAACGCGCGTTTGTGTGGCATAATCCGGTATAAGTGAAATTGAAAAGAATTAAAGCGGACACGATGTATCGTGTCCCTACAGAATACAATTCAGTTGATTTCATGTGTCCATAAACTGAATCAAGGCTACCGTAAATGAGGTTAAGTGTATGGAATTGATGCTGGTGATTCGTGTCCTGCTGCGGCGCTGGTGGCTGGTGCTGATTCCGGTTGCGATTGCTGCGGTTGTGGTGATACCCGATTTTCTGCAAAACCGGGGTGCTGTAGCGGGTGGTTACAGCGTGACGGTGCGCTACAGTGCATCGCAGGTTTTAGAGGCGATACCAGGGCGTGATGGCGATTTTCAGGATGTCTGGCTGGCTTCTGAGCTGGCGGTTAATGCCATGACGGATTGGATACGAACGAGCAGTTTTGTCGAGGAAATTCAAAACGAAACCAGCAAGCAAGGAATTGAGATCAATCCGGCGGCGCTAAGTGTCGCGGCAGATAACAAACGCAGCGTGGGTCAAATCGCGTTGAGCTACCCCGATGAGGGTCAATTACAGGCGATTATCACGGCGGCGCTGGATGTGCTGAAAACACGGGCACAGAATTATTTCCCGCAGCTTGGCGGACAACCTGCACAGGTGACGATTCTGGATGTGCCGCAAATCGTGGCTGCGCCACCACCGATTGTGAATCGTTTCGCGCCATTTATTCGGCTGGGGCTGGGACTGCTGTTTGGAATCGGACTGGCGTTTCTGGCGGAATATCTTGATCCATTCGTGCGGCGGCGGGAACAGGTCGAATCATTGGGCTTATCGGTGGTTGGGACGCTGCCAAAACGATAATAAGATTGAACCGCCAAGACGCGAAGATCACGCAGAGAACGCAGGGGAAATGAATATAAGATTCAGGATAAATTTTTACTCTACTTGTTTATAAGGCCTCGATTCAGGAGAAGCGGGCTATACTTTCTCCTGAATCACATGGTTACTGAACGTAGCCCTATTCAGCAGGGGGTTGATGTTCCATATTCATGTAACGGGCGCGCAGTTCGTTTTTATGAAAGTACCAGGCGACAGCGAGGGTCGCACCGCTGAACAGGCCCCCTAGAATGATGCCAACGAGCAGGGCTTGGATGAAGACATTACCTTGCGCCAATGAGATGAGCAGCATGAGCACCATGCTCAGAACGACTCCCACGCCAGCTATTGTACCCGGAGCAAACCATTCGCGCCGAATGGCGAGGTACATAACAGCCAGCACTAAGGCAAAAAGCGCGAAAAGAACAAAGGCTAATCCTTGCATAAAGGCCTCCTATAAAGTCCGTAAGACTGCCCGAACGGGCGACCCGCAGGTAATATCGAGTTTGAGCGGCAGCGCAAAGAGTTCGTAATCGCCATCTGGCACACCGCGTAATTGCAATGTCTCGATATTGACCATTTTATAATGATAAAGGGCGTGGTGACACATTAATTCTGTACTATCGAAGGCATCCACTGATGGAGAGTCAAGTCCGATGAGTACAATGCCTAACGATGATAAGCGCTCAATCAGTTCTATGCTCAGGTAAGGAAATACGGGAGGCCATTCGTTATCCGGCAGGTCGCTGACCCAACTATGCACGAGTAAGCGTTCTGCTCCCTGCAAGCTGACATGGGCGAAATCGTCCGGGAGAAGTGGGCCTTCGCGTTTGGTAACTGTAACTACTCTAGCTTTACCGATATAAGCCGAAAGTGGCATCTGTGCCGGGTGTGCGCCATCATTTTCATAGTGGTAATATGCGTCAGCATGAGTGCCTGTATGGGCGCTGAGCGTGAGGGTGGTTAAATTGACGGATGCTCCCTCAGAGCGGCGCATTACGTGTTGAATGCTGTAGGGGGTGTCGCCCGGCCAGACATGAAGTGAGGGTGTGACGTTGCGGGTGATGTCGTAGAGCATGGTTATCTCCGGGTTGAAGACAAATGGTTTACTAACGCAATATGGTTGCCAGTTTAGGCGTAACGATACACAATAGAGCATAGCACGAATCGTTCACAACCGGGAGGATACCGTATGGAATCAACAGAGAAGCAAGTCAAAATCGTTTCCTTCATCAATGACCGTGAAGGCCGGGAAGACGCTGAAAAGAAGCTGGCTGAACTGGTCAACAGTGGATGGGTTATCATGACTTCAGGCGGCGCGAACGCGGCTGAACTGATGTGGGGGTTTGTGATCCTGCAAAAAGATCACTGAAATTAAATTGACGTGGCGCGTCTTTAATGATACAATTGTTCTAATCAGAAAGCAGTCCATTGATGGCAAATTTATTTGATTTGAGTGGGAAAGTCGCCATTATTACGGGCGCATCGCGGGGTATTGGAGAGTCAATTGCGCAGCAGTTTGCGGAGGCAGGCGCAAAGGTTGTCTTAAGCAGCCGCAAACAGGATGGGCTTGATCCAGTAGCGGAAGCTATCCGCGCTAAAGGTGGAGAAGCGCTGGCAATAGCTGCGCATAATGGGCAAAAAGATGCTCTACAAGCGCTGGTGAAAGCGGCAGTAGAGGCATATGGCGGTGTTGATATTCTGGTAAATAACGCTGCGACCAATCCCCATTTTGGAACTCTGCTGGAAGCGGAAGACGGGATGTGGCAGAAAACGATTGAAGTCAACATTATGGGGAATATCTGGCTGACACAGGCTGTTGTGCCCCTTATGCGGCAGCGGGGTGGTGGTAAAATCATCAACATTGCTTCAGTTAATGGGCTGCGTCCGGGGCGAATGCAAGGCATTTACAGCGCGACCAAAGCAGCGGTCATCAACCTGACGCAAACATTGGCAATGGAGTTAGCAAGTGATCATATTCAGGTCAACGCGATTGCGCCGGGATTGGTGAAAACCAAATTCGCGCGGGCAATCTGGGAAAATGATGTGCTGCTGGAAGAAATCATCCGCCGGACACCCGCTGGACGGATGGGTGAGCCGGAGGATATTGCCGGAATGGCGCTGTATCTGGCATCGCGTGCGGCAGACTATGCCACCGGGCAGGTATTTGTGGTCGATGGCGGTGTGATGGTTCCAACCATTTAAATTAAGACCAGCACAAGAGTCGCTTCTCGGAATAGGTATTATTTTCAGTTATTCCCCTTTTAGCAGGTTTCAATTTTAGCTCTTGAGCCATGCCTTGGGCACAACTTTATAGAGCGACGTTTCAAGCGCGAGAGGAGGTCGGGTTTTGCGATTTATTTATTACAGTGACCGGACAGTTTCACAGTGTATGATGGCTTTAAATGAGCGCATTCATGCTAAAAATGGGAAACTGGAAGGTTGGACGGAGAAAAATGGGAATTTTGCGCTGGAATCCACCTCTACCGTGATGCGGCGATTTTCGCGGACGACGCGGCTGCAAGCTAAAGCCGAGCGTGAAAATAATACGACTATTGTTAAAGGCAATGTGTCGGAGGGGATCGACCCACAGCGACGTGCAATCCTGTATGGGATGATGGTGCTGGCGGGTGTGTTTATTATCCTTCAAGGGAGTATGCTGCCGGGTTTAATCGCCGTTCTCGCGCCCCTTGCGCTGAATATTCCCCTGGAAGGCGATTACAATAACAGCCAAATATTGATCTCTGAAGTTCAGAAGACGCTCAGAGCAAAAGATACACCACCTGCTGCAACGACCCGAAAAACTACTGAGACACGCAGAGCCACACCTGTTGCGCGTAAGCCTGCTGTTGCTCGTAAACCGACTGCGACCCGGAGTCTGGCTGCTACGCCCAAGAAAGCGACGGTTGCGCGAAAGCCTGCTACTACTGCTAAGAAACCAAGCGCACAACAGGCCAGAGCGCAGCGTTAGTCCGGTAAGTCAAAGACCTGCTGGATTTCGACTCTGCCGTATTCCGCACCGCCTGTTAAGACGCGCAGATTATCGAGGATGTTGACTGCACCCTGCCCATGGGAATGACCGCACAGTACGGTTAGCTGATGAGCAGGGTGTTTTTGCATCACATCCACGAGGACATCACCAACGGCCTGACAGACAAAATGTGGCAGCCAGTTATTGTCCGAGATTTGACCTTCATGCCAGCAGGCATCGCGAAAGGGCGGCACGTGCGTAAGCAAAAAGACATTTTGATATTTTGCCAAGGCTCTGGGCAGCCATTCGCGGAAATAGGCAGCCGATTCATCCCCTAAACGGTGAAGGACATTTAGGCGATTTGCTTTGCTCAAACCAGCAAAATCGTTTATGACAACGTAATCATTCATCAGGACATCGGAATGGGCGTAATCGCCGCAGCGCCCATCTGCCCAGCCGTCATGCCCGATTAAGGCGGTTTTTGGCGACAATTCAATGATGCCAACTTCATTCATCCAGCGCAGCCACTGCGATTGAGCGCACTGATGGGAAACGGAGGCGCGTACTTCCGCGATTGATGCGCCATAGAAGTCGTGATTTCCCAGTACAAAATAGATGGGACGCTGCAAGCGAGTCTCCAACTGGCGCAGGTACCAGCTCAGGCGCGGGGCTTCACCAATATCGCCGGAAATAAAAATAGTATCAGCCTGTGTATGCTGTACCTGCGAAAAGAACTTTTCCATCTGTACTGGACTGAGAAAATTCAGATGAATGTCGGTTAACCAGGCAGCGTGCTTCATAAGCCCCGTTCAGCGCGTAACTGGGCTAAAAAGGCGGCACAGCCTTTTGTGACCAGATCGTAGGTGCGGTCATACTGCCCGTCGTACCAGGGATCGGGAACGTCTGTATACTGGGTCACTGTACCAGCCTTGTTAGCGGCACTTAGAAATAAGCTGATGTTCGCTTTGGAATTTCCGGCTTTGCGCTGCATGTAGGATAAGTGACTGCTGTCCATCGCCAGCAAATAATCAAAGTTGGTATAGTCTGCTGCTGTGAACTGACGGGCGTAGCGTTTGGGGTTGTGCGGGATGCCGTGTTTGGTCAGCACGCCAACTGAGCCGCGATGAATGGTATTGCCCACTTCTTCGCTGCTGATACCTGCTGAGTCAGTTTGAATCTGATCGCCTAATCCCGCTTTATTGACCATATCCTGAAAAACAGCTTCTGCCATTGGCGAGCGACAAATATTCCCTGTGCAAACGAACAGGACTTTAATCATGCGAAAACCTCATTGAATTAATCGGGAATTTGATAGCATAGACCCACAACAGAAGGGGAACGATTCCAGGTATAGGCGACTTCGCTCAAGGCATTCAGCATCGGACGAAGGGACTCGACGCATTCCGGTGCATTGGAAGCGCACTGGATACGAATGGTTTCTTCTAATTCGGCGGGAGCGACTTTCGCCAAAAGCTGCCAAAATTCATCCGCCACGACGTAGGCGGCAGGAGCACCGGGTTCTACCGGGTTATAGCGCTTGTCCAGCCCACGTATCTCGTCGGTGATGTTGAAGGGAATCCATTCCTGTGAACCGTGCAGGGGCAGGGCATCCGCCCCAAGATGTTCACCGGCTTCCATTGAGCGAACCCGCGCTAAGGTTTGCAAGGCCGCTCCGGTTTGTGCCGCCGAACCCCGATAATAAGTCACTATATAGCGATCATAGACGGAATTGAACAAGGACTGACGCTGCTCGGCGGGTGACGGCGCTTCAGGATACATCTCGCTGAAGTAATCTTCGGAAAATTCCGCCAACGGGACGCGCGCTGGATCGGTATTCACGCGCGCGCTATTGCTGCGCCAGGTGGAAGACTGTTTTAGACGCGCGAGGCGGGGCAGCAGTTCCCCTATACTAAAGTCCGCACCAGATAGTGCGGCGGGAGGCCGAACTTCGAGCCGTGTGAAAGCGGTGACAATCGGACGCTTGCTCCAAATCTCCTGTAACTGCAATAAATCCACAATGTCTAAGGCGACCAGCATGGCTCATTCCTCAGCTTCGACTGGCATGGGGAGATTCGGCCTGGGTTCACCCAAATCCTCCAGCGCTGTGAAGGCGTATTCGCGAACATCAGAATTGGATTCGAGATTCAGCAAATCCACCAGGGGGCGAATAGCGCGACGATCCTGGCTCCAACCGAGCGCACGAGCCGCGTACTGACGGACATAGTTATCATCGTCCTGAAGGGAGCGAATTAAACCTTCAACGGCAGTTTCATCCACGACCCAGCACATGGCACGGGCGGCATAGCGCCGGACATAAGGGTCTTCATCTTGCAGGGCGACCAGAAGCGGCTGTACCGCATCACGCCCACCAATCCAGCCTAATGCGGTGGAGGCATGGACACGCACATCGCTGTCTTCATCCATGAGGAGAGCGATGAGGGGGTCGATGGCATCCTCGCCATACTGAATGAGTTCCATGACAACAGCCTTGCGGACATTTGGGTCGGTGCTAATGAGTTCGTCCTGTAACTGGTGGAACTCGGCATTATTGCGGGTCAGATGTCCGCTGCGGGTCACAGTTTTGCTTTGATCCTGCCCCTGCATCTGCAAGATAACCGCGCGTGTCAGGTAATGGCGGACGTTCTTATAGTTCGGGTCAATCGACAAAATGCGCTGAAGATCGTTAATGACCTGCACCAGATTGGCGTTATCGTTCAGCATCTCACGCATACAGCGGAAATAGAGCCGCTCAATTTCCGCAATCTGCGAAGGCGGAATTTTTGTCCCACGTGAGGGTCTAAACCAACCAAACATGCGATCCAGGACAATTAGCACAAACAGGACAGCAAGCCCGACCTGTACAACCTGGGTTCCCACCTGACCGGGGGAAGTTAAGGTCAATATCCCGGCGAGCATCAGGATGAAAATGAATATCAATGTTAGGAAACGGCGCATGGCGACAATCCTGTTTGGGTCAGCTTAGATAAAACACATACTTAAACTGACGGATTTTCCGGTGAGGACATGACTGGCTTGTCGTCCTGTGATGATTCTTCACTGACCTTATCATGATCGGGCGTGGTTTCATCGTTTTCATGCAGCGCTGTTGTTTCCGGTTCAATCTCGCTCACCGAAGCGATAGGCTCAGACGTTTCTTCCTGTTCTGTAACCTCAGCGGGAACTGCTGCTGCTTCATGACTGACCATCGTGATTTTGCCATCAATGAACGCGCCTTCTTCGGTGGTGAGCGCAGTGGCACGAATATCGCCCCAGATGCGTCCGGTACGAAGGAGCTGTACTTTTTTGCCGCTCACATTGCCCCGTACCGCACCCGCAATTGAAATATTCCGGGCATTAATATCAGCATTGATTTTGGCGGTTTCCCCGACCAAAACATTTCCGTTGATTTCTAAGGTTCCGCTGAATGAGCCATCCAGACGGACATTTGAACTGCTGCGCAAAACGCCTTCCAGGCTGCTATTCGCGCCCAGAACGGTTTCAAAACCAACTGGCGAGGTCGGTATAGTCGGTTTGGGTAACGAAGGTTTTTCCAGCGTGGGTGCAGGGGCCGATTCTGCCTGGCGACGTGTTCCGAAAAAAGACATTCCACACTCTCCAATATTTTTGCAATACACTACACCACTATACAGCGAGTTGCATCAGAACTCAATTTGATATAGACAATGTGACTATTTTCATTGTATCTTAAGCGGAGTATCATATTTCCCCGATTATAGTGTATGTTGGCTGGGCTAAACCAGTACCCCAAACGCACCTTTAGGTTAATAAACACAAACTACACCGTAGAATGAGTGGTGGGCTATGTATGCTCTACCCCTCTCTACTACGCTGAGGCATACTCTACTTCGTTTACATTCGTATTCAGGACGTTATTGGCATTATGGCAATTGTGGAAGCTGCGCCGCAAAGTCAGGAACAAGCAAATTTTCGGCATCTGGTGATGGACATCGCCTGGTTTGGTCTGGCGTTACCGGCTACGGATCGCTTTCTATCGGTCTACGCAATTCATCTCGGCGCGGATGCGGGACTATTGAGTTGGCTGGCTTCTATCCCCGCGCTTATGCTGTTGTTTTCCGCTTCTTTAGGAAATTGGTGGATACGGCGCAATCCCGATTCGGTGAAGGCGATTTTCTGGCCGGGATTTGGTTTCCGGTTGATCTTTCTACTGCCAGCGCTCACGCCATTTATGCCGCATGATTTCCAACTGACATGGCTTGTTTTATCGCTGGCGCTTCCGGCCTTTCCACAGGGTATCGCTTCCGTGTCATTTCTGGTCATGTTTCGTGAAGCCGTCAATGAAAAACTGGTATCGCCGCTCATGAGCAGACGATTTCTGGCACTCAATATATCGGTGGCTTTGAGCGCACTCGCTCTGGGTGTCTGGCTGGAACATGTTGCCTTTCCGGTCAATTATCAACTGATGTATGTGACCGCATTTGGACTTACGCTGGTGAGCATGTGGCATCTCACCCGCATTCGCGTCCTGCCAACATTGGTGACACCGCCTCACGCTGTTCGTTCAACTGGAAGCCCCTGGCGTTCATCGGCATTTCAAACGGTGGCGTTCATCGTGGTTATCACGCATATCACTTTTTTCTCGATCAGACCCCTTATTCCACTGCATCTGGTCGATAATATGGGCGCGAGTGAAGGTTTTATCAGCCTGTATGCATTGGCAGAACTGGCTGCGGGAGCGGTTATCACGCTGTTTGTCAACCGGATTGTGACACGGCTTGGAAATCGGGGCATGATTGCTGTTGCCATGACGGGCGCTGGATTAAGTGCGCTGATTGTCGCTACAGCGGTTGATCTGAATGTAACGCTACTGGCTTCTGCTATCGGCGGCGCATCCTGGACATTGGTTGCGATCGGTGTGTTCGCGTACTTCAGCGAAAAAACTCCGGTTGAAGAAAAGGGTAGTTATACTACCGCTTACAATCAAATTGTGTTTCTATCGATGTTTATTGGCCCAATGATCGGCAAAATACTCAGTGGACAGGACATGCCGCTGGTGACAATTATCCTGGTGGGCGCAATTTTGCGACTGCTGGCCGGTATGCTCACCCAGATACATCCGCGCGCGTGGGTAGGAAAGGTTAAGAATACCTGACGTTCAGCATCAGGCGCTTTGGCGTGCCGGTGTTGGACTGGGTGTAAATGTTGGGGTAGATGTGTCCGGAAGCGCAGGGTCGCGTGTTTTGGTCGGAAGCGGTACAGGCGATTCTGTCACGGTTGGCGATGGTGTAGTTGTTACCGTTGGCAGCGGTGTTGCTGTGCTACTGGGGGTAGGCGTGGGATGAAGTGCCTCGATGACGCTCTGATGCATGTAGGCTAACTGCACCCGCCGCGATTCAGGGAGCAAATCGACGGTATACCATTCACTATCCGGGGTGGGGCGACCCAGAACACAGACTGTTTCGTTTTCTGTAAATACCTTGATGACCGCGGCATCCTGACTAGGGGCATTGCGGACATTGGCGCTGGCTACGGTTACGATGAAGTCCTGACAATCAGGAATGAGGGTGGCCGCCGGAATGAGTGTACGTGTTGGGAGAATGGACTCGGCTGTGGTGGTCGCCAGAATTTGAGCGCGTTCCGTTGACTCGACTACGCCTCCGCCGCCTGTGCGCAGAAAGTTTTGTACCCCGAGCCAGAGATAATACAGGCCAAAAACCAGCGCAATCCCGACCAGAAAAACCAACCAGGCGGGTGGTCCGTCACCAGCGCGCCGATTTGGCGTTCGCCTCCCAAATGACATCCGTTCATATCCTCAACGCTGTCCGATGTACTGTTTTACCAGCAAGATCAATCGATTCCAACAGTGAGCCGCTTTTCGTGGGGCAAACGTCAGGTA
>JBGAGR010000057.1:0-31343 GCA_044226645.1 Aggregatilineales bacterium
TGACGCGCAACCAAACGGATGATTGGACGGTTGGGTATACGCCGCAGTTGGTTTCCGGGGTGCATTTGAGCCGCAGTGATGGCGATGCTATGAAGCTCGATCCGCTCGGTTTGGAAGGGGCGGCGGTAATCTGGCGAGCGGTCATGCAGTATGCTCATGAACGCGATCAACTCCCGGCAGCCGATTGGACGCAGCCGGACGGGGTGCTGCAAATGCAGGTCTGCGAACGGTCTGGTTTGCTACCCAATCAGGTCTGTCCGGTGCGGAACGAGATTTTTCTATCGGGTGGGTACCAACCGAATCAGCCGGATACCTACTGGCAGATGGTACAGATTAACAGCCAGACAGGGCAGCGTGCGACAGCGACGACCCCCGCTGAACTGCGCGTCGATACGTTGTTTTTCATCCCGCCATCGGAGGCTCAGGAATGGTGGGTCGCGAATAATCAGCCGCTGCCGCCGACTGAGCTGGATACCATCAGCCGTCCTTCGACATTGAGCACTGTGCAAATTCTGCAACCACGTCCACTGTCATACGTGGGCGGTGTGGTGGATGTGCGAGGCAGTCTCGATCCGGTCAACATGCAATATTATCAACTGGCCTATGGTCAGGGAGCGAATCCATCGCAGTGGAATCAAATCGGGACACAGCATACAGAATTCGCGCGAGGAGCAACGCTGGAAAGCTGGGACACAACCGGATTAAGCGGTCTATACAATATCCTGCTGACGGTTGTGCGCAGTGACAACAGTGCTGAAACGGCAACGGTGCAGGTGATTGTCGATAACAGCGCGCCGACGGTGACGCTGAATGCTGGTGAACCGGGGCAGGTGTTCCGTTGGCCTACCAATTCATCGATTCCATTGGAAGCGATTGTCAATGATGATTATGGTATTGATCGGGTCGAATTTTATCACAACGGTCAATTCCTGGGTGCGGACAGCGATGCGCCGTTTGGGTTTGAATGGAGTATCACCCGCACCGGAAGCGAAACTTTTACAGCCGTTGTTTTTGATAAAGTGGGTAATCAATCCAGCAGCGATGTGACGGTTACTATCGAACGCGGCTAAGTAAGCCTAAGGTTCAAAAGTTTGTTGCGTGATGTGCCGCCTCCGGTTCGAAACCGGAGGCTATGAGAGAATTGGTAAACCCACTGAAGGGGTTAGAAGAGAGCGTTGGAAGCCAATCTAGAAAAGAAATTGTAGTCACTTCGCGGCGGCAAGGGTTCGATTAATCTGGTCAATATGACCGATGCCGTGATCGGAATAGATTCTCAGAATATCCTCAAGGGTAATCGCACCGATTTCGGGATGGATGCCGCCTCTATTCCAATCCGATTCACTCAAACTTTCGAGAAGCTTTACCCAGCGATAGTGCAGGCCATGCAGGATGTTGATTGACGGCTGGATGGGCAGTGTGCAAGCATCGGGTAATTCCGCCCACAAATCCTGATCGTAAGGCTTGATGGTGGGATTATCCTCGGTCAAAAATAGCCTGGTGCGGATATAGGCGTTCATATGCGAATCTACCAGATGGTGAACATTCTGGGCGACTGTCCATTCGCCTGCGACGAAGCGGGTGGTTAATTCGATTTCGGACAGGTCTTTAACCCGCGCTTCCAGTTCCGCCGGGAATTGGCGGATACGGTTAATGCGTTCACTGCGTTCTTCAGGGGTAAACATCTCGGCTCCTTTTGCAATAGTGGGTGGATTTTCTCATTGTAGTGAGATCAAGAGGCTTTGCCTATTGACTGGCAAGTCCATTGACCGGCGGTTATGATTTCCGAAATTGCTTCCTGAAAGGGTGAAAATTAATGTCGATTTTGCGTACCCCTGAAGAACGATTCGGGAATTTAGTCGATTGGCCTTATGCGCCGCAGTATGTTGAAGTTAATGGCGCGCGGGTTCATTATGTGGAGAGTGGAACGGGTAATCCGATTTTGTGCCTGCATGGCGAACCAACCTGGGCATATCTGTATCGCAAAATGATTCCGGGTTTGTCCGAGGTAGGGCGGGTAATGGCTATGGACTGGATTGGGATATTACGCTGGTATGCCAGGATTGGGGCGGGATTTTAGGCTTGCCTGTCGCGACGGAGATGGCTGATCGTTTTGCGCGGTTGGTGATTATGAATACGGGTCTGCCGACTGGTGATTTGCCGATGAGCGAAGGGTTCATGCAGTGGCGTAATTTTGCCGAACGTACCGGACGCGATCTTGAGCCGGGAAAACTGGTGCAAATCAGTTCCGTCGCCAATTCTCCGTCTGCCGAGACTATCGCGGCTTACGATGCGCCATTTCCTGACGGGATGTATCGGGCGGGAGTGGCAGCGTTCCCATTATTGATTCCACTGAAGATGGATGATCCGGGTGCAGTGGAACTGCGCCAAACGCGGGAGGCACTCAAGCACTGGAATAAGCCTGCGCTGGTCATGTTTTCTGATAGTGACCCGGTGACAGGTGGTGGTGATCGTTTCTTCCGCAAGATTATCCCGACAGCGATAGATCAGCCTGTCATCACGATTCAAGGCGCGGGGCATTTCTTGCAGGAGGAAAAGGGGGAGGAAATCGCGGCGCATATTGTCGAATTTGTCCAGCGCAGGTGAGATTGGGAAATGGTAATGAAATAGGTTACTATCCAAAGTTACAATTCCTTCCAGTTGTAATGGATTTTATTTTATGTTGGGCGCTGTAGACAATACCCCTCTGCCGGAACTGACTCCCGAAACGTATCTTAACCGCGAACTAGCCTGGATTGAGTTTAACCGCCGTGTGCTGGCAATGGCGCAGGATGAGGCGACTCCGCTGCTGGAACGGGTTAAGTTCCTGGCAATTTTCGGGAACAATTTCGACGAATTTTATATGGTACGGGTGGCGGCTGTTCATGAGAAGATGAAAGCTGGCTTGCCTAATAACCGTCCTGATGGTTATCAACCTGGTGTGCTCTTATCCGAGATTCGGAGTCGTGTGCTGGAATTAATCCGTCAGCAGCGTATCACGATGCGCGAAGTGCTGACGAAACTCGAACAGTTTGATGTCCATGTTGTGGATATTACCAAGCTGGAGCCGCATCAGCGTGCGGCACTCAGTAGTTATTTTCAGGAAGAAGTGTTTCCAGTTTTAACACCGCTGGCTGTCGATCATGCGCGACCTTTTCCGTTTATCTCGAACCTGAGCCTCAATCTGGCGGTTTGGCTGCAACGCAATAATGGGCACAGCAAGCATCATGAATTTGTGCGGGTCAAAGTGCCGGATGTACTGCCGCGACTGGTTGATCTGGGGAAGGCGATGCGACGTTATGGCAATGACAATACGTTGAAAAACACCTTCGCCTGGATGGAAGATGTGATTGCAGATAATCTGTCTTCGTTGTTTCCGGGGATGAAGGTTGTTGAGCAGTATCCCTTCCGCGTGACCCGTAATGCGGATATTGATTACGAGCATGAAGAGGATATGGTCGGCAGCGTCAGTTCGATGGTGGAAGAAAGCCTGCGCGAACGGCGTTTTGGTTCTGTCGTGCGGCTGAGTGTGCCGAATGACATCAGCGAGCGCACTTTGAATCAATTGATTCAGCAGCTTGATGTGGATGCTGAACGCGATGTTTATATGATTGACGGGGCACTTGGCGCGAGCAGCCTGTTTGAACTGTCTTCTATCGATCAGCCCGATGTCAAATTTCCGATTTATGTACCGCGTGTCCCGCAAATTTTCAGCGATAAGGATATTTTCTCGGCTATCCGGCAGGGCGATATTCTCCTGCACCATCCTTATGATTCGTTCATTCCGGTTGAAGAGTTTTTCCGGGCGGCGGCTCGTGACGCAGATGTGCTGGCGATCAAAACGACTCTGTATCGGGTAGGGAAAAATTCACCGATTGTCGAAGCGCTGCTGGAAGCTCGTGATAACGATAAACAGGTGGCGGTGCTGGTCGAACTTAAGGCGCGCTTTGATGAGGAAAACAACCTCGAATGGGCGCGGCAGTTAGAGCATAAGGGTGTCCATGTTACCTACGGTGTAGAAGAACTACCCGTGAAAACCCATGCCAAAGTCGCCCTGGTGGTACGGCGGGAACCGGATGGTGTTCGCCGTTATGTTCATCTGGGGACAGGTAATTATAATGCGGTTACGGCGCGGTTATACACCGATATTGGTTTGTTGACGTGTAACCCGGAAATCGCCGATGATGTATCGCGCTTATTCAACCGGCTGACCGGATATGCTCCTTCTACCGCCTATAAACGGCTGCTGGTCGCGCCGGAATATCTGCACAGTCAACTGCTGGCGCTGATTGATAATGAAATCGCGGCAGCGCGGGCAGGCAAACCCGCTCATATGATTTTGAAGATGAACCAACTTGAAGAAGATGTGATGATACAGAAACTCTATCAGGCTTCTCAAGCAGGTGTACAGATCGATTTGATCGTGCGTGGGCTATCGTGCCTTCTGCCCGGTATACCCGGCATTAGCGATCATATTCGACTGGTCAGCCATGTGGGACGATTTTTGGAACACAGCCGCATTTTCTATTTTCAGAATGCACCACCCGAACATCGTATTTACCTGGGCAGCGCGGATTTGATGCGGCGCAATCTCTATAATCGGGTTGAAGTTGTTTTCCCGGTGCTGGATAGTGCTTTACAAAAACGGGTGCTGCGTATGCTGGCGACGTATCTGCGCGACAACCAGCGTGCATGGGAACTTCATACCGACGGAAGCTATACGCGATTGGAAGCTGCCGAGGGTGAAACCCCGATCGATGCTCAGAATATCTTTATGCTGGACAGCAGCGGTTTGAATGAGATGCCCTAAAAGCCCTCACCCCCAGCCCTTCTCCCTCATGGCGAGGGGAAAGACACGACCTGACCAGTCATGATGCAGCGGGGGGCTTGCTCAAGGGCGTTTGATTTCTGGTGGCAAGCGCTTGATGTCAAAAAAGTCATTGACGCGGCTGTAACTTGGCCCCGCTAAACGGCCTACAGCGTGGAAAGCATGTAGGTCGATGTAATTGCCTTCACGGAAAACTGCGTCGTCAAAATGCATGTGCTGTACTGTGCCGATGACGATGTGACCCCCACCCGGTTGGTCACTCACGGTAACAACCTGATTCAAGCGGCATTCAAAGTGAATCGGACTTTCGGCAACACGCGGAATCTGAACGACTTTGCCGGGTTCAGGCGTTAATCCTGCACGTTCAAATTCATTGACTTCAGAAGGTAATTCTGTCGCAGTGATGTTCATCTTTTCCGCCAATTCCTCTGTGACGAAATTGATGATGTATTCGCCTGTGGTGCGGATATTATTGAGCGTATCTTTCTGAGCGCTGTCGGTATCGCGAACGCCGGGGCAGAAAAGCACGGTCGGTGGGAGTGAACAGACGGCAGTGAAAAAACTAAAGGGCGCGAGATTCGGCCTGCCTTCGGCATTGACTGTGCTCACCCAGGCAATCGGGCGCGGGACTATCGAGCCGATGAGCAGCTTATAAACTTCGCGGTGGGGCAGTTGGTCGGGGATGATGTCCACTGATGTTCTCCTGAGTCAAAAGGGATTTGAATGAGCCGATTTTACGAGGTGTCATTCATTAATGCTACCTGTCCGGTTGTTTTTACCTGTAGTGTGGCAATTACCATCTATGTGGATGGTAATTGGATGTTGACAGGATGGGAAAAATGAAATACACTGATTTCATTGTACCATCCAGGTGGATGGCGGGGAGATGATAAAGTGGCAGATAGTGAGAAAATAACCATCAATATGGGTGTCGTGGATTTAGGGCAGGTCGATCTGCTGGTAGCGGAGGGATTTTATTCCAACCGAACCGATTTTATCCGCACCGCCATTCGCAACCAGCTTGCCGTTCATGCCGATGTGGTCAAGGAAACCGTCAAGCGCAAAATTATGGTGTTGGGCGCACTGGTGCTGGATCGTAAGGAATTGGAAGAACGCCTAACGAAAGGTCAACTCACCGACATTAAAGTGGTTGGAATGATGACGCTCACTTCCGATGTTACGCCAGAGCTGGCGCGTGAAACCATCAATTCGCTGCAAGTATTTGGTGTGCTGAATATCAGTGACGACGTGCGCAAGGCAATCGCAGACCGCATCAAGTAAATCTTACCTTATCTGACAATCTGTTTCGTATTTCGTTCGCCTCAGGTGGGCTGACGTTAGTTTTGTGCTGCTCGTTTCAGTTTTGACAAAGTAAGTTCAACAGAGGGAAACAATCATGAATATGTCCTATAACCAGATGAAAGTCGCCGCTGATGCCCGCCGTGATGATTTGCTGCGGGAAGCCAAGGAAGAAAATTTGTCACGCCGGGGATGGTTAGAGATGTTACTGCATGGGCAGGCGCGGGTGTCTGAAGAATTCGAGACGGCAAAGTCGGATATGGAGCCGAAGGTTATGCCCCGCTTACGCGGCGTGATTGTTCCGCGATGATGCAATGGCTCAAAAGAGTTGATTTTGTCCGGGCATAACGACTACTATAGGCTCTCTATCTGCTTTGTTGCAAAGGCAATTATCCTCACCCCCTAGCCCCCTCTCCATTGCATCCCACAGGGAGGCTGCGCACTAGAGAGGGGGAACAAAATATCATCCGGTGTGGATAAGGCATTGCAGCAGAGCGATTCCTGCACTATAGAAAAGGATGTCCTTATGCCCGGAAAATACTATGAAGAACTCGAAGTCGGCATGGTGATTAAGCATGAGCTGGGGCGCACCGTGACCGAAATGGATAATGTCCTGTTCAGCGCCCTGACGATGAATAACCAGCCGCTGCATGTGGATGAAGAGTTCGCCCGTAAAACCCAGTTTGGTCAACGGCTGGTGAATGGCTTGTTCACCCTCGCCCTCGTGGTCGGAATCAGCGTTGGCGACACTACACAGGGTACTATTGTGGCGAACCTCGGCTATGAAAATATCACCCACCCTCACCCCATCTTTCATGGCGATACGGTTTATGTGGAAACCGAAATCATTAGCAAACGCGAGAGCAAATCGAATCCAGAACGCGGCATCGTTACAATGAAGCAAAAGCCGTAAGACCTCGTTGTTCAGCGGACACATTTGATATGCCCAACATTACGATTGAAAATGGCTCTACTTTCGAAGCCGCGAATGAAAAGCGCCTGGTGCTGGCTCTGGAAGACAGCGGACTCGACATTCTGCATCGCTGCGGTGGTTATGCTAAATGTACGACCTGTCGGGTACAGTTCCGCACAGGTGAGCCGGATGCTATGACGACTGCCGAGCGTGACCGATTGGCGGAAAGCGGATTGGTCGGACAGTATCGATTAAGCTGCCAGATATACTGTGATCACGATATGACGCTCAAGTGGGTCAACCGGCTTTCCCAGAGTGAATATGACGATACAGGCAACCGTCCGAAAGACCAGATTACCCCGGATGCGGTGTGGACAACTCGCCCCCGATAGGACAAGTTTAAGACGGTAGAATTTTTACCTGTTTCTAACACGAAAGTGTTATAAATACCTTCCGAAAATCCCGATCAACCGGATATATGCAAGCAGGCCAGGAGTTCGTTTTATGGCTGAGACATTTACTTTTCAAGCTGAAATTCAACAATTACTGGATATTCTTGTTCACTCACTGTATACCGAGCGCGAGATTTTCCTGCGGGAATTGATCTCCAATGCGTCGGACGCGCTCAATCGTGTTCAGTTTGAACTGCTGACTAATCAGAATATCCTCGACCCGGAAGCTGAACTGGCAATTGAAATCAAGTCGGATGAAGCGGCCAATACCCTCACGATCAGTGACACCGGAATTGGCATGACCAAGGACGATCTGGTGAATAATCTGGGCGTGATCGCGCGGAGTGGCGCGAAAGCCTTTATTGAGGCGATGAAGGAATCAAAAAATGGTCATTCCTCGCAGGACATCATCGGGCAGTTTGGTGTCGGCTTCTACTCAGTGTTCATGATTGCCGACAAAGTGCGGGTGGTTTCGCGTTCGTATAAACCGGATGAGGCGGCTTATGCCTGGGAATGCACAGGCGGCGCGACCTTCAGTCTGGAACCTGCTGAACGCGAGGCACGTGGTACGGACATCATCATCTATTTGAAGGAAGACGCGAAGGAATTCACTTCGGGGTGGAAGATCAAAGATATCATCCGGCGACATTCGGATTACGTGACATTCCCGATTTATGTGGGCGAAGATGAAGAACCCACCAATAAGCAGCAGGCCATCTGGCGGCAAGACCCGAAAGAAGTCACGGACGAACAGTACGATGACTTCTACAAGATGCTGACGATGGACTGGGAAAAACCACTGCACCGCATTCATATGCGAGCAGATGTACCCCTACAGTTCTACACCTTGCTCTATATTCCGGCGAATGGTGAGCGCAGTATTCTGAGTCCCCGCAAAGAACCGGGGTTGAAGCTGTTTGCACGTAAGGTGATGATTCAGGAGTACAGCAAGGATTTACTGCCGGAATATCTGCAATTTGTGCAGGGCGTAGTGGACAGCGAAGACCTGCCTTTGAACGTGAACCGCGAGAGTGTGCAGGCGAACAAGGTGATGGCGAACCTGAAAAAGACCATCACGGGCAAGGTGCTGAGTGAACTGAAACGGCTGGCACAGAAGAACAAGGATGAATATCTCAAGATTTATGCGGAGTTCGGGCGGTTTATCAAGCAGGGCGTGGCGATGGCTCCGCAAGACCGAGCCGATATTGAACCGCTTTTGTATTTCCCTTCTACGAACAGCCAAAACCCGGAAGAACAATTTTCGCTGGATGATGTTGTTGGGCGGTTGGCCGCGAATCAGGAGGATATTTACTACATTCTGGGCGAGGATTTCCATAGCGCGTCGCGCAGTCCGCATCTGGATGCATTCCATCAGCGTGGGATTGAGGTGCTGTTCCTGACTGATCCGGTGGACACGGTTATGCTAATGGGGCTGACCGATTATAAGGGTCATAAGCTGCGGAATGTGGATGAGGCGGACATCGACCTGAGCAGCGTCGGTGAAGTGAAGGAAGATGAAACTCCGGCACATGACAGTCTAGCGGAAGATTCGTTTGAAACCCTGCGTAAGCATTTCGCAGATGTTCTGGGTGATCGTGTGCGCGAGGTGAGGGCAAGCAAGAGTCTGACCGGAAGTCCAGCGCGTCTGGTGAGCGATGAAGCCAGCGCCAGCCGGAATATGTTCCGTATCAACCGACTGTTGGACAAGGAATATGAACTGCCAGTGAAGATTCTGGAGTTGAATCCGCGTCATTCTCTGATGCACAATCTGAGCGGCATGGTGGTGAATAACCCGGAAAATCCGCTGGTGAGGGCGGTCGTGGAGCAGGTTTTTGAGACAGCACTTTTGCAGGATGGAATTCATCCTGACCCGGCTGGCATGGCTGACCGACTGACCCTGTTGATGGAGGCGGCGACGATGGGTGAGCAACCGAGCGCTCCACCGCCTGCCAAGAAAAAAGCGACCCGTAAAAAGGCCGATAAAGAAAGTCCAAGCACTGAGAGCAGTGAGGACAGCGAGTAACGGTATGATCGAAGCCCCTTTCCAGTTTGGAAGGGGGTTTTTGATTCCGTGTAAAGTGAAAGGTTAAAGTAAAAAGTGATGAGAAAAGATTTTAACGCAGAGTGAGCGGTGATGCTTTGTAAGTCCACGCCACTTCGCAAATAAAGGGCGATTTTTCTGGCTTGCCAATTTACAGGACGGCGGAGTAAAGTGGTGTTGAGTATTAAGGTTTATTGCTGAAAAGGATTTATTATGACTCGCCGCAAGCGCATTCTGACGGGATTGGTGATCGTTATTGTTGTGCTGCTGGGCGCTGCATACGCTGGTGGGGGATATGTTGTTTACAATCAACTGAGCAATGTTCAGCCGGGATGCTCAGTGGGTGACAGGGCGCTGTGGGTGGATAATAGTCCAGAAGCATTTTCAGTCAACGGTGCTTATGGGATGGATAAGCCGGACTTAAGCGCGTATGCCATGACTGGCTTTCAGGATGTCAATTTCCCCAGCCGAGGCGATAAGGTGAATATCAGCGGATGGTATGTTCCGGCGGTGGGTGAGGATGCCGCAAATGCTCCGGCAGTGATTCTGGTACATGGCTTGAATGACTGCAAGCATTCTCCGTTTATTCTGCTGCCAGCGGGGATGCTAAATCACGCGGGATTTAATGTGCTGATGATTGATCTGCGTAATCATGGGGATTCGCAGGTGGTGGATGGTCGGTATGCCGCCGGGACACTGGAATATCTGGATGTGCTGGGGGCGTGGGATTGGCTGGTGGATACACAGCATATCCCGGCACAAAAGATCGGCCTGTATGGGACTTCGCTGGGTGCGGCAACAGTGATGATTGCAATGGGGGAGGAACCCCGTGTGGCGGCGGTATGGGAGGATAGTGGGTATGCTGACTTACAAACAGCACTGCTAGCTGAACTGGCGCGAAATGGGTTTCCGGGTTTCCTCGAACCGGCGGCGGTACTGATGGGAAAAGTTGTTTCCGGGCGGGACATTATGGCGCGCAGCCCGATTGATGCAGTGGCGAAATTAAATGGTCGTCCGGTGTTTATTACGCATGGAACGGCTGATAAACGTTTGAGTGTTCAGTACGCTTATGATCTGGCGGATGCGATTCGGGCGCAGGGTGGGCAGGTCGATCCCTGGATTGTAGAGGGCAGTGAACACATCATGGCGATGTTCGATCATACTGCTGAATATGAGACCCAATTGGTGAACTTTTTCACAACAAATCTGGCTAAATGAGGCGAGATTCGGGTGCTTATTTTGACTTCAAATATCTTATTATGCAATAGTCCGATGTAAAATTGCCCCTGTACAGAAGAACAGAATTCTGGGATAATGAGTGGTGGTAGAGCATGATAACGCTCTGGTTTGAATCTGCACTGTGCGCTCTCATACATTAGCCGCTCCTGCATTCTTCCGCCTCTGCCTTCAAGCTCTATCGTATTACACGTTTTGTGGGATCCATACAGGAGTTTCTCATGGCTAAGAAGTTGTATGTTGGCAATATGCCCTATTCGACCACCTCGGAACAGCTCCGTGAACTGTTCGAGCAGGCGGGCGAAATTGCCGAAGTTACGATCATCACCGATCGTGACACAGGTCGTCCCAAGGGTTTCGGTTTTGTCGAAATGGCAACCGAAGAGGGTGCACAGGAAGCTATCCGTCGCTTCAACGGTTTCTCAGTGGACAACCGTCCGTTGACCGTTAACGAAGCTCGCCCACGCGAAGATCGTTCTTCCGGCGGCGGTTTCGGTGGTGGTCGCGGTGGTCGCGATAATCGTGGCGGCGGCGGTGGTGGTCGTGGTGGCCGTGGTGATCGTTACTAGAGCGTTCAGTCTTTGAAACTAAAAACAGCGCAGGGGGTTGCTCGTGCGCTGTTTTTTTCCGAAGTGGAATTGAAGAAAGAGGCAACGCGATGGTGAAAGCAACTGAGCCGAAAACTAAACGCACCCGTGAATATTACTGTGTATGTGTGCGCCGCAACTACGAAAAAGAGACGCGCTTTATCAGCAAACATGACACACGCGAAGAAGCACAAGCGGAGATAGAGCGCCGACGCAGCTTCAGCGGCCCTTTCAACTACGATAATGCGGAATTGTGGATTATGTCCCGTACCGAGGCCAAGAAGGAATTTGGCAAGGATTGGGAATTTAAGCCGATTGGCAATACTATCAAGCGACCTGTTCGCGAGATAGAGCAGTAACTTTTAGCCATTCATCGTTAACCCTGCGCGTACCATTGAACGGGGTACGGCGATGTGTGTCGTCGATACCCCGGATACAACTTCACCTACATCTTTAGCCATCCGCCAGAATGGCATCCACCGCATTCGCCAGTTCGCGCAAGTTACTCACTTTATAGACACCACTGGAGATGGGTGCGTAGCGATGCATGTCGCTGTCGCCTGTTCCCCACATGGTCGGCGGCTCCGGGCAAAACCAGAGCAGGCGGCGTGAGCGGCGTTCCATATCCGAGGCGACATCCAGGCGCGGATCGTTGTAATTGTTACGTCCATCACCGAGCAGAATCACGGTGGTTTTGCTGGTGACTTTGCTCATATGGTCATGCTGGAAGGTATTCAGGCTGTTGCCAAGATCGGTGCTGTAATATCCGGGTGGATTATCACGCAAGACCTGACTAACGGCTTCCTGCGGCTGCATTTCCTCGAAGGTCATGCTGATGTCTACCAGATCGTCGATAAAGACAAAGCTGTCGGTACGGGCAACTACATCCTGTAACTCGTAAACTAAGGTTAGCAGGAATTCGGCGCAGTAGCGCATGGATGTGCTGACATCACAGATGATGACCAGACGCGGTTTAACCTGGCGGGTATGAAACTTCAACTCAACCGGTGCGCCGCCGTATTTCATGTTGGCACGCATGACCTTGCGTGGGTCGAGCATACCGGATTTGGCGCGGCGCTGGCGTAAGGAGGCACGACTACGTAATCGGGCGGCAAGGCGGCGAATTTCATCGCGGATATTGTCGACTTCACTTTGATTCAATTGGCTGAAGGGCACATCCATGAGGTCGGGTTTTGCCTCTGGTTCCTGTTCCGCCATGCGCTCTGCCAGCGATGTGCCGACATAGTTGGAAATCTGCTCGGATAAGGCCTGAGCATTTTGCTGCATCTGTTCGCGGAGTTCCTGTAAGGCTTCGTCGCTCATGCCCATTTCACTGAGCTGCTGCAAAAGCTGCTCAATCATCTCTTGCAACTGCTGCATCCCCGATTGACGATTCATGCGTCGCTCGAACCAGGAACGCTGGTACATTTCGTTACCCTGATTCAGACCGGATTGCTTTGCCATCTGGTCGAGTTCTTCCTGTGAGAATGGGCGACCTTCGAGCATCCGGCGCAGTAAATCCTTGAGGGCTTCCATATTCCCGACCAGCGATTGCAGCGCGTCCTGCAAAGTTTGCTGTTCCTGCGGCGAGAGATTGTCTGGAATATTTTCCATGGGTGGGGTGTTATTGCCGAAAAAGAGCGGGAAGAAATAATCGAAAGTACCCTGATCGCGGCCTTCCTTGACCAGAGTCGCCCGGAGTGTCGAGCGGAAATGATTGCGGTCATTAGCCCCAATCGCTTCGACTCCGTACATGGCATCCTGACTCTCGGCAAGCGAAATTCGCACGCCTGCCGCGCGTAAGGCACGGATAAACTGAACCATCCGTTGTTCCATAATCTCAATCCCTCGTCACTACCACTAAACCTATACTATGATTGATCTTATCTCAACAACACCCACTGTCACAAATCCACCATTTCGTTACCCGGAAAAGAAATGGAATCATGGGAGGCGAATGCGATAAAGCGCGTCCCTACAGTAGGAAGAGGCTTTTCTGTTAGCTATGGGCTTCGGTTTCCATAATGGACTTGAGGTTTACCAGTCCATCATTCAAATCCTGTTCATTCTTTTTCTCAATGACCATTTTGTTCAGCAATTGTCCGATTACCGAGCCGGGAAGATTGTAATTGACGCGAATGGTGAGGAGGGTTCCCAAACCACTGGGCTGGAAAATGAACTCGAATTCGCTGTCGATGCCGCTGATAGTCTTAACACGCAGGTATTCGTCACGCGCCATTTCTAAAACTTCATGCTCGCCTTTGATTTTGACACCCATCATGTTATAGACATAACTGGACACGGAACCGACTTCGGTTGGGGGAGGCGATACCCGTTCCTGAAGCTCAATGGGAGGCCACCATTCTGCCTGACGTTCAGGTTGGTCGGCAATCATGTTAAATACGGCTGAGACGGGGGATTCAATTTCTATGGATTGTTCTACTAGAGGCATGGTGCACATGTCCTTCAGGATAGTAAGATGTGTAAACCTGATTATATCCGAAAACAAACGATATGTCCGTGTGGTGACAGGTTTGGAACATGAATTGTATCAAGGATTTTCAGGCCTCAATTGTTGGATGCGTTATTAGTGCTATTATGATAATTATTGACAAGAGTGTTACATCTAAATGGGATTTTCAAAAAAATCCCTCGCAAATTGTAGAAATTTGTTGTGTATTTCTGCACTATCATAACAATGCGTATGTATGGTAATAAAATAGTAGATTATTCAATGTATATGTGTTATTAGGACTCGTGGGGTGCCATATTGAAATAGTTTGTAATGTTGCCAATTATAAACTTCGAGTGTAATATATGCCGCCTGACATTACTTATAGCACCTTGTTTGGGAAATATATTAACGGTGATGGATCAATTTACTATATCAAATCAAGAGAAGAAACATATATTTCTGAGCTACCGGAGCAGCCAGGTTGATTTCGCGCTGCGTTTGGCAGTCGACCTGAAAAACGCTGGTGTAAATCTGTGGATGGACCGGCTGGACATCGTGCCGGGTGATGATTGGCTCAAGTCGCTGCAAAAAGCCGTAAACGATTGTTCAGCGATGATTACGGTTCTTAGCCCTGAATACGTAAAGTCAAAATATTGCCAACGGGAACTTGCCCGTGCAGATCGCCTGGAACGGATTGTATTCCCTGTACTGCTTTTCCCTATCCCAGAGGATGAATGGCCGTTGGAGATGGAACGGCGGCAATACATTGACTTTACGGAGTGGCATAATGAGAAGGTCTATAAAGCCCAGGTAAAGCAACTGATCGGCAATTTAAGAGATCGACTGGCCGACCAGGTTTTTGCCGTACCAGATCCTGAGACACGCTATACCAATACGCTGATTGCTAACCTGGAAGCTGACCGGGGAACTTTTGAATATTTCGCCTATTCGTCTCAGACATTCAATACCTATGGGGAGGCTGTGATTCGACCACAGCCGATCTTTATCAAGACCTGGAATCTGCCTGGTCGATATACTCTGGTCGATTCGGGTGACTCACAACCTTCTCTGGACGCGACCAAGGTCGCCATGCTGACGAGTATCTATGAGGTTATTGAAAGCCATCCACTGCTGGTATTGCTTGGAACACCGGGGAGTGGCAAAACGACTACTTTGGAGCATCTGGTTTTGGACGCTGCCCATCTGTACCGGAAAGCGCCTAAAGTATCACCACTGCCATTGTATCTCAGACTGGTTGATTGGGGTGACGAAGCTACACCGGCTGAATTCATTCGAGCGAACTGGACGCTGGAATCTGATGTCATCAAGCTGCTGGCGAAGGGCAAAGTTGCCTTGTTCCTGGATGGCCTGAGTGAAATGGGCGAGGCTTCCGAGAAAAAGGCAAAGCAATTACGAAAATGGCTGCAAGGCGCGAATGGGCCACAGCGTGTGATTGTGACTTGTCGGGAAGATGATTATGATGCGCGGCTAGATTTAGGCATTCCGGCACTGAAGACAACGGATCTCGATCGCTCGCATATCCAACAATTTGCGATGAGTTATCTGGCTGAAAATGATGCAATAGATTTTGTCTCACAGCTACGATTCGATCAGGATTCGGCGCATCCGCCTACCCCGCGGTTATCCGAATTGGCGCGAAATCCGTTGATGCTATGCGCCTTGATTGTTATGTATGATTTGTCGCCCACGCATGAACTGCCTGCTAACCGGGGCGGCTTGATGCAAAATCTGGTGACCCGGTTGTGGGATCATGGCAAGGCGCATTCAGGTGATATTGATGAGTCTACTTTCAAGCGATTGGAAGAGGGGTTGGCTGATCTGGCATTAGGAATGCTGGATGCGGACACGTCAATTTTTGTAACCCTTGAATACGCGCTGGATTTTGTTGGCAGTTATTTCCTGCTGAATGCCGCCTTCAATGCCACTTTGCTGGAATCGCATGGTCAGTTTGTGCGTTTTTCCAACCAACTGATACAGGAATATTTCGCAGCGCTGGGCTTAATGCGCGGTGATTTTGCTTCACGACTCACCAAACCGGCCTTTGATTCATCATTTGAACGAATTCCGACTCGTTGGGATCGGGTTGTTCATGTGCTGGTCGGATTAATGCCCAATCCTGATGAAACAATCCTGAAAATTGCAGCTATAGACCCCTATCTCGCCCTGGATTGTACACTGCGTGCCGCAGCCGTTAGCGCGGAAACGTATGATGCTGTTGTCAAACTCCTTGTTGGAAGTATGGAGGGTGATCGCCGGGTCGCTATGGCGAGCATCCTGATTGGCTGCGCTGATGATAAAGCGGCTTTCATCCTATTAGAAGTGATGCGGGACGGGAGTTGGTCGGTACGGCGTGCAGCTAATGAGGTGTTCAATCGTATCTCAAGCGTACCGATGCCGGGTCTAACACAGGCTATTGATAGTCTGGAAGACAAAACGCGCGAATCCACCATAACAGCGTTACGCCAGCTTGGTCAGGCTGTTACGCCAACGCTGCTAGAACTGATGAAGGACGCAAATTGGCATCGTCGGCGTGGCGCAGCATGGGCCTGTGGCGAGATTCACGAAAAAGCTGCTGTTCCCCGTTTATCTGATCTGTTATCGGATTCTGACCAGTTGGTCGTGGCGGAAGCTGTCATTGCATTAGGGCGTATTAAAGATCCGGTGGTTGTTCCCGCTCTCATCCCCCTGCTTGGGCATGAAAACTGGCGTATCGGTAAGGCTGCGGCCCGCTCAATCGCCGCGATGGGTAAGTCTTCACTTGAAAGTTTGCTTGAGATACTCGACTCTCCCAGCAGCGACAGCCGACAAAAAATCCACGCGATTGATGCGCTTAGTCACATCAATGATGAAAAGGCTGGTCACGCACTGCTGAATGCTACCTACGCGCAAGCAGCAGAGGTACGCAGTGTCGCCATTGATTCCCTGCGGTATCAATGGAATAACGCCGGTGTAAAGCGTTTGATTGACTGCTTATCCGATACCACACGTCCTCGTCAGGCCAAACACCGAATATGTGATGTTGCTGCTGAGACGCTGACTTCAATTGGTACGCCGGAAGCTTTGGAGGCTGTCGCTAACTGGCGAAAACAAGCAGGGCGGGTTCCGCCGGGTGAGTCAGAAGGTTCAAAGGCACGCAGCAAAGTAAAAGACCGTCTTAAGCGTGACAAGGACAGGCAGCATGTTGCAGTGTCGCCAGATGGTCAGGATGTGAACACCGGGCTGTTGGATCCTGATTGGCAGGTGAGGCGTGATGCTGTGTTGGCACTGGGGGCAGCTTTGCCTTCTGTGGCTGCACCTCAATTAATCCGTGCCCTGCGGGATGAGGATACACAGGTACGGCTGAGTGCCATTAATGTGCTCACCGTTATGAAAGATGAAGTTGGTGTCATTCCAGCTTTGATCCATTCTTTGGGCGATGAGGAGTATCTCGTCAGCGATGCAGCACGGGAAGCGTTGAAAAAGATCGTCAAGCCACCTTTGGCAGAACTGCGCAATATCGTTCATAGTTCCGACATTAATGTTCGAGGGGCTGCAATCGACATACTGGGGCATATTAAGGACGAAGATGCCACTCAGGACATCATTGATTGTCTGGCAGATATGAGCCGTCCCTGGCTTTCCGATCAACGTATCTGCGATATTGCTGCCGAGGCTCTTGAGTCGATTGGCACTGCCGATGCTCTGGAAGCGGTTAAGCAATGGAAAGAATCGTTCAAAATACCGCTCCCTGAGCCGCCAGAAGCCGGCGACGATGTGGCACAGGTCGATATTCTCTCCGATTTAATCACTGCACTGCATGACGAAGATTGGGAGACGAAACAGAACGCCGCAAAATCCTTGCGAGAATATGCATTGGTTATTCGCGGATCACCCGAACCGGCGATTCTGGATCGGTTGGCAGCTTTGATGTCCGATGAGGATGTGCATGTTCGCTG
The DNA here is from genome assembly GCA_044226645.1 of Aggregatilineales bacterium. Taxonomy (GTDB): domain Bacteria; phylum Chloroflexota; class Anaerolineae; order Aggregatilineales; family Phototrophicaceae; genus CFX2. The sequence goes on from JBGAGR010000057.1 coordinate 17,765, forward strand.
GGCGATTACCGAGGCACTGGCCTGGCTTGGTGATCACAGCATGATTCCTTCATTGATAAAACTGCTTAATGATGAGAATTGGACGGTGCGGACTGCGGCTATCCGGGCGCTGGCTGAAATGGGGGATCTGGTCGCAGTTGACGGTATCATCAATTTACTGACGGACAAAAACGAGATGGTACGCGAGACTGCTGCTGAAGCGTTGGGCAACCTGGGCGATCAGCGCGCTGGCAGTGGGCTGTTAAAGGCGATTTTCGATTCGGAGTTATTTGTTCGCTTAGCGGCAATTGATGCATTGGGGAAGATTAAAGAACCAAAGGCAGTAAAGCCGCTTGTGAAGTTGTTAAAACATGATGATGTCGTAATTCGCTGGTTTTGTGCCGTTGCCCTGGGTCGAATTGGTGATGACGATGCAGTTCCCGACTTAATACTTGCTTTAGAGGACACGATGGGCGTGTCGTGGGACGATAAAAGGGTGTGCGATGTAGCTGCTGAAGCGTTGGAATTGATTGGGACAGATGAAGCGAAAGCGGCGGTTTCCGAATGGCAACTAAACGAGGTTAAGTGAAGCGAATGGGGATTTTCCGCTTTAAGAGCGAAATCCGCAGCGGGAAATATGAAGGGTAAGCCGTCATGAGAATTTTCGTAAGTTATGCCCGCATTGACAAACCATATTGCGTCCAGATTGTCGATGCTCTCGATGTTCATGAAGTCTGGTTTGATCAGCGGCTTTATGCTGGGCAACACTGGTGGAAGGAAATCTTGCGACGCTTAGATTGGTGCGACGGGTTTTTATATCTGCTTTCGCCGGAATCGGTTAATTCAGATTACTGCAAGAAAGAATATGATCTGGCGTGCAGTTTGGGACGGCAGGTTATCCCGGTTCTCATTCGTGAAACTCCGCATATTCCGCCCTCATTGGCTGATTTGCAGTATGTCAATCTGACCAAAGGGCTTACGACAGAAGCGATCAAGTCACTCCTGAATTCGATCTACCTCGCCGAGCACGAAAAGGGCGGCGGAACGACAGTTTCAGCGATTTCACCCAATGAAATCAAGCAGCCAGTGGCTTCTGCTCCAACGGTCATCCGGCTTGCTGCAAATGCGATGGAGAATGGTCAATTCGACCAGGCTGTATTCCTGCTCCGACAGGCAAAGGTTAATGGTTATACGTCGCGTTTTATTGATATCGATGTGATTTTGCAGGAAGCTGAAACCGCGTTGGATCGCCAGTCGCATATGCTGGAAGCTGAGCGTGAATATAAGCAGATTTCCGAATTACTTGGGCATTCTCGCACACGACGACTGGGGTGGGAGGCGTTTCAGTCCTTTCAAAAGGCATTTCCCGAATATGACCCTGAGAATCTGGCCGTAACGTATGCAGCAGTCGCAGTCGCGCCAGCACCGTCGTCCAATGTGGCGGTTCTGCCGCCACCACGCCCCGTACGATCCGATGTGACCCTGCCGATGCTGGAATGGTGTTCAATTCCAACCGGGAATATTCAGGTTGCCGAATTTGACAGCCAGGGGCATCGTACAAAGAAGGTGGTTGATGTCAGTGCTTTTCAGATTAGCAAGCATCCCGTTACCAATGAGCAATTTCAGCAATTCATTGATGATTCCGGCGGTTATGCTAATCCGACGTGGTGGCGTTATTCAACACAGTCGCTGAATTGGCACGAGGAAAATCAACAGCCCAAGATGTCCAAGTTCAAAGGAAACGATCGCCCCCGTGAGATGGTTACCTGGTATGAGGCAATGGCCTTCTGTAACTGGTTGAGCAATTGTCTGGGGATGTCGATTACCTTGCCTACGGCACGACAATGGCAGCGCGCCTTCCAGGGCGATGATAATCGAGCCTTTCCCTGGGGCAACACTTTCAAGAAGGAATACTGTAATACGGCGGAAACCGGTCTCAAGATGACAACGCCGGTTAATCACTATCCGGACGGATGCAGCCCGTATGGTGTTCTCGACATGGCTGGAAATGTCTGGGAGTGGTGTCTGGATTGGCGACTGGATACGACGAGTGGAAAATCGAAATCGGTTGTGAGAGGTGGGTCTTTCATTAGTCCTTATCAAAGATCGCATATCGCTTTTCAATATGATCTGGGATTGGATGCTTATCACTCCTCAATCGGCTTCAGGATTGTTAACAATGGTTAGAATCTGGTTGGAAATTAGCGAAGTCAGTGTAACCCAGAGCTATTGACGAATTCCCCCTGTAGAAGCAACTGTGAAAGGTCAGGCGACTTCTTACGGAATGAGATATATTGGTAGAAAGCAGAGTAACGGAGGACGTTGAATGCCGACCTGGATGGTAGTTGAGGACGAACCCGATCTGTATGAAATGATACTGGCATTGTATGAGATGCTGGGCGTGAATGGGGTATCCTTTACTAACGGTGAAGAGGCAGTTAAATGGATCGAAGATGTTGATGAGGGAAATTATACCGATGATTTGCCCGATGTTGCCCTGATCGATATTCGGCTCCCGGGTTCTATAAATGGACTGATGATCGGCAAACGTTTACGGCAAAGTTCTGCTTTGGGGAAGGTGCGTATTATTTACGCCACTGCTTACCGACTATCCCCTACCGAGGAAGAGGAAGTTATAGGCAGATATGGCGGCAATCGTCTGATCTACAAGCCACTTCCCGGATTTAAAGAATTTAAGCAAATTATGATGGGCAAATAGAAGGTTCAAGATACCCCTTTAGCATAGGGGTATCTTTCTTGAAAGCGATCTCTAGGCTAACAGTTTGCTATCCTCTTTAGGCGGTAAGATCTGTACTTCTTCCCCGTCTTTAATGAAGGTAGGGTCTGGCGTGAACAGATTGTACTGGTCAAAGAATGCCCGTACATCGTCCGCGAGTAGTTCTTCTTTTTCCAGCAGGAGTTGGTACAGCGCTTCAACAATATGACGATTTTCCCGCAAAGCCTGACGAGTTTCATTCAATATTAGCTGATAAGCCTCATCAATCTCCTGCGCCTGACCAGGGGTCAGGTTTTCAACCTCATCCCAGCGACCAGGATAGCGCCAGACCATGCGACGCGGATCCATCGAGCCGCCCAGAGAATTGAACATACCTGACCATACCATCTCATAAAGCAGGCCTTTGATCATTCCGAAATCACCTGCCACACCGAGGGTTTGATTTTCAATCCCGCAAAATTCCATTTCGGCGGCTTTTCCAGCTACCGCAACCCGGAGGCGATTCATATGCTGGGTTTTTGTCCTCAGCCCCTGATAGGATTCACGAGCAGGGTAGTGCAAAACATGACCGAATGCCTGACCCTGACGAATAATGGTAATACGGGCGATGCGGTTTTCCGGGAGGAAGAGACGCACGGCTACGGCGTGACCCGCTTCATGGTAGGCAAGACGACTGCGGGCTTCTGGTGAAATATGTTTCAACGGCGCACGCAATCCCATTTCGTGTTCAGGCTGTGCCATGCGGAAGTCTCTATAGGTGATATAGCGTCGCCCGTCGAAAAGTGCGTAACGCAGCGATTCATTCAACAGATACTTGATATCGGCTGGACTATAACCAGGGGTTTCTGTCGCCAGGATAGCAGGAACCATGGTGTTATCGTGCGCCATTTTAGAGAGATAGTATTCAATAATATCACGACGGCCTTCCATATCCGGGACATCCACACGGACTTTTTTGTCAAAGCGACCCGGACGGAGGAGCGCCGCATCCAGTGCGTTGATGCGGTTGGTTGCGCCAATGGTCAAAACGCGCTTTTGAATGCGTGGAGGATCGCGACGCAGGAAGGTTTTATAAAGCCAGGCTCGCCAACGCGCCCGCCAGCCGTGCTCCTGACCGAAACCGCTCATTTCGATGAGGAGGGTACTGAGTAACCCCATGTCGCCACCACCGAATGAACTGTCAGCCTGACTGCCTGCACCGCCTACGCCGCTGACACCACCGCGTGCCCCGACGGAGTCAACTTCGTCCAGAAATACTACTGCTGCGCCATATTCTTTAGCGGCTTTACGCGCTCGTCCATACATCTGGCTCACTTTGAGCGCGCCAGTACCCAGGAACATACCTTGGAGTGAAGCGGTATCGACGTAGAAAAATGGGACACCGGCTTCGGTGCTGATGGCTTTTGCCAACCAAGTTTTGCCTGTGCCGGGAGGGCCTTCCAGCAAAAGACCATTTAAGGGTTCGCCGCCAGAGCCTTCAAAGGCTTTGACACCACGCAGCAGAGTGACTATTTGCTGGGCCTGTTCGAGCAATTCGGGCTGACCGCGATAGTCATCAAAGTTGACTCCTTCAGCTCCGGGCATGATTTCATACATGCGTGAACGGCTTAAGAACCAGTAAATAGCTACAAATTGCAGAATCCCGACCGACATCAGCGCAGCAATTTGGAGAATTGGCCCCAGAATATTGACCAGCCCGATCATGATCTCGGCATCCAGCAGGGCGACGAGTACAATGCCGAGAATAATTAACCACAGCCAGCGCCGACGGAGTAAGCTGCGTATACGATTGGGCAAACGCCGCTGGCGATCGACTAACGTTTCTTCGTTTTCCCAATCGAAACTCGCTGTCGTATCCAGATAGGGCTGAGTAGGCGCGTTTTTGATGTTCGTCATCAGCTTTACTCTTTCGAATTGGCCAAGGCAGGTGCTGCTTGAGGCTGAAGCGATATTTTGGGTGTATACAGGCCGTATTGATCGAAAAAGGCTTCGACTTCACGGGCGAGGAGTTCATTTTCTTTCATGAGCAGGTCAATGAGCGCGTCTCCCATTTCACGATGCAGCCGTAACGCCATACGTGTCTCGGAGAGCGCCATTAGCATGACCTCTTCTTTCATTTTTGCGACATCCTGCGCTTCCGGTTGGCTGATACCTAACGCGCCGAACATGCCCGCAGCGGCCATTTGGTTCAGATAATAGCGAGCAGCAGGGAAATCACCATATACGCTCAGGGAACGCTGGTCTTCACCGCAAAACTCGTATTCAGCCGCACGACCCGCTACCGATACTTTCAGGCGATTGAGAAGGTAGTCAAATGTCTGGAGGTAGTCAAAACTTTCAGTCGCAGGCTGCGAACTGACATGACCCAACGCACCACCCTGACGAATGATGGTGATGCGAGAAATGCGAAACGCCGGAGTGAACAAGCGAATCGCTATGGCATGTCCCGCTTCATGAGCTGCCAGTCGATATTTATCTTTATTGGATAAGCTCTTGATGGGGGAACGCAGACCAATTTCGTGTTCGGGTTGAGCACGGCGGAAATCCTCATAGGTGATGTAGGTGCGCCCGTCGAACAAAGCATAGCGCAAGGCTTCATTGAGCAGGTATTTGATGTCAGCCGGGGTGTAATTTTGTGTTTCCGATGCGAGGATGAGGGGATCCATCGTCTCATCGTGTGACATTTTAGAAAGGTAGTATTCGATGATTTCACGACGGCCTTCCATATCCGGCGCATCCACACGGACTTTTTTATCGAAGCGTCCCGGACGAAGCATAGCGGGGTCGAGCGCCCCGATTCGGTTCGTCGCGCCAATGGTCAGGACGCGGCGTTCTGGCTTGGGTGGTTTGCGGCGCAGGATGGTACGGTAGAACCAGTTTTTCTTACGCGCCCAAAAGCCATGTTCGACACTAAAGCCATCCATTTCCACCAGTAAGGCACTGAGCAAACCACTTCCAGCACCACCACCGCCGAAAAACATGGGCAGGCGATTGCGGGAAAAGCGCGATTCTTCCCATTCTGACTTGGTGGATACACCGCCACGTGCGCCAATGGCATCAATTTCATCAATGAAAATGATGGCAGCGCCGTAGTCTTTGGCGGCATTACGGGCTTTGCGATACAGATTCATAACTTTGAGGGGGGCGATACCCATGAACATGGACTGCATGGAGGATGCATCCAGATAAAAGAAGGGGACACCTGCTTCTGTGCTGATGGCCTGCGCAAGCCAGGTTTTGCCTGTACCGGGTGGGCCTTCCAGAAGGAGACCATTGAGCGGCTCTCCACCAGCTTCTTCGAAGACGCGCACACCGCGCACTAACTTGACGATCTGTTTGGCTTGTGACAGTAGTTCCGGCTGACCGCGGTAGTCCGCAAAACTAATGCCTTCACTGGTTGATCCAGGCCAAACTGTATACATACGGGCACGACCCAGAAACCAAAATATCAGCACGAACTGCCCAATAGCAAAGGTGAGTGTGAGGACAATGCGCAGAATGAAAGGCCCGGCATCGTTGATAAGCCATAGGGAGAATGAAGGATTGTAAAGGAATACAGCGAGAAAAATGGCTATGACCACTCGCCTGAAGGTGAAGATACGCATAATGCGATATCTTAATTTCTTACGCCGCCCGACAAGCGTTTCCTCCGTTTCCCAAGCATAGGTTTTGCGAGTGGAGAGTTTTTTGTTTGGATCTTCAGTAGTGGCTAAACTCATATGCTTAAATCCTCACTAACGATAAGGCTGATTTACGCTTTAGCCCGATTGCTGGCTCTGTGCTTTTAACTCTGACAACATAAATATGGAATGGTTGGGTGTGCCATCGTAGATTTCCATGTCGGTTGGTCTGGTGGCTATCATTTTGCCCTGTGCAATGAGGTCAAGAAAATCATTGATTGTGTTTGGGCGGTGGTTGAGGTAAACAAGTGCATCGGTACGTGATATTTCAACCGTAAAATCAATTACGCCGAGAAAACCAATGCCTCTATCCAGTGTTGGAAATGCCCGTAGACCCAGAAGAACGACTTTTAAGGTATTTGAACCCTGACTTTGATCCAGGGTTGCCTGCCAGGTTAATTCGATGGCGCGGCGTTCCTGGTTGAAAAAATCAGCATTGGTCATGTTTTGGGATTCGGGGCGGAGAAGCATATAGACACTGAACACATCCGTATTCAAATTCTTGCGGATTTCGATGATGTCTACATTTTTGTTGTTGGCGGCTTCGATACGATCTGCAACAGCATTGAGGGCGGGGTCGGTCAGGCCGGTTTTATCACCCATAATCAGACTGGTTGTCTGAACTACACTCTCAGCCGCAGCGTCAGCGCCCGCCTGATTTGAAAGTGCTTTTAATCCGGGAAAAACACTGCATCCGGAAGCGAACACCAGCCCGATAACTGCCCATAAGACTACCCGGAACCTTGTTTTCATACATCAATCCAATCTCGTGTGACAGGCCATGTTAGGAAATACTGCCAGCAGCAAAAGAATGTTCAATCCCGCATATTAAGTCACATTGTAAAGGTAATTACGTTTCTTTAAATATTAACCGATCTCGTTACTCAGGAAACCTTAATTTAGAATTTTTTACCGCAATCTTAATCAATTCTGGTGATTGATTCGGTCAATCCTTCATTATGTTTCAGATGCCCCCTATAATGGACGGCGATGAAATACTGAGAGGACAGCCATGAGCCTGTGCGCAATAGGCTGAATGCTGAAAGAATCAAGGCATGAAAGTTTATCAAAAGTTATTGCTGATCGTCCTGGGCGCGCTGGCGCTCCGGTTATTTTGCCTGACCTTTGTGCAGCATCCCGGTATCAGTGACCCGAACCATTACTATAATCTGGGGGTGCGGTTGGTCGAGGGTCAGGGATTCACTATTGACTATATCTGGCACTACAAGAACCCGCCACTCAGTATTGTTCATTTCGATGATTACTGGATGCCTCTGGCCGGTATTCTGGCGGGTGGGTCGATGAAATTGTTCGGGATTGGGGTTCCACAAGCACTGATTCCGTTTATCCTGATTGGTTCGCTGGTTCCGGTGCTGGCCTACGCGATTGCACGACAATTTGGCTGTTCCGAAACGGGGAGTCTGTTTGCTGCTGCTGCGGCTGGTGTACTGCCGGAATTTGTCCTTAATTCTGTGCGTACCGATACGACGATGGTGAATGTCCTGTTCGTGTGCCTGAGCATTTATCTGATGACACGCGGGTTGCAAAAGGGTGGAATCTGGAATTTCGTGGGGAGCGGAGTTGCCGCCGGATTGGCCTATCTGGATCGCAATGATAGTTCGCTGCTGCTGCCTGTGTTGGGGCTGACGACACTGATTTATGTGTATCCGCGATTTTTTCAGCCAGCGGCGCTGCGGCGTTATCTGTATGTGGTCGTGATGGCGGTGACGGCGTTTGTGGTGGTGCTGCCCTGGCTGATGCGGAATGCGCAGGATCTGGGCGTGGCGACCCCGCCTGGCCTGACCTCGATGTTTTTCTATACCGCACAGGCAGAAGATTTTGCTTATGAGCGCGAATTCACGCTGCAAACGATGCTGGCAAGCCAGACGATACCCGAATTGATTAGCAAGCGCCTGTTTGAATTGGCAGCTTCGGTCAAGATGTCGTATGTCGCGCTGGATATGTTTCTGCCAGTGGTGGTTTTCGGTGGGTTGATTCTGGTGCTGGCGTGGCGGGATAAAGAGCGCTTACTGATACTGGCTCCGGCACTGCTCTGGGTTGCGGCGATATTTGTGACCTATCCGATTCTTGTTCCTTTCAAAAGCCAGTCCGGGAGCTTCAAAAAAGCGTATCTGACAATTATCCCGATGCTGCTGCCGTTGGGTGCATATACGCTGGAAAAATTAATCGTTAACCGTCGCGGGCTGATTCTGGTGATGGTGCTGGCGGTTGGTTTTACGGGGGCGAATGCTGTGGAGTTGGTAAGGGCAGACGCGCGCTTTACCAATACCTATCTGGATTCGATGCGCCTGGTGGCGGCTGCGGCTGAAGCGCTGCCTGATACGAATGGTGATGGTCAAATTATCCTGATGGCACAAGACCCGTTTATGCTGAAGTTCGTGGGTGTGAGCGCGGTGATGATTCCTTACGAAGATCGCGACACAATTCTGATGGTGGCGAAACGATACGGTGTGGATTATCTGATGATGCCTCCGGATCGTCCATCACTGGACGGGGTTTTTACGGGTGATGAAACGGATTCGCGGTTTGTCCGGGTACAGGCTGTGCCTAAAACCAACGCGGTTCTGTATGGATTCAATTTTGATGGTGGATAAAAGTACACGCCGTCCTACTATCCTCTGGGCGATTCTGGCGGTCGCTCTAGTCTTGCGGCTGATAGCGGTATTTTCGCAAGACGGGCATGTGATTTATGAGCAAAAGAGCGCCGACAGCGGTTGGTATCTGGTGAATGGGTACGCGCTGGTGAACGGCTGGTATGATGCACAAGTATCGCTGCCGGGATCGCCGGATATTGTAACACCTGTTTATCTGCCGAATGTACCGACTGCGCCGTTGTATCTCATTCTCGTGGGTATTCCGCAGGGTTTGCTTGCGCCAGATGCGGCAATTGTGGTGGTGCGGCTGCTGCAAGTCGCGATGAGTGTGGCGACGGTGTATTTCGTCTACGGCATGACCGCTGCTATCAGCCGGAAAGAAAGTGCGGGACTGCTGGCGGCGGGAATTATCGCTATCGCGCCAGTATTTGTGCTGGAAACCGCGCAGATTTTGACCGAAACCACGTATGTTTTTTGTATTTGCGCTGGCTTATGGGCGTATGTGCGTTTTGTCGAACAGGATTCGAGGCGCTACCGGCTGCTGGTATTGGCAGGCGGATTTCTTGGACTTGCAGTGCTGACACGGGCGGTTTTGCTGTTGTTTCCGCTGGGGTTGGTGATTCATTTGCTGATCATTTCCGGCTGGCGGCGGAGCATTCAACACTCGATAGTGTTGATGGGTGTTTATGCTGGAGTTGTTTTAATCTGGACGGTTTTCAATCTGTTGATGTGGAATCAACGGGTGATTGGGGCGCAGGGTTTTGCGGCTTTTCTGTATATCGGAAGCTCGGATTCAGGCTGGAATGGCCCATCACAGGTGGATGCTGCGCTGGCACAGGAAGCAGGTGGTCAGTTACCCACTGACCCGAATCAGCAGCAGCAGCTCTATCAGGACAGCGCAGCGGCGAACATAACTGGTAATTTTTCGGGTTGGCTGAGTCATCGCGTCAGTAAATTGAGCGGCGCATATCTGCAACCGCATGGGACGACCTTTTTTCCCGGCGAAAGTCTGAAAGACTTAGCAACGAAGTGGGTATCGAATGACCGCACCATCAGCGGATTAATCCGGCTGACACAGGGCGAGGCATTCTGGCCTAAATTGGTGCTGTATGTGTTTCATTTCACGGCGCTGCTGGGTGGGTTAATCGGTATGTGGCTGACACGGCGTAACTGGCGACTGACTCTGCCATTGATCGGATTTATTGTGTACACCAGCCTGATTCATTTTGTGCTGGATGCCAGCCCACGTTATCTTTTTCCGATGGAGGCCATCTGGTGGGTATTCGCAGCGGCGGCCCTTTCGACACTAGGCTGGCGCAATCCGTTGGCGAAGCTGCTTCAGCGTCGCCAGACCGCGATTGATGAGGGTGTTGGGGTCACTCAGAATGTCGCGCGGTCTTAGGGATGGAGCGAGCATCAGCCAGACCAAGAATGGAAAGCACAAGGCGATGATTTTGGTTTCCGGTGTGGAAAGCCCGGCTTCAAACAGCAGTGTTCCGCTCGCTAGCCAGAGTACGAATTGTTTCCAGCCTTTGATGCGACCCATCGCGGGCAGCAAAATCAGGTAATGATAGGGCATCATGTAGGGCGAAATGAAGGTTCCGGCAGCAATAAGCCGCAGCGGATCACGGTCTGTGAAGGCCAGCATGACCAGTCCTATGAACAGGAAAATCGGACTGGTAGCCTGCCATCCCATGAGTAATGGATGTGGGTTGCTGGCATCGGCAGGGGTGGAATATTGCAGGGTTGTGAGCGGCCATAATCCCCAAATCACGAGCGAGATGAGAATCCAGGCGATTGTCCACATAATGTCGCGACGTGACCCCAGAAGTGCCCACGCGCCAAGCTGAAGTTTGCCGATAAGCAGGGGGACTCCGATTGGCATCAACGCCAGTCCCAGCAGGATGATGACTTCGTTCTGACCTAACCAGAATTCCATCCAGGGCAATGGTGAGAGGGTGACTAACGTCACGGCTATAATAGCGGGCCAACGCGAGTCGGGATAAGCATAGCGGGCGTAGCGGAATGTCAAAATGACGAGCGCTGACAGGGTGAGACCATTGAGGATCGCTAACCCGGTATAAGGGGGTAGAACAGTCAATGGACGCAGCAGGATCGGAATGACCCAGGGTGGGTAAACCGGATTCGGGCGCTGCTGCACAATGCCAAAGCGTTCTACAGCAAAGTAAACCAGCCAGTCCATACCCAGGAAGCCGAATAAGGATAACAACGGCGTAAAAATGGCTGTTCCAGCGATAATGGGCAGTACAGTTTGCCAGTCTGGCGTTGGGGGATACCTATGAGGTGTTGGGTTGTCCGGCATAGCGTGTTGACTATTCTTATTGAGTAAGGGATGATCTCACTATATCATGGAAACACACACCTATATGATTAGGTTTAGACGGATTGTTGAAAGTTGAGCGCTGATTATGACGACTATTCTCGGAATTGAATCCTCGTGTGACGAAACCGCCGCGGCAGTGGTGCTGGACGGAAAAACGATTCTCTCCAATATCGTGGCTTCGCAGATTGATTTACACGCGAAATATGGCGGGGTTTTCCCGGAACTGGCCTCGCGTGCGCACGTGGAAGCGATTGGGGCGGTAGTGGAGCAAGCGGTTGAGGATGCCGGAATCGGTTATGACAAGCTGGATGCGATTGCCGTGACACGGGGGCCGGGGCTAGTTGGTTCTCTGTTGGTCGGTGTGAATTATGCCAAAGGATTGGCGTTGGCGACGGGTAAGCGGCTGCTGGGCATCAACCATCTGGAAGGGCATGTCTATTCGCTGTGGCTGACCGAGCCGTTTCGCGAAATTCCATTTCCGGTGCTGGTGTTGATTGTCTCGGGCGGGCATACCGAGTTGATTCTGATGGAAAATCATGGCAGCTATCGGCGGTTGGGTGGAACGTTGGATGATGCGGCTGGAGAGGCGTTTGACAAGGTTGGACGGATGCTCGGTTTGCCGTTTCCGGGTGGGCCAAATATTGAACGGTCAGCGCAGAAAGGCAACGCTATCGCTTATCGTTTCCCACGTTCCAAGCGCGATGACAGCTATGATTTCAGCTTTTCCGGTTTAAAGACGGCTGTGATGCGGGAAGTGACGGTGCCGCCTGTGAACCAACCGGGGAAAAAGCGTCCACCGGAGAAAAATCCTAAACTGCGCTCGGATGTGTCGGTGAATGATGTGGCTGCCAGCTTTCAGGAAGCGCTGGTGGTTGCGTTAGTGGATAAAACGGTGCGGGCAGCGAAAGCATTCCATGTCAATGAAATTCTGATTGCAGGCGGCGTGAGCGCGAACCAGAGCTTACGACAGAAGATGCGTGCTGAAAGTGAACTGCCGGTACGGTATCCGCCGCTCAATCTGTGTACGGATAACGCGGCGATGATTGCTGCGGCAGGGTATTTTCGCTTTCTGGCGGGACAGCACGATGATCTCGATATGGATGTGCAGGCAATGTGGCCTTTGACGAATGACGCTTATGCGGATGTAACTGAGTAGGAGATTGTGCAGGATTTCTTAATCCACGCCGTATCACTCCTCTGGTAGAATGCGCTGGCATCATAACAGAGGAGCAATGCACTACAGAATGGAACTTTATATCATCCGGCACGGGCAATCCGCCAATAATGTGAGTATGCTGCGGAATCCGCGTGACCGGGGACATTATGACCCGCCGCTGACTGAACTGGGATGGCAGCAGGCACGTGCGGTTGCTGGTTATCTCGCCAATCACACCAATATTGATTACTGGGTTGAGCAGCCGCCGGAAACACGCGAGGTTCTGCAAGGGTTTGGTATCACCCGATTGTATTGCAGCCCGATGCGCCGCGCTCTGGAGACCTGCCAGCCGATCAGTGAAGCATTGGAGATGAATCCAGAAGTCTGGCTGGATATTCATGAACACGGCGGGCAGTATCTTGAGTCAGAAGATGGAACGATTGTTGGTTATCCGGGCATGACGCGCGGCGAAATTTTGAAGCGTTTTCCCAATTATGTCGTTCCACCCAATATCACGGATAACGGCTGGTGGAATCCGGCAGATAAGAACGAAGATCAGGAACGCTGTATGGCACGAGCAATTCGGGTGGCGGGAGCGCTGCGGTTACAGGGTGGGAGTGCTCAACGAATTGCATTGGTGACACATGGTACTTTTGCAGACCGCTTGATTAAGGCGATTTTCAATCTGCTGCCCAGTACCGAATTCGGATTTTCACACTATAACACGGCTATCACACGCATTGATTTCCGTGTGGATGCGAAAATCGTGATGCGTTACCAGAATCGTGTCGAGCATCTAACACCGGAACTCATGTCGTGATGTTCCACTCAGCCTGAACTTTATATGACAGATGTAACCGAAGTCTCATCTAATCCTCACGTAGATTTTGGTAGATTCTCGATTTTTTGAGAGGGTCGCGATAAAATTCGCGCTCACTTGTTTTCAGGCGATATGGGGGTGAATCCACACCCCTGCGAAATGGTTATTCTCATGCAAAACCTATCACTTCCCTTTGTCCTTTCGATCATCAGTACACTGGTGTCCGGTGTATTTACGGTTGTCGTGAT
>JBGAGR010000058.1:0-31198 GCA_044226645.1 Aggregatilineales bacterium
GTAGAAGGGGAGAAAGCGACTCATCTTTTGGTCTTCAAGTCCCTCCACCTGAGGCGAAGAGGGGAGAAAGCGACTCATCTTTTGGTCTTCAAGTCCCTCCACCTGAGGGGGAGGGATTTAGGGTGGGGGCTTACATTCCTCCCCTCACCGACCTGCTCTACCGCCGCCTTGAGGAAAACCCCTTCGCCGATGACCTGCAACCCATCCGCGAAACCGTCGTCCGGCTCAAACAGCGCTATGACTTCTTCCACTGGCATGTGGCCTTCTCCGATGTCTTCACCGTCCCCTCTGACTCCCCTCGCCCTGAGGGAGAGGGGCAGGGGGTGAGGGTTTCTGAGGCTATCACCGGCTGGCAGGGCGGCTTTGACTGCGTACTCGGCAATCCCCCCTGGGATCAAATTCAGCTTGATGATCGGGAATTTTTTGCGGTCAGCGCGCCTGAAATTGCTCAAGCCTCAAATATGACAGAACGCAAAAGTATGATTGATGCACTCGCAGAAGCCAATCCTTTTACTTATCAGTCTTATCGTGAGGAAGCTCGAAGACTGGATGGGTTAAAGCACTTTTTACATGCTAGTGGACATTACCCATTAACAAGTTTTGGTCGTTTAAATCTTGCTCCCTTATTTGCCGAGTCTGCTTTAACAACAATTAGTGTGTCCGGTCAAGCTGGACTTATCGTACCCACAGGGATTGCGACAGACTCATTCAATCAATATTTCTTCAATCACTTAATCGACACCAAATCCCTAGCTGCCCTTTATGATTTCGAGAATCGTGAAGGAATGTTTCCAGCAATAGACAGTCGTGTGAAGTTTTGTTTACTAACTTTGGTTGGAGATAATCGACGTTCTAGGGAAAGCGCGGAGTTCGTGTTTTTCGCACATAACATATCAGAGATGGAAAACAATCACTTTACGGTGACATATGCTGAGATTGCTCTCCTGAATCCCAATACACGCACAACCCCGATTTTTCGCTCGAAACCGGATGCTGATCTTACGATATACGTTTATAAGAATGTACCCATACTCATCCACGAAATACAGGGAGTTAACTTATGGAATGTTGATTTCTCACTTATGTTCATGATGAATGTGGGAAGTGGTGTCTTTAAGACAAATCGACAACTAGAAGGTTTTGTAACAAAGGGAAATCAATTTATTTCAGATCATGAAATTTTCTTGCCAGTATATGAAGGGAAAATGATTAGCGCATATAACCACCGTGCAGCCAATATTATCATCAGTGAAACTGCGACAATTAGACAGGGGCAACCTGAATATCTGTCTTTAGACGACTATAGAAACCCACTTTTTTCGGTGAATCCGCGCTATTGGGTAAGTCAAATTGAGGTTATAAAAGCAGTTCCAAATGATTATGAACACAAGTGGTTTATTGGTTTCAAGGATATAACCAGTGTGACAAACGAAAGGACAGTTATTGCTGGCATTGTTCCTTTTGTCGCGGCAGGAAATACCCTTCCGCTCATTTACATAAAGCAAACTGATGATATACGATTATTTTGTAGTCTCCTATCTAATTTAAACGGTTTTATGTTGGATTATATTGCACGACAAAAAGTGGGGGGCAATCACCTTACTTTTAATTACGTCAAGCAACTCCCCGTCATCCCACCGCACACCTACACCGACGAACTGCTGGATTTCATCGTGCCGCGTGTGCTCGAACTCACTTACACGGCGTGGGATTTGCAGCCCTTCGCTCAGGATGTCGGTTATCCCGGCGCACCCTTCATCTGGGACGAGGAACGCCGCTTCCTCATGCGCTGCGAACTCGACGCGCTCTATTTTCATCTGTATCAAATCTCCCGCGAGGATGTCAATTACATCATGGAGACTTTCCCCATCGTCAAACGCAAGGATGAGGCCGCGCACGGCGAGTATCTGACCAAGCGCATCATTTTGGACATGTACGATCAGATGTCCGCGCTGCCCGCCCTGTCCGTCCCCGCGCCAAAAAGTCCCCCTCGCCCTGAGGGAGAGGGGGATTTAGGGGGTGAGGGTTTATATCCCGTCCCCGATGTATCGCAGTGGGTGACGTGGCTCAATCCGCCGCCTGCTGATCCGTCTGTGGCGCATCCGGGGCGGGAGTGATGTTATAATGAACATTATCCTATGATGGAGAATAACCGA
The DNA here is from genome assembly GCA_044226645.1 of Aggregatilineales bacterium. Classification (GTDB taxonomy): domain Bacteria; phylum Chloroflexota; class Anaerolineae; order Aggregatilineales; family Phototrophicaceae; genus CFX2. The sequence goes on from JBGAGR010000058.1 coordinate 2,157, forward strand.
TGCTCAATGCCCCTGCGCGAACTGTTTTTGATGTCATTACCGACTTTCTGGCAGCCGAGCCGTCTCCGCAGGAGATTATCGACTTCTACATGCCGGATGATCTGCAAGCACGGCTCGATGAACTGCTGGACAAGAACAGCGAGGGAGAAATCACATTCTCAGAACGTGAAGAACTTGAGCGCTTTCTGAACGCCAATCAGATGTTTTCGCTGTTGAAAACCAAGATGAAGCTCAAATTGAAACGGGCGGCGGATGAGTCTGAGTAATAAGCAGAAACAGGCAGTCAGGAAAAGAGCCGGGGACTGTTGTGAATACTGCCGTCTGGCGCAATCGAGCAGTTTCGCACGTTTTCATGTCGATCATATCATCGCACTCAAACACGACGGCACGGATGATGAGGAAAATCTGTGCCTTGCCTGCTCGGACTGTAATGCCCACAAGGGCGAAAATGTCGCCGCGCTCGATCCATTAACCCGTGCTGCAACCAGACTCTATGATCCACGCCAGCAGAAGTGGGATGACCACTTTCAGATCAATCCTGATGCCACCCTGTCAGGTTTAACGCCCGAAGGCCGAACCACGATTTTCGTTCTGCGCATGAATGATGAAGAGCGTGTCAAACAGCGCTTGGGTGAACTGCGGATTGGCGATTATCCCTGTTCGTAACTGGGGCAATAGGACAGGAGATGCTTGATGGCCTTAGTACGCTGTCAACAACACGGACATCCCAAAGGACGAACTGCCGATTATGTCGATGTTCCGGCTGAACCCGTCGGACATCCTGACTCCGGGGTCATCTGCGGCCTGAAGGACTGCGATAATCCCGGTCTGGTGTGGCTCACGCGCGAAGAATATGCGGCTTATCAGGACGGCGAACGCATCTTTGGGCTGGCAACCTACGCCGTCAAAATCAAAGTGCGCTGATACATGTCCCTCGGCTTCAGTAGGGGCGCTTCGCGAAGCGCCCTCTGCATATCTCATCTTCTCAAACCATCTTCTAACTCGACACCGTAGAAAATCTGTGCTACACTGTCCCTATGAACACTTTTTTCAACACCAGCGCACCAAATAGCACAAAACGGCAGCCATGGCAGCCGTCACACCCCTTCGGCAGCCGCCGTTTTTGGCAGCCGTTTTCACATACTTTTTCATGTCCTACTGTGTCCCACTTATGCGCCACAGCCACCAATGGGTTGTCCGTTGTCGGCATCTCGCTCCCGTCCAGCCGCCGTGCTGTGGCATTGTGTTGTCCGCAGCGCCATGCTCCCATCTACCTGCCGCGTTCGGTGTCTCTCCCCGGTCTTCCCGCCGCCAGATGACAACAATCCGGTGTCCACTCCCGGTCTTCCCGCCGCCATAATCGGCAAGAATTTTGTCTTCTTTGTCATCCTGATCGAAATCCGGTATATCATAGGAATGTACGCCCTGTACTAATGCGAACCCATTCCGAGGATATACCATGTCCATTCCGGCTCAGAACGACTTCCTGCTCCCTTTCCTTCAGCTTTTGAGCGATGGAAAACGCTCCACACGCGGTCAGCTTCTCTTCAAACTCGCTAAACACTTCTCCATCTCCCCTGAAGAAGCTCAGGATACCAGCGGAAATCAGTTCACCCTCGTCTCGCGTCTCGCCTGGTGCGATGTCCACTTCGTCAAAGCGGGTTTCGTCTCCAAAACCCAGAACCCGCACGACTCCGCGCAGGACGAATTCACGATCACCTCGCTTGGAATCCGTGAACTCAACCGTCACCCGGAAAAAATCACCGTCGGCTATCTTCAAAGCTTCTATAAGGGGAAAGTCCTGCGTGGTTCCGGCTCCGACGATACCACTTCCGAAGCGGAACTCGCCTTGTATGAAGCCTTCGAAAAACTCCCCGAACCGTTCACTGTCCTTCACTCGGTCAAATGGTTCGCCCGTTCTCGCGGAACCATCGGGGAAATCGACTTCCTCATCGCTCATCCCGATCACGGTGTGCTGGTCATGGAAGTCAAGGGAGGGTCAATCAGTATCGAGCAGGGAGTCTGGTACAGTACCGGGTATACAGGCCGAACCAACAAAATCAATGACCCCTGTGAACAGGCCGAACGCAATCGCTGGGCGCTCCATGATTGGCTCGACTTTGATCCGCGTTCCAAAGGCATTCCCTTCGCTTTATTCCCGGCTGTCGCTCTGCCCGATTCGCGCGTTTCCGGGAACATCCGTCCCGATTGTCCCGCCGACATCTTCATCGATATGACCCATTTGGACGACCTCGAAAAGCGTCTGCTCTCCATCTTCGCCTACTGGAAAGCTCACGCCGACTTCCGTAATTCCACTATGGCTGGTCAACGCGCTGTCGAAGCATTGGTCAAACTCTTCGTCCCAACCACGCGCTTACAACCCAGCATCAGCGAAGTCTTCGCCCAGGAAAACCGTACCATCGAAGAACTCACCCGTCAGCAGTTCAAAATCCTCAACATCCTCCGTTACCAGAAACGCGCCGCGATTATCGGAGGTGCTGGTACGGGTAAAACCCTGCTGGCTGTCGAGAAAGCCGCTCAACTCGCGGAAAGTGGCCTGCATGTCCTCTTCGTCTGTTACAACACCAATCTGGCTGAATGGGTCAAGGGACGGCTTCATAATCCGCTCATCGATGTCTTCACCTTTCACGGTCTGGTCGGGCAGATGATTAATCGCGCTCGTATTCCACATCCACGCACCCGCAGTTGGGACGAATTTAACGCTCTCGCACCGGACGCTTTAGTCGATGCAACCAGCGTTCTCCATTCTCCCGATGCTGATCCTGCGCATCTCTACGACGCGATCATCGTCGATGAAGGGCAGGATTTCGAAGATACCTGGTGGATTGGCCTGCTCGATACGCTGAAATCCGCTGAAAGCAGTGTTTTCTACGTCTTCTTTGATGATAACCAGCGCATCTTCACTCAGATCAGCCAGGTTCCGATGGATAATGCCCCGCTCTATCTCGATGAGAATCTGCGTAACACACGCCACATTCACGAACGCCTCAAGCCCTATTCGCGCGATACCGATGTCCAGTGCGTCGGGCCGGAAGGTCGTCCGGTAGAAATCATCCCGGCTTCGGATAAATCCGCTGAACGTCGTGAGCTTCAGCGTGTTTTGCATCGCCTGGTGAACGAAGAGGGCATCCCAGCCGAACATATCGTCGTGCTGACTCCAGCGGGAGAAAAGCGCAGTCAGTGGAAAAAAGATGACCAGCTTGGCAACTTTATCATCACCTGGCAGTTGGATAGCGAGATGCAGATGGCCGCGCGGGTTTCGACCATCCACAGTTACAAAGGGCTGGAAAGTCCCGTCGTGGTTTTGACAGAACTTCATGCCCTGCATCCTGCCACGCGCGATCAACTGCTCTACGTGGGTTTATCGCGTGCGCGGCATCATGTCGTCGTCATCGGTGATTTGCCTGCTGTAGCCAACACAATCACCCCGAAAGTCAGCGATTAGCCCGGAATACACCGGACGCGCCAGGCGCTTCGTCACTGTCACCGATTTTTGTCTGCACATGGGCTGTCATCGCCTGATAGAGGATTTCCAGTGGTTTCCGTAAATCTCCAGGTGGCGATCCCAGACGGCGCAAAACAGCCGTGTCAACTTCTGGAGCAGCGATATGAGGCGGAGTCCAATCCAATGAGTCGCTGCCCCAAAAAACAGGAATCTGGTCGTTGAGCGATGGCGCAGGAGACTCCGTTTCGATGGGCGCATCGCTTTCACTGGTGTCGCCCGTCGCAGCGGCTCGACGCATTCGTAAAGCCTCGATAATCTGTTCGCGTGTGCGTCCGCGCAGGGTGAAGATCAGAAAGGGGTCATGATCGAACTGTTCGCCGAGGAGATAATATACAGCCGCAATGTGCTTGCAGGGGTTGCTGAAATCCGGGCAGGAGCAGTCGGTCAGAATATCCTGCGTCGTCGTTGGAAAGAGTGACACATGCGCTTCCTCAAAGGCGGTTTCGATGGCCTGAGGCATTTCGCCGTCCAATAATTGGGCAGCGAAGATGGCTTTCCCACTGATGGTGTCCAGCACGTGTTCCCACTCCGAATCCGGGAGTGCGCTGATCTGAATTTTGACAGCATATGGTTTAGGGCGTGATCCCTGCACTTGCGCTTGAACCAATCCGGGTTGAATATCAATATTCAGAACCTGCCCAGAGCGCGCATAACTGCGGCCTCGCTGCAAGCGACTGCCAATCCCATAACTGTCCAGTACTGCCAGCCAGCGTTTCGCCCACCAGTTCGCAGCGAAGGCTCCGCGCTGGCTGCGACTCTGGATACCGCCTTCCACTTTAATTGGGCGTGAAGGTGGAAAATAACCATAGTCATCATAATCGCTGCTGCGTTTGCTTTTGCGCTTTGCCATCACCTAACTCTCCCGTAACTGCACCAGATCGCGCAGGCTGGCTGTATTCAATTCGGTCAGCCAGCTTTCGTCCGCACCGACGACCCGCTCTGCCAGTGCTTTTTTACTCTCAATCATCTCGTCGATCTTTTCCTCCAATGTCCCGGCACAGACGAACTTATGCACCTGTACATTGCGTATTTGTCCGATACGGAAGGCACGATCCGTTGCCTGATTCTCGACAGCCGGATTCCACCAGCGATCAAAATGAAAGACGTGATTGGCGCGTGTCAGGTTCAAACCAACACCGCCTGCCTTTAGCGAGAGAATGAACACTTTGGCACCACGCTCCGCCTGAAAACGCCGCACCATGTCCTCGCGATCCTTAACCTTAGTGCCTCCATGCAGCCAGAGCGGTTCGTCGTAAAACATCGTTCTCAGATGACTTCGCAGGAGTTCACCCATCTCGGCAAACTGGGTGAAGACCAGTGCCTGATCGTCCGTCGCATAAACTTCTTCCAGCATTTCTGTGAGCCGCGATAACTTGCCAGAACGCCCTTCCAACGAACTGCCGTCTTTAAGGTACTGTGCGGGATGATTGCAGACCTGTTTTAACTGCATCAGCAGGGATAGTACCAGGCCGCGTCGGGACATGTTATCTCCCTCTTCTTCTGCCTGTTCAATACGTTCCATCACATCTTTAACCACTGCCTGGTAGAGAGTGCCTTGCTCGGTTGTCAGGGTGGTATACACTTTCATTTCCATTTTTTCTGGCAGGTCGCTAATAACTGCCGGATCGGTTTTGAGACGGCGCAGGATGAATGGTGCGGTCAGCCGTCGAAGGTGATTGGCAGCAGCAGCGTCATCCAACTTTTCAATGGGATTAGCAAAACGACGGCGAAAGCTCTGTTCGCTGCCCAGATAGCCAGGGTTAATGAAATGAAAAATCGACCATAGTTCGGTCAAGCGGTTTTCCACTGGTGTTCCTGTAAGGGCAATGCGGTAATGAACTTTTAAGGCACGCGCTGCCTGTGCCTGTTTGGTCGTGCTGTTCTTGATATTCTGCGCCTCGTCCAAAATCACTGTTGACCATTCCATTGTTTCGAGCGTCTCGCGGTCACGTGACAGCAGGGGATAGCTGGTCAGAACGACATCGACTCCCTTCATCTGCTTTACAAAAACTTCACCAGATGAGCGCTCAATGCCTTGATGCGTATAGGTCTTTAATCCTGGGGCGAAACGCTTAAGTTCGTGTCGCCAGTTGCCCACAACTGATGTGGGACAGACGACAAGTGCTGGTTGTATTTCGTTTTTCTCGTTCCTGATGTGGAGCAGTAAAGCAATCGTCTGGAGCGTCTTTCCTAATCCCATATCATCAGCGAGACACGCGCCCAGTCCGTACCGCCGCAGGAAAACTAACCACGAGAAGCCTCGCTGTTGGTAGGGGCGCAGCCCAGCCTGCAAATCTGCTGGCGAGGGGAGTGTCTCGATCTTCTCTGGCTTTTGCAGTGTGTCGAGCAGTGTTTTCAGCCAGCCATTGGCACTCACATTTTCTACCGGGATGCCACCTATGTTTTCAGTGCTGTCTAGCCCCAGGCGCAGTGCTTCGTCCAGGGGAAGTTCACCTTTATCCTGTTCAAAAAACCGCAGACCGGCTTCGATTTGCGCTGTATCGAGTAGTACCCACTTCCCACGCAGCCGCACCATTGGCTGTTTCAGGGCAGCCAGGCGCATAAACTCATCCCGATCAATCGGCTGTCCACCCAGCATGATCTGGTATTCATAATGCACCAGTGTATCCAGCGTCAGCCGTGATTTCCCGCTCTGTTTACTGCTGCTGACTTTGGCTCTGGCAGACAACCTGGCCTTTTTGCCGCCCCACCAGCGCGGCAGCAGGACACGAAAACCGCTCGCCTGCAAGAGCGGTGCCGCGTCTTGCAGAAATGTATACGCCTGCACAGTATCGAAGCTGCTGCTGTCCGGTACGGCGTTTTGCAAACTGTCGAGAATCGGTGTAAAGAGCCGACCAGCAAACGCAAGTCCCCGTAGTAAGCGTTCCTGTGGCTGGTCAAAGCGCTGCTGAAGATACCGGTCACCACGTCCGCGCCAAATTTTACTGGCAGGGACAATCAGGCTGGGATCGTCTGTAGCCTGCAATAAATAACTTAGCCGCCAGGTTTGATGGTAGTCATCTTCAGGCGCGTCCAGCCGGAAGGCGATACGGAAAGCGTTATTACCCGCTGCATCATTCTGGCCTGCCCAAGTCTGCCAGGCATTGAACAGCGCGTCCGAATCAGTGTTTGGCAGTTTGAGTTGGGGGTCATGGGTGGTTAGCGCTGACAGCCATGCTGCGCCGATCCCACGCCCTGCCGATTGATTGAGGTGTGCGGCGGTCTCGCGTATGGTTGAATCCAGCACAGCATTAATAAACATCTCCAGCAGTTTGTAAGGGGCGGGCACGGTATCCGGCGCTTCCGCCAAGACGCGGCAGATGGGTGGCATCTGTGCCGCCAATTCATTCAGACGCTCTGGCTGTTCTGGCAGTGCCTTCCAGAAAGCGTGGTAGCGGAATCCAACCTTTTGCAGCGCGGGAATAACCTGCTGTTTGGCAACCAATGCGAGGGATTCCAATGCCGCTGCCCGCCAGAAGTAAAGACTGTGCCCTATATCTCCTCGATGTGCCAACGCCAGCAGCAAATCAACTGTATTTGGAATAGATAGAGCAACGCCTTCAAGATGCCAAAGGCGTACCTCACTGGACAAAACTTCATCGTCCGCAAAAATACCCCTTGCACGCATCTCCTGGGATGCCTGTGGTCTCTGTTCGCTGCTGGGCAGCCACACTGCGAAGGGTTGTGATTCTGGCTGTGCGTGCGGGATGAGATTGATGAGCCAATCTTTAAGCTGGTCAGCGGCGATAGCAAAAGGATGCACAGTGGTTTTGGAACGGAGACCCGCTTTACGGGCAGAAGAGGGAGTGTCAGTCTCACCCCATAACCTGAAGCTTTTGGAATCAATATCGAACGTGCCGTGAACGATAAACATAGCGCCTGAAAAGCGAACTCAGCGAATTTCTCTGAAGGAGTATAGCGCATCACATGGCAATGCAGAAATATTTTCCGTGTCTTTTGACGCACGGTTATTGAATATGGGGCACATCCGCTGGTTGTCGGGTGCTTCAGCAGTTTGTGACGAAAATCGTGAATAAAGAAAAAACGGAAACGTTCTATTATACGTTCCCGTTCCCAGATGATCTCTATATGCCCAGTTTTCGAGACTTGGACCTGAGGGGCAGAGTTTCGTACACTAGGCATTTGCTTGAGTTTGCTGTTCCCTTGCCCGTATCCACGATTACAAAACGCGCATTTTCCGATAAGGCAGCCCTGCGGGCGTGTGTCCTCGAAATGCACGCCAAAGGCATGAGTTACCGCCAGATTGCACGTGAGGTTGGTCTGCATTGGACGAGAGTCGGGCAGATTATCAAGAGACTAGACTAGATTTTGCCTATTCAACTGTTACCATTCGTATCTATCAATGTCTCTTGAGCCTTTATTTGTTATTTATGCTTGCACAGTCATTCTCAGAGATAACAAAGCCCGAAAAAGTGGGTGAACTTACCAATTTTTAGAATTCTTATCCATGCTGTTCAAGCCATTCGAGAAGGGCGCGAATACTGCCGGTTGCGAGGCCGATACTGGAATCTGCCGCGCCATAATAAAGGTGGATGGTGTCACCGTCGGATTCAATGGTATAGCCGCAGGGAAAAACCACGTAGCCCACATCACCGACCTGTTCATAGGGTTGTTCCGGAGCAAAGACCCATTCATCACCGCGTTTAAGGCAGTGTTCTGGCGCGTGCAGATCGAACAGCGCCAGTCCGACGCGGTAAAGGGAACCCGCCGCTGTATTCCGCACACCATGATAAATAACCAACCATCCCTGCGGCGTTTCGATGGGTGGCGGCGACATACCAATTTTGTTGGCATCCCACCACGCACCCCAACGGGCTTCCAGCATGACTTTATGGCTGCCCCAGTGCCGCAAATCAGCTGAATAGGACATCCACATGTGGGCGCGTTGTCCATTAACCGGACGATGAATCAACGCCCAATGATCGCCAATCCGGTGCGGCAGCAGCGCTGCGTCTTTATCATCCGGTGACATAATCATGCCAAAGCGTTCAAAAGTATGGAAATCTTCGGTGAAAGCTAATGATACGCCGGGACCTTCATGGCTGAAGGCAGTATAGACGACAGCATATCTCTTGAGTTCAGGGACAAAGGTGATACGCGCGTCTTCAATCCCCCACAATTCTTCGGGAAAGTGTTCGGGGTCGGCTAAAAAAGTAGGAGTTGAGTCAATCTGCCAGTTATCGACACCATTGACCGATCGCGCCGCACACAGATGCGAATGCCCGCGCCGATCTTCAACCCGGCACAGCAGCAGTGTTGTACCATCCGCTAAACGGGTCGCGGCAGGATTAAAGACACTATGAACTGGATACGGCCAGTCGGCAGCGGTCAGAATTGGATTCAGTTTGTGACGGTGAAAAAGTTCGGGATAACGATTGTCCATTAGGCCAGTACCTCCGCAGGTAGCAATATATTCTCAGCCAGCATCATCTCCAACAAAGCCTGGAGAAAAGCTAAAGTCGACTCAGCACCCTGATTCTCGTTCAGACGGTCAGGATGCAGGCCATCCCGGCAGCCACCCGTCGTCGGGTCGTAAACCGAGAGGTTTAGGTCATTCCGCCCCAGGAACCATTCGAAAGCCCGCCGGGCTTCCTTGCGCCAGTGTTCATCTCCGGTGCTACGATACGCTTCTAGGCAGGCCGAGATCATGGCCTGCGCCTCGACTGGCTGTTGATCGAAACGGGCACGTTCACCACCGCGCTGAAAAAAGCCGTTGGAACCAATGGGCACGAAATGTCCTCCGACTGTGTCGGCGCGCTGCATTTCGGCTAACCAGCCCAGCGACTCCAGCCCAGCCCGGGTCATTTCATTATTCGGTATCCATTGACCGCACATGAGCATGGCCTGTGGCAGTACGGCATTGCAATACGTCAGCCCTTCTTCATACCACAACCATCCAGCCGAGCGGGTCTTCTGGTAAATCGTCAGCAGTCGTCCGGCTAATTCATCGCGAATCTGGTTCGCCATACGATCACCGGAAAAGCGGCGCAGATATTCATGGATGCCGATCAAGGCAAAGGCCCAGGCGCGCGGGCTGGTGGTCGATAGGATAGCGGGCAAAGCGCGTTCAAACACCGAGCCAGCCATACTCTGAAAGGCTTTTGTGTTGGAGCGTCCCAGTACAGTGCCTAATGCCCATAAGGTACGCCCATGACTGTCTTCGGATCCACTTGCTTCCAGCCAACTGCGCTGGTAGTCCATGAAATTGCGGAAGCGTCCGGTATCTGGATTGAAGCCGTACCAGACAAACGCCAGATATTTGGAAGACAATTCTGCCGCCTCACCATTACCGAGTTCTTCGAGGAAGGTACTCACGATAAGCGCACGTGCATTGTCGTCAATAGTGTAGCCTTCGCGATAGTTAGGGATGGTGAAACCAGCGTGCTGCAAAATGCCGGTGTCATCGGTCATGTGGTGCAGATGATCGAGTGCGAGCGGAGGCAGTTCGCCCGGATGTTGGTCGAGTGGCTTCACGACGAAACCGGAAGGCGAGAAATATCGGCGTTCAGCACGAGCACGCTTAAAACACTCCATGTAGCGCTGCGCCACCTGCGACCAGATCATTGCTCGCCCAAACATATAAGCCCGTTTGCGCATGGCATGGCGTTTGGATTCGTTCCCCAGCAGGTCAATAACTTGCTCCGCCAGTGCTGCCGGATTATGGAACGGCACCAATGCACCACGTTCGTCAGCCAGCATCTCTTCGGCATACCAATAGGGGGTTGAGATGACAGCTTTACCCGCGCCAAGCGTATAAGCCAATGTGCCAGACGTGATTTGCGCTGCGTTGAGATAAGGCGTGATATAAATATCCGCCGCGCTGATGAACTCAATCAATTCTTCCAGGCTCACAAAACGATTGTAGAAAATAACATGACTTTCTACGCTTTTATCGCGTGTCAGCCATTGCAGTGACAAGCGATAGGCTTCGCCTTCATGCCGCAGCACGTGCGGATGAGTCGCACCGACGATCAGGTAAACCACATTGGGATATTGAGCCACAATGTCGGGCAGTGCGGAGATGACATCTTCAATCCCTTTGTTGGCAGAGAGCAGTCCAAAACTGAGCAAAACCATTTTGCCTTCAACACCAAACAGGTCTTTATGAAAGCTGGGGTCTACAAACGGCACATCAGGAATGCCGTGTGGAATCATGTCGATTTTTTCGCGCGCGATGCCGTAGATTTCCTGCAAGAATTCCACACCGCGCTCACTCATCACCACCACGCGATCTGATAGAGCGGCGACTTCCTGCAACACGCGCCGTTGCGTCGTGTCCGGGTCTTTCAAAACGGTGTGGAAGGTTGTGACCACTGGCATACGCAGTTCGCGCAGCAGTGCCAGGATATGGCTGCCAGCCGTCCCACCATAAATCCCATATTCATGCTGCAAGCACACCAGATCAACATTGTTGATATTGAGGAAATCGGCGGCACGTCGATAGGAGTCGATGTCCTTTTCCTTCAACTCAAAGCGAACCCGCGCCGGATAGGCATAACCCGCTTCTGTGTCGTTGACCGGCAGGGCGATACAGCTTGCTTCGGGATATTCTGTTGCAATCGCTTCACACAAATCGGTGGTGAATGTCGCAATGCCGCATTGGCGCGGCAAATAGTTACCGATGAATCCAATCCGACTAATGGCTGAATTCGTTGAGCCGTTTTCCATAGACAAATCTCGATCTCCTCTTTTGAGTTCCATTCATTTTCCTTAAAGTCGATTTTGCAATGCCGGAAGCATCAAGAGGACAGTGACTCTGATGGTTTGTACGCCGTGACTGCTCTATGCAAACAGCCCGACCTACCGGGGATTGATTTTTGATAACAAATCGGCGGTCTGATTTATGAAACCGCTTGTTCACGTTGTAAATAGGCTGCACGCATGTGCCGGGCGCTTTTCATATCGACATAGACCCGAATGCCAAAAGTACTGGTCTTGATTGATACCTCTACGTTATTCCATCTCCAAATAACCCGGTGTTGAAAATAAGTAATCGTTTGCCCCTCACACGATTGATAATCGTGCCAGGTGTACAGATATAGCTGGATTGATGATGCTGCGACATCGGTATTCATCCAGTGCAGTTAAATTGAGGTCTAGGGTTACATTTGGTGAGCGGGAGAGGCTTGAGCCTTGCTTAAGACGATAACAGAGACTCAACGAGCATCATCAAACTTGGAATTGGGAACGCTGAGGGCAGCAACAATAACTTAGTTGGTATTCAGTACTTGTTAATTTAGTATACTAATTTATAGTATACAATTGTTTGGGTCATTTGTCAAGAAATACCCCTTGATATTGGTCGTGCTGAGCTGATGAGTAACTGCTGGTCGAACCCTGTAACCGACGGTTTGCTCTCCCACAGCACGATCCTGCTTGTCAGGTTGCATGAGGCGTAGCTGCTTGATCCTTTTCAGAGACCCTAACTTCTGCTGTTGACCGATTTTGCCAGGGTGTGCCCAGCCAGGGCAGGAGAAAGTGATCCGCGCCATAGTAACCGGCAACTTTCCAGGCCAGCACGAGCAAAAGAGCGCCGATCATCAGCAGCGGGTTACTACTAGTTGAACCAGCCATAATGAAATTCCAATTCATCAGCGCTCCAAAGAAGGCTGCAATACCTACGAACGCGCCGATAATCAATCCAATGCCGATTGCCAATTCACCAATCGCGATCAGTTTGGCGAACCAGATATATGCGCCGGAGTCCAGCATCCCCTGAAGGAAGCTGCGATACCAATCATAATTGATGGCGGCTTTACCCGCATCAGGAACAGCCACCGCACTTGTCCAGAAACCTTTGAGCGCCTCGCCAGTTTGCATCCAGGCGGGATCACCGAGTTTGTGCGATGAGGCCTCCACCCACTGTAATCCAATCAGGACACGAATGACCAACCAGAACCAGCCCATGATTTGTGTATTGCCGAACAAGAACTTTGCCAGCGGCGGGTCTTCAACAATCGCTCCACGCCTGGTGGTAACAGCTTGAACACTCATTATATTTTCTCCTCTTGTCCTTCATGTGCCTGTGCCATTTCGCCTCCGGTGTGGTCAGGTCGCGCGTCTGCTACTCCTTGCAGGAAGCCGACAAAAATCAATTCTTCGTCTAAAGCGCGTACACTGTGGACTTCACCCGCATCAAAAATGAGTAAGGAGTTCGGGCCAAATTCCTGCTCTTGCTCACCGTTCGCTGCAAACATACCCCGCCCTTTGAGCACGACCACGTAAAACGGCGAGTGGGGTACGCTGTGTTCCCGGATACTTTGACCGGGTGTGAGCATCCAGCGCAGGATGCGTCCCTCTTTATCAACCAGCAGAGGTTGAGCAAATGGGACGGCCTCGTGAAATTCAAGTTTTTCCAATAGTTGTTTCGACTTCATAGGAATTTCCTTCTACTTTCTGATTATTACCATGCACTTCAAGGGCTGCTTAAGATTTTTCCTCAGCATCGGCCCAGGCAACCCGGCGCTTGCCATTTTCTATTCGGATCACAACCCGACGCGATGGATTGGGGTCAACCATTCCACCCTCGTAATCCCATCGATGCAACTCTTCATAGGCATCCGTCGCTTGCTTGTCCTGTAGGATTCGATCTACCTCCGTATTCCAGATTTTTAAGAGTTTTTGTACCAGTGCTACGTCCTCTATGGATTCGCCATCGCGTACCGAAATATGCTGAAAATCGTCTTCTAATGCCTCGACCTTATCCAGCAGAGATGCTAGTTCAGTTTCGGACATCAGTGCCAGTGCAGCATTGAATTGTAAGCTGTTCGCCAGAGAATTCTCCGGCTGATATTTCTTGGTCATGTTGTACCTTTCATCAAGGCGGACACTGCCGCTCCGCTGTCCAAATTAAAATCTATCGTCACCGCTCATCGATAGGCTTTGTCTGGTCACTTTCGCCGCGCTTCTGTGTTTGGTATGACTTTCGCCAAGTAAACTCTTTACTTTGTCATTGAGCTGCTGCCTGCTAAAGGGCTTATTTATACGCCCGCTTACCAGATGATTTATTGCTGGCGGAAGCGGATCGGAAACAGAACTCAGAATAATTACAGGTGGGTGAAAAGACTGATTCTGCAATTTCGCGAGAAACTCAAAGCCATCCATTTTGGGCATTAGAATGTCTAAAATAATCATATCGAATACATTGGAGAGTGTTTCGAGTATGTTGAGAGCAACCCCACCATCCCCAGCTTCATAAACGCTGTGCCCGGCTGTTTCGAGTATGATTCGAACAAGAATCTGAACTGCTTCTTCATCCTCAACCATCAGAATATGCGCCATCGTTCTAACACTATCTCCACTCGTTAAGTCGTTTCTCTTCGTTCCAAATCAGTCATCCATTAACCTGTAGGCTGCTGGATGACTGATCCCTCATGTCCAGAACCGATGATTATCATTGGTCGTCCACTACTCTTGCGGTTTAACCAATAACCTTCTGCTGTGATTCGTGGCTAGTGAGTTGGTGAAGGCACCAAATCGGGCTGCGAAATTTCCCCGATCATATGCCCCGTTTTGACCTGATTGTTAAGGCGAATTGCCACATCAGCCTGGGATATAATCCCGATAACCTTTCCTATGTCGTTAATGATGGGAATACGTCTGATCTGACGCTTCGACATCACCTCAACCGTTTTATCCACGTCGTCTTCAGGGCGGCAGGCTACCGGATCAGGGGTCATGACATCGCTGACCAGCGTATTGGTGGCATCCCGGCTTGCGCCGACTACCCTCACAGCCAGATCGCGATCCGTGACAATACCAATCAATCAGGGGTCATGACATCGCTGACCAGCGTATTGGTGGCATCCCGGCTTGCGCCGACTACCCTCACAGCCAGATCGCGATCCGTGACAATACCAATCAATTTCTTCGTCTCGTGATTTTCCACCACGGGCAGCGCGCCAATATTTTCGCTTTGCATCCGCTGTGCGATGGTGTAGACCTTATCGCCTGGGAGGCAGCACTGGGGATTCTTGGTCATAATTTCCTGACAGTTCTTCATGGTGTTTTCCTTCTGGCTTATAAGCCGGAATAGATATGCGATACGATTCAAAACGGGTAAGGCAAGACTTTGAGTTCATCTGCCCGGTAATCAATTAAAGGTGATCTGCGCTTACGGTGGCTTGCGGTTCCATATAGCTGCGCATCACCGCTGCCATTTTCTCGTGCTGGTGGATAAAGCCTGTTAGTAAATCCAGGGTGTCCACATCCTCGGACTCATTGCTAAAGGTCAGGATGTCCTTATGCAGGAAGCGGATGATGGTCTCGTGGTCGGTTACGATGTTCACTAGCATTCTCTGTCTGTTGGGGTACACGCTGGGTTCTTCAAACAGGTGTGATTTCCGCAGAAATTCATGCATTGTCCCTATGACATCGGCTCCGTACTGGCGGATATGTGTAGCTATCACATCACTGATTATGGCGATTTCAAGGAATTGATTTTCAAAGGCTGATTGGAGCGCATACATATTCATGCCAGCTACATTCCAGCAGTAATTTCGCAGCTTGGTGTAGAGTACGGACTCGTCCGCCAGCAGGGTATTAAGCACCCTAATCACACGCTGCTTCTCGGTCAATCCCTGACCCGATATGATCTCCAACTTTGCGATATCGTTTGACATTATTATCTTCTTAACGCTCTTTCTCAGGCTGCATATTCTGCCTGGATAGTCAGTTTTGTTGTTCAGCTATACGCGGAAACCAACAAGACACTCTATTTGACAATTTGTGGTTTCCCCTTCTGTTTCTAACATTGCTGCCTCAAACTGGCTCGGCATACTTTTCCACCAGACTGAGCAAATCACGGACACCAACCGGTTTGAGAAGCACATCAACGACAAAAGAAGGGAGTGTTCGTATCGGTATATCTGTCTCGCCACTGAGAATAATGACAGGGGTGTGAGGGCGCAGTTGCCGATCATATGCTCTCAGAAATTCAATCCCGTTCATCACGGGCATGGCAATATCCAATAAAATCAGGCAGTAGTCCGCACGAGATACGGTATCCAGAGCGACCAGACCATTATCAGCGGTTACAACCCGGTAGTTTTCAAATCTTAAAATCGTTGCGAGTGTGTCACGCAGTTCTTCTATGTCCTCAACCAGTAAAATGGGCAGGGTACGATCAGGAGAAAAGATCAATCCTGACTGGCCTGCCAGCGTAATGGTTTGTTGAACGAGGGACAGCAGCGTATTGAGATCAAAGGGCTTGTAGATGACGCTAATGTGTCTCGTCAATAAATAGCTTTGTATTTCCTGAGACAGATGGGCGGCTGTTGTGGTAATCAGGACAGGAATGCTGGCACTCTTATCGTCCATCTTGAGAGTTTGAAGAAAATCCCAACCTATTTCTCCATCCCGGGCATTGAAATCAAGGATGATAAGGGCTGGGTGCTGCTGTTCCAGAATAGCCAGGTTGATTTGATCGTATGGAGAGCAAAAAATCTGCCAGCCCTCTCGTTTCAAAGACAAGGTAAACAAATCTCGCATAGCGCCATCATTTTCAATCACGACGATATTTGCTTCTTTAGCCTTATCATTCACCATACGAACTTCCGATTGGAGAATTACCTGCTGTTTGAAACAGGTCGTACAAAAAGATGTTAACCTTCTGGATAGACAAAATTATTCCTGGATAGCTCCATTAGAATTAGGCGGCTCAGGCTCGGCGGAGTTAACGAAATCCTGACCCTGTTGCAAGGCAGTTTGAACCGAATTGACTAAATCGCCACTTTCAAATGGCTTGCGCAGGACATTCACCCGCTTGGTTGCCAGATAAGCGCCTATTTCCTGAACCAGCTTTACCGCCGTAGTACAGATCAGCACCGGAATCGCAGCAGTCGAATCTTCCATTTTGAGCAATTGCAGAAATTCCCAACCTACCCCTTCACGCCCGACGTAAAAGTCAAGAACGATCAGGTCAGGTTGTATCCGCCGCACTTCACGCAAGTCCGAGTTTAAAAACAGTTGGAGAAAAACCTCGTACTGCTCCCCTTCCAGGATTTTCCGAAACAATGCCAGGATGTCATCTGAATTGTTGATGACCATAATTCGTGTCGTCATATTGCACCGCTTTCTGATAGCAGCCGACAAATCCATTTTGGAGCCTGTGGTGCTGCGACACGCAGAGGTAAAAGATATGTAGCTGTAAAGATCATTCCCTATAAATAGCTGACGATGGCAACCTCCTTTCCGGTTTGCCCGGAGAACAGGCAAGTTAGTGCAGGTTGTGTGATGTTCTCACACGGCTTCAGGAGCCGTGTGAGTTCCGCCTCAATTTAGCGCTGGCGACTCAACACCAACCAGATCAACTTACCGATGAGCCAGGCCAGAATCGCATACACGATAATGGCGATAATGCTGGTGATTTCCAGAACGAGACGAAAGGTGCTGATACACTATAGATGAAATTGGCGAATCCATTACCCGCGTTCGCCCCGACCAATTGCAGAACAAAGCGAACCAATAACAGCACTTCCACCGCGCCAAACAGGTAGTAGATGATGCTGATAATCCGTGCCACAGCGGAATTCTGATTGGCGGTTTGGATGCCCTGTACTTTTTCATGCAAATTCACCGCTTGATGGTGTTCAATATTCCGGTCTACTTTTTCTTCGTGCCGGACTGTTTCTTGATTACGGAGTTCGTTCTGAGTCATGTTTTGCCTCCTCATGAATGAGGATATGCTGCTTGAAGTGTTTCTAATTACAGTGATGGAGCATCAGGAGCGAGGGCTTTGGAGGACAGTTTGCGAAATGCTGATGTGCCGACGGGAATTAACCTGGTGATTCGGGCTGAAGCCGCTCGAACCAGGTGTAGTAGTCGCGAATTTCTTTCAGATGTGACCAGACAATGTTTCCAGTCAGGATAAGGTCATTATTGGTGACACCGGTTGTGGGATCATGCGTGCCCTGTTCGAGTTCGATTTCAAGTCCATGCCGCATCTGTTCCAAAGGGATTTTCGTCCAGTCCACATGAAGCTGGGTTCCAACCGAAAGGGCTTCCTCAACGGAGACTTTGTATTTGTGGTTCATATGAGCCTCACGTTTCACGCGCGGTTTGCAGCGGCTGGACGATTCGGTTTGAACCGGTTTGCGAGTCATGGAAGTGCTGGCGAATTTGTGCCACAACCTGATGATCGGTCATACGGTGCGCCGTTTTCATGGCGACAATGCAGCCATTGGGTTCGTGACCCTCAAAACGTTTTTGAAGCTCAAACTTTGCTTCGCCGGGACCCATGATGAGAACGGAGGTTGAATCGTGAAGATAAGGGATGATTTCATCATAGTAGCGGCTGAGCTGCTCACCAAAGCGTCTATCGCGCCCATCCTCTGACGAGTCATTATGGGAGTCGCTGGCCTGTGACGCACCCGAATAACGGACATGCTTGTCCACATTGGAGGCGATTTGTTTTATTTCTTCCTCCTGGTCAAGGTTAATCACGATGATGGCGCGGCGATGATCGACCCACAATCCCACTTCTTTTTTCATACACAACCCTTTTGTCTAATGGTTTCACCGAATGTCAAATCTTACTTGCTGCCCTGCGTCTAAACCCAGCCCCGACGGCGGAAAAAGGTAATCATGCCGACCACCGATGTAAACATCAGGACGATCAAAATCACGAATATGGCTTGACCGCTAATCGGTAATTCGACAGGGTCTTTAATGGTGGTGAACGGGAGTTGAAAAAAGCCGATAAAGAACGTCAAGGGAAAGAAAATCATCGAAAAGATGGTCAGCCGCGTGAGGGCTTCACCCATCTTACGGGAATGCTGGGTGTTGATGACTTCCATGACATTACTGGTCAGGTCGCGCTGTGAGTCGATGACATCATAGATGCCCAGCAGTCGCTCATAGAGATGACGGAATAAATCACGAATATCGTCATTACTGGATACACGCTGTTCGCCAATCAGGTTGGACAGCACTTCGCGCTGAGGCGCGATCATCTGCCGCAGGCCAATCAAGTGCTGTTTAATCCGGTACACGGACTTTTGCGCTGGTTTATCGCCGCCGTTATTCAGCAGCTTCTCTTCGATTTCGTTTAACTGATTACTGATACGATCCAGCAGTGGATAGTAGGTGTCAATGACATTCTGTGCGGTCAGGTAGAGAAAATAAGCTACACCGCGCCGCCATGAATCGGGATTCTGGGCAACACGGTTATAAGCTTCTTCCAAAGCCGAGGCATCTGCTCGCCGTACGGTAACATAGAAACGTTCACCGATAATGCAGTGAATTTCTTTACCCACTATCCCATCGCTTTGTACAAAAGGCTGGAAGAGTGAGAGAAATAGATAACGCGGGTATACCATCAGTGTCGGGCGGCGATCCTCCCGCAGTAAATCAGCTACAACGGTGGGGGACAATTGCAGCAGTCCTTCCAGCCAGAGAATTTCATCCTTTTCTGGCCCGGTTACGTCAAGCCACAAGGTGCAGCCTTCAGCGAGAGACTTTTCCAGACCTTCCTGCGTTAAATTACGACGCAGACCTGCGCTATCAGCTAAAACATTTTCGCCCGCCTCCTCGGTTGAGGGTTCAGTGTCGGGTGTAATTACCAGAGAGCGTATCATATTGACCATTTCACTTTAAACATCGGCGCACAATCCGGTCTGTTCGATTACTCGTTTTATTTCAGCCGCTCTTCGACATTCTTTTGCAGATCGCCGATTTCTTTTTCAACACGCTTCACCACCGGTTTGACAGCTTCGCGTCCATTATTCAAGCCGTCTTCAACGGTCTTACCCAGGTCTTCGCGGACTTGTTTGCCGGAGAGCGGCGAAAAGAGTACCGCCACGATGGCTCCGATTCCCAACCCCACCATCAGACAGAGCGCCATCAATTTGGTCATTTCACGCACAGCGTGAACTTCCGCGTCGTGGCTGTAGTAAACGCGATCATTATTCATGGTTAGTACCTCACTTCGTTAATCCGAATATTCTTTCAAGAGATGCCTGGTTTATCTGAGTGCTCGGCGGTGGTAAAACCCTCCAAAAAGCAGGAGGATAATGACTGCACCCACAAACGCTACAAATATATCCGCCCAGGGGAGTGTAATCCCGCCGCTAAAGGCGAATGGCAGTGGAATGTGCAGTATCGAAAACAGAAGGCCGCCTAAAAGAGCGCCCAACATACCGACCATAACGCTCGACGTAAAGCCGAGACCGCGCCCACGAATGAGCAGACCGGCTAAGACCCCGGCAATCATGCCAATAAGCACCCATGTGATCACTTGTTCGGGCACAAAACTAACGGTTACTGGCTCGTTCATTGGGGACTCCTTTCAACTGACGGTTCCAAGAGTGTCAAAGAAACACCCTTAAATTCATTTCATGTAACAGACTGTTCTCTCAAAGGGGATATGGGCGATATATCGCCCATATCCTTCACAATCTCGCTCGGATTTACCGGGAGAAAATGCGTCGTCCGGTCAGCAAGCGGATTACCGCCAGCAGCACGACTGCTCCAGTGAACGCGACAAACAAGCTCCACACATTGAAGCCGGTCACGCCCGATGTTCCGAACTGATTAAACAGAAAGCCGCCGATAAAAGCGCCGACAATACCGACAACGATGTCCATCAGGAGTCCCTGCCGAGCATTCGTTTTCATCACGATGCTTGCCAGCCAACCTGCCAGCGCGCCGACGATCAACCATGCCAGCCATCCCATTTGTCCCATATCCATAATCTTGTTCTCCAAATATCTTTGTACATTACATCTATGCTGAGTATAGAATTGATCTTTAATCAATCCATCGTGCTGTGGGTGGGTTATTTTGTCATCCTATGTGATGATCTTGCTGCCCACCCTTTTTTAAAGTCATTCGGCCTGGGGGTCTTTTTCAACCGCCACCAGAACAGGCTCCACAGGTGTTACCGTCGGCATTGGCGTAACAGGAATTGCCGTATCGGTTGGGTTGGTAACGACCATTACGGGAAGTGCTTCAATAGTGTCATCATCGTCAATGGGAGCCTCAGATTTAATCATTGGCACTACGGCGGGTACAACCGTGATTGGACTGGCATCACGAATAGGGGGCGCTTCTGTTACCGCTGCCGGAATTGATGGGGCAGTCTCATCATTTTCGATAGACTCGACATCAAAACCTTTCCAGCCAGCCTCTCGCCACACATTGATACGTTCATGGATATTGACTGAACCTTGACGATTCATAATGTCCTCAGCACGCAAGGTGTCAGAAGTCTCCAGGCTGATAAGCGTCGCGCCGCGTCGGATGCCTTCCGCGTAATAAGGAGCTTCATCTTCCGGTACGCCGCTTTTGACCAGCGCGCCGACGACACCGCCCGTGAGTGCCCCAGCTAAGGCTCCTGTCACAGCCCCGACAATTGGCCCGGCGACAATTGCCAGCCCAATACCGGGGATGGTCAGCGCGGCGATTCCAACCAATACGCCAGTCAATGCGCCCACCACTGCGCCAAAGCCCGCGCCTTCACCGGCTGTGACAGCATCTTCTCTGGGAGCATAATCTTTATCCAGATAGCGGCTGTAGCGGTTATTGGCATCGTTTGTAACCAAGCTGATTGAACTGCGTTCAAATTTGGCATTCACGAGGTCTTCAACGACCTGTCGTGCCACAACGATGTCATCATAAAGGGCGATAACTGTCTTATTCATCAATGGTTTACTTTCTGTTAAGTCAGATTAGGGATTAAAGGCTTACGCCTGAAAATGCATCGTTAACGGTTGGTGTAGAAGGGTTCGCACCAGTCGGTTTGAGCGGTGTTACTGATCACACCGACCTTACTAAAAAGGAACGAGGACTTTAAATCTCCGAGCTATGACCGATGCGGTTCACGGCCTTAATGGAGCCTTCCATTAGTATAGAATTTAAAGTTGATGGAAACGTCCCCCTATGGGTGGATTATTCCATCATACCAAGGTAGGGTATCTTTGTGGCTGAAGTACTAAAGGGGGAGGAAAAGCGAATGGCGCGTGTAATTCTGGCAAGCAGGATACAGCTTCTCTCAAAGACTTTGCCTCTTCGCAAAGCAAGGTCACTTATGGGACATAAAAAGCGCCTAAATTGAGATTCAGTTCCAATATCTTCACAATCGCTTCGGTACGATTAGCAACGCCGAGCTTGCCAAGAATGTTGCTGACATGATTCTTCGTTGTGGCAGGGCTTATCACCAGCGTCGTGGAGATTTCAGCATTCCCCATGCCTTTGACCATTAAAGCCACCACCTCACGTTCGCGTGGGGTAAAACTCTCAAATAGAGAATGCTCTCCGTGAACGGAATGGATGAGTATCCTGGTCACTTCCGGTGCAAAGGTAGAGATGCCGTTCCTGGCTGCCCGGATCGCATTTGCCAGATCATCCGCTGACACTTTCTTAAATAAATAGCCAATCGCACCTGCTTCCAGCACATTCTTAATCAGCGTCTCTTCACCGAAGCTGGTCAGTGCAATCACCTCTATAGCGGGGAAATTCTTGCGGATAAGGCCTATGGCGGTGATACCATCCATAATTGGCATCATCAAATCCATCAGTACAATATCCGGTTGTTTTTCCGCGCATAATGCCAGAGCTTCTTGCCCGTTAGAAGCCTCCCCCACCAATTTGAGATCCTCGTAACTCAATAAGAATGCCGCTAATCCTTTACGCAGCATGGCGTGGTCATCGACGATGACGATTTTTATACGATCTTCTTCTGCACCCATTTTTCGCCTTCTTTAATTATCCGACAGTGCCTTCAACCTGTTTTTAAAGATTGTTACGGGGGGTTCCTTCCGCACTGTCTGTATCCTGTATGACCTTCCACATGACTTTAATGAGTGTTCCCTTCCCTTTTTGGCTGATGGTTTCAATCGTTCCGCCAATATTTTCGACACGATCTTTCATAATGCTCAATCCCAGGTGATCTGTGCCAACTTCATCCGGATTAAAGCCAAGTCCATCATCCTGAATAGTCAGATCAACATGAACCGGATCGCTGTTAAAGTAAATCTCAATGTGTTTGGCTAAAGCATGATGTGCAATATTATTGAGCGCTTCCTGCACCACACGATACAAAACAAAATGCACTTCTGGTGGAACGGGATACTGCTCTTTTACATTTACCGAAAGCTTCAATCCGGCACGGTTGGCGATGATCCCGGCAACCTGGCGAATCAGATCACCCAATTTTTCATCGGTGAGGGCAGAAGGCCGCAGTTCCAGCAGCAGGGCACGCATTTCTTCCAGCGCGTGCTGCGCCAGTTCATGCATAGTCAGGAGGCTAAGCCGCCCTTCCTCTTTATTAATTTCCCAAATCGCGGGCAGTCGCTCACTAATCAGGCTAATCGACCATAAGGTCTGTGAGATCGTGTCGTGCAGTTCATTGGCCAGACGATTACGCTCTGCCAATACCGCCGATCTTTTAGCACGATCCAGCAGGCGAGCATTTTGAATGGCAATAGCGGCCTGGTCAGCAAAGCTTTGCAGCCTGTCGGCGTGAACCTGGGTAAAATAACCGGGTGTAGCGCTGTCCAGCGAGAGAAAGCCGAGAATTTTACCGTTTGAACGGATAGGCGCGATCACATTGGAGTGTACCCAGTCCAAACCAGGAAAGCCGATCCACATAGGCGAAGTTGATGTATTCGGTATCGCCAGTGGTTTCCCCAGATCAATCATTTGTTGCAAAACCGCCAGTTTCGTAAGGGGAATGCGGTGATTGAGCCACTCTTTTTCGTGCCCTTTTTCGATGTAGCCTCTTTGACGCACAATATGCACCACATCGGACTCAACAAACAGGACATTTGCCCCATCATAAGGGGTTACGCGCCCAACATTATCCAGGATATGATCCAGAACTTTGCCCAGATCGAGCGTGTTACTCATGGTAGCCAGCGTATCGCGTAAGGCATCGGTCAAGGCGCGCTCTTCCTGTTCGAGTGCCTGCGCCCGTTTATGCTCTTTAATCTGATTCTGGAAGAGATTATTCAGCCGTGAAAGATCAGCAATGTGCTCCTGAAGGTGCGCCTCTAAGTCGTTATGTGATTTTCGCAGCGACAATTGAGCCATTTCATGCTCGACAATCTGAGCTTTCAAAATGGCATTTGCCTGGTTCAGCGCGGCTGTTTGCTCCTGAACCCGCCTTGCCAGCTCAGCAGGTGCTTCAGAAACATGCTGCGCTGTCGATAAGCGTGAAGTGTCCGGGTGAATCAGATTCACAATCTCGTTTAGCAGCGCCTCTCCTGCCATAACATTGGCCTCCAGAGAATCTGCTGCGTGATTTTCCTGGAATTCATTGATCCAGTCTTGAACCACCTCAATCTTGTTATTCAGGTCACTCATTTTGTTACTCACCGCCTTCCTGCTGTCACTTTACAGTATACATCTTGACCTTCTCATCGTGTCAGTAAACAGACTAATAAGCAAAAAGATCATCCCTATGGGCTACAAATCTATCCCCTTCAAGGATGATGCTTCGGTAAAATCAAAGTCCTATACTATGTATAGAATTTACTGCCGGGAAAGACCAGCCGAACACCTGAAGCGCACTTACACCAACTCAGGCCTTCCAGAAATTCAGGTTTGAGGATAACCGGTGCGCTTATGCTACAGCCTTAAGCAAGATTCAGGTACATCTCGCTCATCAAGCGAAGCCCTCCAAATTACCCCTGTTATCTCGACAGATAAATTATCACAAGACGCGACCCTTTAATCGGGATGAGATCGTTTTCCTGTCAGTCACTGAGGAACTTGGTGATTAATATGCGCCTTCCAAGCTCCTGTCTTCTATATTCGATGTCAAATGAGATAGAAATGGAGAAACGCGATGAAGCCCTATTGGAAAATATTCAAAATCGTGTTGGTGTTCGTAATCGCTATCGGCACAATCATCTGGGCAGTGAATTCAGTCCGTTCACTTTCCTACTCAGGAACCAATCTTAGTTTCGCTGTCGGAAATGGTGCTGTAACGATAACAAATCCTTCAGATCAGCCGGTGGCGGTGCAGTTGACCAGCACAGGATCGCGCACCTTCACAGTTTCAAGCACCATTGAAGGTATGCCGCGTTCCTCAACGAAACTGGATAATGGAACCACCGTTAAACAGTTGGTTGAATTTGCCCTGCCGCCTGGAGGCAGTGAATTTACGGTCGTGCGCAGCAGCAGTACCGCAACCGCTGTGAACTTTGTGGCGAATACTGAAACCAGGCTTGAGGCACTAGCACAACCGCTCAACACAAATGATACACGGGTTACGATCATTGCTGCTGTGGTTGTTATATCGGCAGCCTTATTCTACCTCTCGCGTGCCACCAATCACCGCTGGATGGGTATCCTGCGCGGTCAACCGGCTCCTGTTCCAGTTGTAGAAACAGTGGTTGAAAGTTCTGCTGACAGCCAGGGTCAGGCTTTGCGGGCATTTGGTGACAACCGCGCAGACCTGTCGGATGAATCAAGGGTGCATCAACAGTAACCACTAAATTGCCCGTGTCGCTCTGACCGGACAGATGCAAAGGGCTATCAGCCTCAGTAAATCGTTGCAGATAGCCCACTCCAAACCCTTTAGACATTGAGCATCCATGCAGACAGACTCACCATTTCGACGGATAAATTATCGTAAGGCGCGATCCTGCAATGGGGATTATGTAGCTGTTTTCCTGTCAGCCAATAATGGAGAACTTGGTGATTGATCTGCACCTTTCAAACTCCTGTTTTCAATGTTTGATGTCAGGTCAGCTATGAGTGGAGTAAAAGTAGATGAAACTCAATTGGAAAACATTCAAAATCGCGTTGGCGTTCGTGGTTGTTATCGGAGCAATCTTCTGGGCAGCGGGATCAGTTCGTTCACTTTCCTACTCAGGAGCCAATCTCACTTTCCCCGTCGGAAATGGCGCTGTAACGGTGACCAATCCTTCGAATCAGCCTGTGCCCGTACAGTTAGTCAGCGCAGAATCACACTCCTTCTTGGTTTCGAGCACTATTGACGGTCTGTCAGGCTCCTCAACAAGATTGGTTACGGGGACTGTCACCAGTCAGTTGGTTGAATTTGCCCTGCCGCCCGGTGTCAGTGAATTTACAGTCTTGCGCGGCACTAATGTGACAACAGAAGTGGACTTTGTAGCGAACACGGAAATCAAACTTGAGGCGGCTGCACAACCACTCAATACAACTGATACAGGTACGACCATCCTTGTTGCTGCGATTGTCGTATTCGGGGCACTTTTCTATATCTCCAGAGCCACCGGTATTCGATGGATCAGCGCATCACAGCGCAAGGAGGAATCGGATCAATCTGCCAGTCAACTAGCTGAGAGGCAGGCATTCAAGCGCAGGTTTAGGCGGGTAACTTCTGAAAAACCGTAGTTGGGTCAGTTGCAACAATCAATGTGTTGGGCAAGTTTACGAGAAAAAAGGAAGAAAATCATGAGAACCATACGAGGTCCGCTCTTTACCCTACGACCTTACGAACGCGGAATCCAGGAAAAACTGGGTAAATACACCCGATTTGTGATGCCGGGACTGGGATTTCAATTTCCATTCGTTCAGCTTATTCGTGTCCGCGATGTGCGCGAGCATACGATGGATATTGAACCGCAGCCGGTCATCACTAAAGACAATGTTGAAATCACTGTCGATGGTGTCATGTGGGTGCGGCCTACTGTTGATGAAGAAGGCATTAAGCGCACCTTCTATAACATCGACAATTGGCAGCGAGCCATTATCCAACTAGCGATGACAAATCTGCGCCAGGAATTTGGCGAATTGTCGTTGGATGAGAGTCTTGTAGCGCGTGAGAAAATCGCCAACAATTTGCAGCGCATCCTGAACGCCTTCGCCGTCGAATGGGGACTCACCGTTAGCAAGGTCGAAATCCGCCTGATTGACCCGCCCGATGATATTAAAAAAGCCATGCATAAACAGAAGACCGCCGAGCAAGAGCGGCGTTCCATGAAACTGCTGGCAACAGGCGAGTTCGAGGCGGCTCAACAGCAAAAATTAGCGATTATCCAGCGTGCTGAGGGTGAGCGTGAAGCCGTGATTCAGGTGGCGCAGGGCAAGGCCGAAGCTATCCGGTTGGTCAATGAGGCGGCTGAACACTACTTTATCGGCAACGCCCAGGAACTTAAACGATTTGAGATGATTGAAACCTCACTGCGAGACAATTCGAAAATCATCCTCACTGAACATGGCATCAACCCTACACTGTTGGTGGGAAGTCTGCCCATCACAGTGGTAGCTGAGAAAAATGGACATGCGGTTAGTGAAAGTCTAAGACCAGGTTCAACGAATTCAGTACGAGGCGAGAAATGAACGGATTATCAGGAAAGATTGTCATTGTAACCGGTGGAAACTCCGGCATTGGACTGGCGGCAGTACAGGCCTTTGTGGCGGCTGGTGCGAAGGTGGTTATCGCCGATATTGAAGACGGCAGCAAAACAATCGAGGATATTAAGAAAGCTGGCGGGGATGCTATCTTTGTCAAAACTGATGTATCAAAATCTGCCGACATTCAGGCACTCGTCAGGAAAACGGTAGAAACTTACGGACGACTGGATTTCGCGGTAAACAACGCCGGAATCGGTGGTTCATCAGCGACGACGGGCGACTATACCGAACAAGACTGGAACCGCGTAATCGGCATTAACCTGACCGGTGTTTGGCTGTGTATGAAATACGAATTGGAGCAGATGCTCAAGCAGGGCAGCGGCGCGATTGTCAATATGGCATCCATTTTGGGTTGGGTAGGATTCGCTAATTCCCCAGCCTATGTAGCTGCCAAGCATGGTGTGCTCGGACTGACAAAAACAGCAGCCATCGAATACGCCGAAAAGAACATCCGCATCAACGCCGTTTGTCCAGCCTTTATCTACACGCCGCTGCTGGAGAACGCTGGCATAACGGAAGGCACTGATGCCTATAATGCAATTGCCAGCCTGCATCCGATGAAGCGCCTGGGCAAGCCGGAAGAGGTCGCGGATTTAGTGCTGTGGCTGTGTTCGGATGGCGCATCGTTCGTTACAGGCAGCGCTTATCTGGTGGATGGCGGCTATGTCGCGCAATAACCGGACATGCGAGAGGTCTCACCCTCTCCATCAATGAGGTTTGAGGTCATTTGTAATCATTACACATGGAAGAGTGACAATGAAGCCTACATTATTACACGGCTTGTCCATGATTCCGCATTTGACAGCTTTAGCCGGAAAAGCGGAGTGTCTGACGCGCGATTATATAGGTTGGGAGCTGCTTGAAGTCGATGAGAACACGGGGGAAATCCTGATCTGCAAACTATGCGACCCCATTTGGGCATACACGAGATCCCAAAACCTGCTCATATTATGCGGAGAGGCAGCAGTAGTTTGGCAGGATCGCTCTACAGCCTATGCGACCAGACTACGGGTGAACAGGTGATCATATGACATAAGAGGAACATACAACGCACATTCGATTAATAAGGAAACATTGAGCATGTCCAGAACTGTGACTATTCTGATTGCTGACGATCACGCCCTTGTCCGCAGGGGCTTGAAAACCTTGCTTGAGCGTCAATTTCAATTCAAGGTCGTGGCAGAAGCAAAAACAGGTGAAGCAGCCATCGAAATGGCGCAGGAATTTCACCCGGATGTTGCCGTTCTGGACATTCGGATGTCGGGTGTGTCCGGCATCGAAGCCTGCCGCCAGATCATCAATACCGTCGAAGGCTGCAAGGTCATTATGTTGACATCCTATGCTGAAGACGAACTGCTCTTTGCAGCAGTTCAGGCCGGGGCTTCGGGTTTCGTCCTCAAGCGCGTTGGTGACAATGAACTGGTTCACGCGGTTGAGTGTGTCAGCAGAGGTGAAGGGTTTCTTGATTCGTCGATGACCCTGCCCATCTTTATTGAGATGCATAAGGCAGCCGAGGCACAACGTGCTGCTGCATTTTCCGCTCTCACCGCACGAGAAATATCGGTACTTAATTTGGTAACGAAGGGCATGACGAACCGCCAGATTGCCAACCAGCTTTATCTGGGTGAAGGAACCATACGCAATTATGTCAGCAGTACACTGGCAAAGCTGGCGGTTGCCAACCGGGCAGAAGCGGCGGCTTTTGCGGTCAAAAACAACATTGATGAGCTTATCGCAGCAAATTAAAACCTTCAACGAATCATCACTGCCACAAAAGGTATAACGAAAGAAGCATAAAATGAAGCACTTTGAACGACCTACTCAAATCACTACGGCCTTGAGAACCATTGCCTCGGGAGACGATTCTGAAATCAGCACCGAACTTGAGGCCTATATCGCTGACTTAGAAGCCAAGCAGCCCGAAAGACCGGATCGAATCGCTGCTATCTTGGAAACCATTGCTTCGCACTATCCTGCCGAGATGGGGATTTCCCTGGAAGCATACATTTCTGATCTGGAAGCCAAGCAGCAGGCTGTGCTGCCAGACAATACTCAAACTCCGTTATGGGATCCTAACAATCCACCTATATGGTCGCAGCAGCGACACAAGGAACGCGAACAACATCGTCGCGAACATGCTTTGAAAAAGCAA
>JBGAGR010000059.1:0-31228 GCA_044226645.1 Aggregatilineales bacterium
ATGTCCACCATCCGCCGCTGCTAGTCTGGATGAACGCGCTAGCGGAAACGCTGTTCGGTGAACATGAACTATCGCTGCGGATGGTCTCGATTTTCTCGACCATGATTAGCATCGCGGCCTTTTTCGTTTTTTGCCGCCGCTTGTATCAGGCGCGCAGAGGGCTGCTCTTTACCGCGCTCTATGCCCTGACTCCGACGATTATCTATTTTGGACGGATGCCTGACCACGAACCGTTGGCACTGGCTTTTCTCCTGCTCTTTCTGGCGGCTTATGTCAATTGGATGCACGCGCCGAGCCGGAAGGGCTGGTTCCTCATGGCGCTCTGGGCATTTCTGGGGATATGGACAGCCTGGGCGGATTTCTTCTTTGTCGTGCTGGTAGCCTTCACCGGATTATGGGCGGTTCGCCGCAATCAACGACTCTCATTGATACTGCTGGGTGCAGTCGGGCCGTTAGCGCTGGTGACGATTGTCGGCGCGTATCTGTTGAGCTATCCCGATACCATTAAGGCGCTGCTGGACGCTTTTAACTGGCGCACCAGCACCCTTTCGGAAACCAGCACCACTTTCACCTGGCTGGAATTCGCCGGGGAAATTCTCGTTCACCTGATGGCGGACATGACTTTCGCGCTGCTCATTATGACCGTACCCGGCATCTTCATCGCCTGGAACGATAAGCGCCGCCTTAATCGCGCCTTGCTCGTCGCCCTCGTGGGAGCCGGAGTGAGCTATCTCGCCCTGTTCCGCAGCGCCTCCTATGTCCACGATTACTACACCATTTTCCTGACACCTTTTTTGGCGATTGCGGCAGGGCATGGCGTTTGGGCGGCCTTCACCAACCGCCGCTGGCAGCGCTTCGCCCGTCCCGCCGTTACCGGGATATTTTTGACCTCGACCATCGCCGCCGTGTTCTTCATGACCCGCTGGTACAACCCCGATTACCAGCCCTTTGAAGTGCGCCTTGCCCACTGGATTGCCGACCACACCCAGCCGCAAGACCTGATTTTGACCAACTTGCCCGACAATCCGCCGATTGAGTATTACGCTTTCCGCAAAATCATTGGCGATGTCCCGCGCGGCAATACCGCTTCCTTCATCCCGGCGAATACCACCTCGGTGGTGTATCTGTATTGTCCCTGGTATGACGATTCGCAGGCGCGCCAGTATCTTTCTGATGACCAAAAGCTGGATGCCTGCCAGATACAACCGCCCTGATTCATCGCCAGATGGCACGAACACAGATTCTGGCGATGAAGTTCCAACCCCTAATCATTTGGGTGTGAGAATCTTTTCACATCCGATACAATAAAATCGAAATAGATTTTTATGTAGCAAGTGGTTTGGTGTCAGAATGCCTCGCATCTTCATCAGCTACAGTCGCTTAGATCAAAAAATTGCCCAGACCATCGCCAACGACCTCAGAGGAATTTATGGGAATGAGAATGTCTGGTTTGATGAAGATTTAATGCCGGGTGAGGAGTGGCGTGAAAAGCTACTGAGCGGAATAGTAGACTGCGACATTTTTATTTTCCTCGTCTCCCCTGACTCACTGGATTCGGAATTTTGCAAAAAAGAATTTGCTCAGGCACAGGGCGCGCGGAAACGAATTATTCCGCTGCTTGTTCGCGAAACCGATTTTAAACTCGTTCAAAATGAAATCAGCAAGGATGTAATCAGTCTACAACTCCTTGATGTATCGCAGGGTTTTTCCAGTGTTGGGCTGAAACGACTTCGTAGGGCCATTGAGAGTGAAATGGCGCGCTCCACTGCTGAAGTACGGGTAGTCGAAACACAGGAAACTCCCGAAATCGCGCCGGACACCTCTGGCGGTGACCACCCCGATCTCTATACCCCCGCTGTATATCCCCGGAAAAAGCCGCGTGTGGCAGCGATCATACTCGCAGGTTTACTGGTAGTCGTAATCATCATCTTTGCACTAGTGGCGCTGCTCGTCAACCGATCACCAAAGGGGGATGTCAAACTTGCGTTGGAATTTCTGGTGGATGCTTCGGATCATATGCGCCTGCCGCTGGATGGAAAACAGCGTTATGATATCGTGTCTGAGTCCATCCAAAGGATAGCCAGTGTTCCCGGTTTAGCCTCGAATCAGGTTTGGCGCGGCCTGCGATTAGCAGGGGGTGGAATAGATTGTGGTCAAACCAAGCTGGCTTCATATGGCACCAATTTATCCGTTGAGGATTTCGTAGCGCCGCTGGTTGAACATATTCCCGTTGGTTACAATGCCTATCAGGCCGGTATAGCAGCGACATTCAACGACCTAAATGCACCAGAAATAAAAGACAATACCGTACAGGTCGTTTTTATTTTCCTCGGTTCGCTGGATAGTTCCCCCTGTGATGAATTTGATTTACCCGCTGCAATGGGTGTTTATAAGCAGCTTGGCATCAATACAACCTTATGTGCCTTTACCCTGCTCGAAAATTCAGTCGGATTTGATACTTTTCGTCAGGCGATGGAAGACAACGGCGTGAGCTGTGTGCATAATGTCAGCGATCCGGAAGAAATCAACCAGATCATTGTCAATGTGGTCGAAAACGTGATCTCGCTGGAAAAAGCCAGGCAGAAACCAACCGAAACACCTACGGGCACGCGAACACCATCCCCTGTCAGCACCATAGACCTCTCTGGCTTCTCCAATAGCTTATTGACGGGTATACCTCAAATCCCGACTCTCTTTACTTTGCCGACACCCTTCCCGACTATTTTCATCCCGCCCACACTGATCAAAATCCCAACCGTTTTTACGATCCCCAAAATTCCGACACCTTTCCCAACAATCCCGAAATTCCCGACGGTTTATTTTGTGCCGACCCCGATCAAAATTCCAGTAATCCCGACGGTTTACGTTATACCCACACCCTTCAGAATGCCAGTAATGCCGCCTCAACTCCCACCCACGCCGTTCAAAATCCCTGGCACTTGAGCGGCTTATATCCCCGCGAATCCCTCGATCATTCGCGCGAACTGCCGCGCTGCGTTCAGCAAATCCACAATTCGCACATGCTCATCCGGCGAATGCGTCCGGTTCTTGCCATTTCCTACCCCCGCGAACACCACCGGGATATTTCCCAACGGCCCGGCGAAAGCATAAACCGGACTGCTGCCGCCAATCATTGGCGTATTCAGCGTCGCTTTACCATAGACTTCTTCGGCGGTTGTATCATACAGCTTGATGAACGGATGATCCGCCGCGATTTTGACAGGCCACATCATGCCCCCCAACTGCTTGACTTCCACATCCTTGAAGCCCTGTTGATCGAGATGCGCGCGCAGTTTCTTCAGAATATCCTGCGGATCCTGACCGGGCAGCAGCCGGAAATCGATCTTGGCGCTGGCTTTGGCGGGTACAACCGTTTTCAACCCTTCACCCTGAAAGCCCGATGTGATTCCGGCGATATTGCAGGTCGGCTCAAAAACCGCGAGTTCCAGTTCCTTGCCACTGCGATGCAGCACGAAATCATCAACAATGAAATAATCGCGCATTTCCTTTTCAAACATCGCCATCTCATCCGCCGGAATCGCCTCAATCAGTTGATAATCCAGTGCGGTTGGCGGCTGAATGTTGTCGTAGAAACCGGGAATCAGGATATGCTCTTGCTCGTCTTTCAGCGTGTTCAGTGCCCGTACCAAGCGCCACGCCGCATTCGGGAACGCATTCGCTCCGCCCGAATGAGCATCCATTTTCAGCGTCTGCACATCCAACTGCACATACAAAATCCCGCGCACGCCCAATTGAGTTGCGGGTCGTCCATTCGGATCAGTGCCGCCTTCCTCCCAGATGGCTGCATCCGCTTTCAGAATATCCAGATGTTCCTGTACGAAGGCGGCGATATGCGGACTGCCGACTTCTTCCTGACCTTCCACCACGAACAACACGCCGCAGGGCAGTGTCCCGCCATGCGCCGCCCGTACCGCATCCAGCGCTGCCAGCCGCGAGATCAATTCGCCTTTATCATCCTTTGCCCCACGCGCATACAGGGCACCATCGCGCACTGTTGGCTCGAACGGCGGACTCGTCCACAACTCCAGCGGTTCCGGCGGCTGCACATCATAATGGTTATAAAACAGCAGCGTGCGTGGAGAATCGCCGCTCATCCGTCCCACCACCACCGGATTTCCCGGCGTGCTGTACGTTTCCACCGTCAGGCCATGTTCGCGCAGCAAATCCGCCACCAGCAGTGCGCATTCCGCTGTACCTTCATTCCGCGCGGAGATACTCGGCTGTGCGCAGTAACGTGCTGTTTCCTGCACATAGTGATCCAGATTCGCATTTAAAAATTCATCAAATGAGGGGTTCATGAGGAAGCTGTTCCTATCTATTTTATGAAATCCTGACCAATCAACTGTTTTTCGGACAGCGAAATGGTACTAAACCGACTTTTTCGCTGAGTGAGCACCCAACTTTCCTATCTTAACTTATGCCACATTTTAAGGTATTATTGCCCGCGTTTGTTACCCTTTTGTACCGGAGTCCAATATTTTTATGGATACGCACAGCGCTCGACGCGCGACTATCATCCTCGGCATCATCATGGTGATTGCCATTGGCAGCAGCGCGATTTTGCCGTTATTTACCAATACAACCCAGACGGTTCCCACTGAAGCGGCAACCGCTACCATTGTACCCACTTTCCCACCGGCTGTGACCGATTTCAGCACCATTGCCTTTGATCAGGATTATCTGCATCCGACAGGGCTGTTCAGCGTAGCCGAACCGACGGGCTGGACAATCGGCACGCAGCCCATTAAAGCTGACGGCGCGGAAGTCACCATGAACAACGCCGATATTTTCAGCGTCATTCAGGTATCGCTTCAGGTCGGCCCCACGCCGCTGACGAGCATGGATGAACTGGATGCGATTTACACCACCGCCGCCCTCAACCAGAGCTGGAGTAACTACCGCAGCCCGCTGGAAACTGCCCGTAATGTCGTCGGTGATAAACTGATTATCGACTTTGAGCTGCGCAACGCACGCGGACAGACCTTCCTGGCGCGTCAGATTTCCTGGTACGACACCGATTGGGTCTACAGTGTTCGCGTTGTCACGCCCGATAACCAGATTGACCTGCTCAAATATATGGCGGACAAAGAAGTCGCCAGCTTCAAGCCCTACCGCATATTCGCGGGGACACCCACCGATTGGCAGGCTTATTTCGATCCCATTCAGAATTATGTCATCCGCTTCCCATCGTCCTGGACACTGGCGGACAGCGCTCCCGGTCTGCCTGCCAGCATGAACGGTGACAAGACCAGTATGCGCGTCGAAACCCTGTCTGTATCCGCGCCATTGGACGAAGCTGCCGCCAAGACATGGACAGAAGGCACACGCGCCGGAGTCAGCGTGACCAGTGTTGCCCCGGTCACACGCGGCGACATCAGCGGTTTCTCGGTGGCCTATACCTACACCGATGCTGACGGTAATCCTAACAGCGGTCTCGCGCTGCTGCTGAACGGCCCGGATAACAAAGTTTACGCCGCCAACCTGCGCATTTTTGAAGCCAATGTCGATCTGAATAAGGACGACTCGCAGGTCACGCATGATGATCTGGTGAAGGCGCTCGGCACATTCCAGGTACTCGCCGGATTGAAGGTTCCGCTGCCCACCGCGACACCAACCTTCACACCGCTGCCGCCCAGCAACACGCCGGAAGTCACCGCGACTTATACACCGACGGCGACCAATACACCGGAGCCGCCCACTGCGACCCCGCTGCCGAGCAATACACCCGTGCCACCCACTGCGACACCCGTACCCCCGACGGCGACAGCAGTCCCGCCCAGCAGTACGCCCGTGCCGCCAACAGCGACCAAAGCGCCGACCACCGTTCCGACGGTTGAAGCTACCGCTGAGGCCACCGCAGGCTAATTCAACGGCCTTCCTGTAAATGAAAAGGGCATGGTTTCATTACCACGCCCTTTTTTGTTGCCGTCGCAAAACCTAAAAACCGGGTGTCGCTGTTACGATTAATGCTTCACGGTGGTTTATCCCGGCGGTTGGCTCCCTCAAAGTCGCCGTTTTCCCCGTAACACCTGTTATTCACCTGTTTTACAGGTGAGGTTTTTCAAACCTTGAACACAGGCAATGGGCTGAAGCTCGTTGTCCAGGCTCATCATGTCCCTTCTGGATTCCGCGTCTTTCGTGCAAATCGGCTATATGGTCTGACTGTTTGTCTGCGATGAAGCATCTATAATGACGCAAAAAGCAGAATCAGAGGTACTGGATCGATGTTGAACTGACGCAGGAACAGCAGATATATCCATGCGGGACTTCTGCGCGAAGGAGATTAAATGGCTTTCCGGTAGCGGAGGTTGACTGTAGCGCAGCGGCAGGACTCGGAAGTTTTGGTGTTCAGACGCACCGGGATGCCATTCTGCCCGCGACTCGCGCAGATTTTACACACCCATGCGCGTGGCCGGTAGAATTGACCAGCCAATTCCTGACGAACTTTCTGGCAGAGCTGCAAAGCTGCATCAGGCGGGATGATTGCTCCCCGGGCGACAGCAGCAAGACGTGATTGCTCGGCTTCTATCATGCGATCCTGCCGATAGGTGTTATCAATCTGATATTGGTGCGGCTTGATAAATGACATTTCTGACTCGCTTTCATTCAGAACTGCCTTGAATTGACACTCGCACTGCTGATTGGAACTGAGAAACCGAAGGATTGATTAAAATACGGACGACTGAATATGGATAGTCAGTGGAAAACGACGTTTTTAGGGGGAAATACCGACATTCAGATCAGGTATTTAAAAATTCAACCACATTATAATCAGTGTAATATTCTTTTTCCGGCGTGTATAGTGCTAAATGTCACAATCGAATATAAAGTATTTTTGGAAAATGCTGTCCCGTAGATGAATTGAATTACAAAAGCGAGGTTGTATGGATTTTGAACTGACGAAAGAACAGCAGATGTATCAGCGCGCGGTGCGGGATTTTTGCGCGAAGGAGATTAAGCCTTACGCTGGTGAGGTGGACGAAACGGGCGAAATGCGCTGGGAGGCGATCCGCAAGATGCCAGAACTCGGCCTGACGGGGTTGCAGGTGCCGGAGGAATACGGCGGGGCGGGATTGGATACGATCAGCGTGGCCATTGCGCTGGAGGAATTGGGCTGGGCGTGTGGCTCAACGGCGCTTTCACTGGCGGCGCATAACGGCCTGTGCTGCACACCGATCAGCCTGTGGGGGTCAAAGGAGCAGAAGGAACGTTATCTGCCAAAACTGACGAGTGGCGAGGTGTTGGGTTCGCTGGCACTGACCGAACCGGGCGCGGGTTCTGATCTGGCAGGTGGTGTCCGAACGACGGGGGTCAAAGAAGGCGATAGCTGGATTATCGATGGCAGCAAGGCATGGATTACCAATCCACGCTTCGCTCCAGTGATTGTGACGCTGGTACGGACGGATAAAGAGGCTGGCACGCGCGGCTTCAGCATGATTCTGGTCGAGCCGGGGACGGATGGACTGACGATTCATGCACCGGAAAAGAAGATGGGGCTGAAAGGCTCTCCGACGCAGATGTTGAGTTTTGATGAGGTGCGTGTGCCGCTGGATGCGACTCTGGGGCCGGAAGGGCGTGGTTTTCACCAGACGATGCAAACGCTGGACGGGGGACGTATCGGCATCGGGGCGTTGAGCGTGGGTTTGGCACGGGCGGCTTTTGAGGAAGGCGTGAAATATGCCAAGCAGCGGCGAACCTTCGGCAAGCCGATTGCGGAGCATCAGGCGATTCAGTGGATGATCGCGGATGCGGCGCTGGAGATTGAGGCGGCGCGGTTGCTGGTGTATCGGGCGGCGTGGCAGAAGGATGAAGGCAAGGATTTCAGCAAGGCGGCGGCGATGGGGAAATTGATGGCGACTGAGGTTGCCGAGCGCGTGTGCCGCAATGCGATTCAGATTCATGGCAGCTATGGGTACAGCCGGGAATTTCCGGTGGAACGGATGTATCGCGATCAGCGGTTGATGACGATTGGCGAAGGCACGAGCGAGATTCAACGATTGGTGATTTCGCGCAAGGTGCTGGCGGAATTTGATTGAGGATGTGTCGGGCGCGTGAATTGGATTCATGCGCCCGATTGTCTGAGCGGCGGACGCAATATATCGCGTCCCTACGATGCCCGATTATGAGACATTATGCGTTAAGTGTAAATTTTATCTGTAATGCTATAGCGGCCTTTGAGGAAAAAAGTTACACTTCATTATAGGGGGTAAGAGAGCGCAAATAGATTTAATAGCAGATGCCGCCTAAGGGGAACAATCCGTTATGTATTCCCGACTTAGAAATTTTTTAACACCACCTGTATTTGAAAACGACGAGGACAAGACCGTCCGGGCGCAACTGCTCTATTATGTCGTCACGACTCTCACTGTGCTCGCGCTGTCAGCCTCGTTACTACCGCTGGTATGGCCCTTAGCAATTGGCAGCACTTATTTTTATGTGTTCCTTTTGGGACAACCTATCGTCGTGGTATTGTCTGTCTATTTAGCGCGTCGGGGGTGGGTTCGGGCTGCCAGTTTTCTGGTGGTCTGTGCGAGCTGGGTCTTTATTACGGCGCTGGCCTGGAGAGGCGGCGGGGTTCGTTCGAATTTCTACCCCGGTTATCTGATGGTGATGGTGATCGCTGGGCTGCTGCTCGGCAGGCGGGGCAGCTTCGCGGTCATTATCAGCAGTATCGCTGCCGGACTCGTGATGGTGCTGGCGGTGGGAAATGGCACTATAGCGTCTCCATCCCCTGTGGCACAGCAGCCGATGACGGCATGGATTGCGACCACTTTTTTTCTGGCGGGGGCGGCGGCGCTGCAAAATACATCCAACCGCGTCATCAGACGAGCCATGAAACGCTCAATTCAGGAATTGAAAGATCGTAGGCAGGCAGAGGAAACACTGTCGCGCGAGCGGAATTTGCTGCGTGCTTTTATTGACCATCTGCCGGATATTGTGTATGTCAAAGACCGGGACAGTCACTTTTTGCTCAATAACGCTGTGTCCATGCGCTCGCTGGGGGTAGTGACTCAGGAGGAGCTGGCGGGCAAAAGCGATTTTGATTTCTTTTCAAAGGACCTGGCGGAACGATGGCGTGCTGAGGAAGAAGCCGTCATGGATTCCAATGCGCCGATTCTGGAACGCGAAGTCTACCAACCCTGGCGGACGGAGAAACGGCGCTGGGTGAGCGAAAGTTTAATTCCGCTGCGGGATGCCCAGGGGCAGGTGATTGGGATTGTGGGTATCAGCCGGGATATTACCGAGCACAAGGTGGCGGAAGAAACGCTTTCCCGCGAACGAAATCTGCTGCGCACACTCATTGATAATTTGCCGGAGAATATCTATATCAAGGATCGTCAAAGCCGATTTTTGTTGAATAATGCCGTGTCGATGCGGCTGCTAAATGTCACCCGGCAGGAGGATTTGATCGGGAAAAGCGACTTTGACTTCTTCCCGCGTGAGGTGGTGGAATCCTGGTACGCGCAGGAACAGGCGGTTATGGAATCCGGCGAAGCCCAATTGGATGTGGTAGAGGAGTATCCCTGGAGTGGCGACCAGCGCCGCTGGGTCATTGGCAGCATGATTCCGCTGCGGGATGCGAATAACGAAGTTATCGGCCTGTTGGGGATGAACCGTAACATCACGGAGAGCATGGCAGCGGAAGAAGCGCTGCGTCTGAGCGAACAGCGCTACCGGATGCTGGTCGAAAATCTGCCCGATAGTGTGATCATTTTATATGACCGTGACTTGCGCTTCGTCCTGGTGGATGGGCCGGAAGTGGAAAACGCTGGTTATACGACTGCTAACCAGATGATCGGCAAGATACTTTACGAAGCTTTCCCGCCGGAAATCAGCCAATTATTTGAAGCGAACATGAAAGCAGTGCTGGAAGGAAAGACTTTTTCAGCCGAAATTCCCTTTGGTGATCTGTTTTACCGATACCATTATGTCCCGTTACACAATGAACAGGGCGAAATCGCTTACGGGATGATTCTGGGGCAGAACATCACCGCGCGGAAGAAAGCAGAAGAAGCACTGCGCGAGAGTGAAGAAAGCGCCCGTGAGTTCCAAAAATATCTGCGTGTGCTTTATGAGGTGAGTATTGAGCTGTCCAAAGCGGACACGTTCGATGATTTGTGCCGTATGGCAGTCGAATTAGGGCGAGAACGGTTGGGTTTTGACCGGATGGGGTTGTGGTTCCTGGACAAAGACCCGGCCTATAAAATCGGCTCATTTGGAACCGATGAAACTGGGCAAACGCGCGATGAGCGGCATATACGCACCCTGGTTAATGATGAACTGAATCGCCCAACGAATATGCCCATCAGCGTAGACAAGCTGTTGTTCGTGACCGATTCGGGACGGTTATACGACGAGAAAAATGAGATGGTCGGTGAGGGTTGGAATGCCGTGATGTTTATGCAGAGCGCAGGGCAAATCATCGGCTACATTTCGGCAGATAACCTGATTCATCACCAACCGATGCCGCCCTATCAATTGGAACTGCTGACCTTATACGGTACAGCGTTAGGGCATCTCTGCACACGCAAACGGGCGGAAGATGCGCTGCGCCTGAGCGAAGAACGATTACGCGCGATCATCTCCAATGCCCCGGTGATTCTGTTTAGTCTGGATCCTGAAGGTGTGTTCACACTCTCGGAAGGGCAAGGGCTGAGTAAATTGGGGCTGAAGCCGGGGGAAGTGGTCGGGCGATCCGCTTACGATGTTTACAAGGATTATCCAAATATTGTCGATCTGGTGCGTCAGGCAATGGAGGGGAAACTGTCGCGAGCGCCGCATGATGTTGGGCCTATCGTTTTTGATGTGGTTTATACGCCGCTCCGAGGATCTGATGGGCAGATTACCAGCATCATCGGTGTGGGGGTCGACATTACGGAGCGAACACGAGCAGAAAAACGCGAACAGGCCATTACGCGCGGATTACGAGGTGTTGTAGAGGCTGCGGATGAACTGATTACGATTGAAGATACCGATACTTTCTTCCTGCGGGCGGTGGAATTGGCGCGGGAGAAACTAAAGGTTGAACGCTGCGCGATATTCATGCTGGATTCGGTCAAGGAGTGCCTGATTGGAACCTATGGCACGGATGACAAGGGACAAACCACTGATGAGCGTGCCCTGAAGATTTTACTCAACGATAACCCGGAACTGGTCAGGCGGTATGGCGATCCCTGGTGGGTCACGCAGGATGGGAGGCAGACATCGTGGGACGGCGAGGGTATTCGAACGATTGGTTCCGGGTGGATTGCGACGACTATTATCCGTATTGGCGATGAACCGATTGGCATTTTCTCGAATGACGCGGCGATTAGTGACAGCGCAATTGACCCGACTCAGCAGGAGTCGCTGGTCATTTACTGTTCGCTGCTGGGCAATATCCTGAAGCGTAAACGGGCAGAAGAAGCGCTGCGCGACAGTGAAGAAGTCGCGACGGAATTTCAGGAGCGGCTGCGTACCCTGCATGAAATCAGTCTGGAACTTTCCAGCGTACAGACATTGGATGACCTGTATTATCGGGCGGTTGATCTGGGCGTGCGCAAACTGGGCTTTGAACGCCTGGGCTTGTTCCTGTTCGACGAAAAGCATAATTTGATGGGCATTTACGGTACGGATGAGAGTGGCGGTATTCGTGATGAACGTCACCTCAAGTGGCATATGGCCGACGACTCACGCGAGCTGGAGCTTGTGCGCGAGGGAATACGAGCCAAATTTTACGAGAATGTCAATCTGAAGGCAGCAGGGGAAGTTGTGGGCACTGGGTGGGATGCTCTGGCTATCCTGTGGAATGGCACAGAAGGGGTTGGGCTTCTCTCTACGGATAATTATTTCACGCATCAGCCGCCCCGTTCGTATACGGTTGATTTGCTGGCTTTATATGGCAACCTGCTGGGCAACCTGATTACCCAAAAGCAGACGCAAGCGAATTTACGCGAGAGTGAGAATCGGTATCGTACTGTATCCGGCCTGATGTCCGATTATGCTTTCGCCTATGATGTTCGGGAAGACGGAAGTCTTGTCCAGAATTGGATTACCGAGGACTCGTTCAGACGCACCACTGGTTATACATGGAAAGAATTAGAGACGAGCTATGTCCTGTATCATGAAGCCGATATTAAAAAGGCGGCGCAGGATGTCGAGAAAACCCTCAAAGGCGCGATCACAGCGGGCGAATACCGCATCGTTACCAAGAGTGGGGAGATGCGCTGGTTATATCTGAGCAGGCAACCGGAATGGGATGCCCAACAAAACCGTGTTATTCGCTTTTATGGGGTGGCACAGGACATCACTGAACGCAAGCGCCTGGAAGCGGAAATTCAGCAATATACTTTACAGCTTGAACAGCGCGTGAAAGAACGGACGGCTGAACTGAGCCGCGCCAAAGAGCAAATCGAGGCGATCCTGAACAATATCAGTGACGCGATTGTGCTCACCGATCATCGTGGTCAGATTCAAACGGCGAACCCCGCTTTCCAAAAGATGTTCGGTGATCGCGTTTCAACGGCCATTGAAGATTTCCTGACGCTTGTGTCGGATAGTCAGCAGGCCGTTATGCTGGCGGAAGCGCTGGCGGTGATTATTCAGGATGGCGGGAGTAAACGCAGTGAAGCGCGTGTCACGAATGAAGAAGGCCAGGAGATAGACCTTGATCTGGCGTTGATTTCGATTAATGAGACGGATGACGAGAACGCTGCCATTTTATTGAGCGCCCACGACATTACCTATCTGAAAGACCTGGAACGCTTCAAAACGCGCTTCGTGGCCAATGCTGTCCATGACCTGAGCAGCCCAATCACTTCCTTGGGGACGCGGCTGTATCTGCTCAAGAAGACACCGGAGCGTATGACCGATCACGTGGCTTTGCTGGAAGATCAAATCCAGCATCTGAGGGATCTGGTTCTGGATTTGCGCAGTCTTTCGGAACTGGATCGGGGATTGGTGTCCCTCAATCTGGAGCCTGTTAATCTCAACGATTTAGTGACGAAAGTTTTCCAACAGTATGAACTGGTAGCACAGAGTAAAAATGTGCAATTGTCTATTTCGCTGACTCCTGATATACCTCTGGCACAGCTCGATGAGCGTAAGTGCGAGCGCGTGATTGTCAACCTGATTACGAATGCCATTCATTACACGCCGGATGGCGAGCAAATCCGGGTTCGAACGACTGTGACTGAGGAAAATCTGATTCTTACGGTTGAAGACGAGGGAATCGGAATTTCCAAAGAGGATTTACCTCACATTTTTGAGCGTTTCTATCGTTCCAATGATGCTCGTTCGGCTAATCGTGCCGGGACAGGGTTGGGATTGGCGATTGTAAAAGAGATGGTTGTGGCGCATGGCGGTACGATTACGGCGGAAAGTGAACTGGGCAAAGGGAGTACCTTCACGGTGAAACTTCCTTTGCACGCCGGATAAAAAGACAGTGTGATTAGCGATAGGTACTATGCTGAAAACATGATTGCAGAAATGGCTCAACTCGATCAGGATGTGAATACTTTATGGTCGCTGTTGTTTACCATTGTGTTGGATGGTGAAAAACGGCTGGCGGCTTATATGAGTGCGCATAACCTGACACCCCCTCAGTTTTATGTCCTCAAGACTCTGGTTGAACAGGGCGGACGCTGCCCGATTGGTGAAATCGCGCGGATTCATCACCTGACGAATGCGACGATGACCGGGTTGGTGAAACGGTTGGAAGCGCTTGACCCGCCGCTGGTGGAACGCGAACAAAGCATAACTGATCGACGTTCTGTCGAGGTGCTGCTGACAGCGGCTGGACAGGAACGCTTTCTGGCGGTGCAGGTGGATTTGATGGAACAGGTGCGGATTATTTTCAGTCTGGTCACGCCGTCCGAACGGCAGGATTTGATTCGCTATCTCTCGCGTTATGTGGAGATGGTGCAGGCGCAGTTCCCGGTGGATGAAGTTACCTGATGGCGATTCACCACCGGGATGATAGGTGTGAAGGTGGGTTACGGTCTATTCAATGACCGGATTTAAGGGATAAGGACCGTCCGGCCAGAGGCGAGCTTTTTCCCAGGCGCGTTTGAAATCCTCGCAAAATACCTCGAAGGATTGGCGTTCGCTCAGACGAGTCAGATAAATAAAGGGCGATTCAAGGTCATTTTTGGATTTGCCCGTGCGGTACATTTTCGCATTGTCAATGTGATGCAGATAGGGCGCGACGGTCATTGCGCCAGTTTCGTCATGCTCCGGGTCGATGATGAGATAGCCGCTGGATGGACGATGGCGCGTGACGCGGATTTCGACCTGATCGGCAACGAGAGCTTGTGCCTTGAATTGTTTTAAGAGACCCAGCGAAAAGAGGATGCGCGTCTTCAAGTCGCTGGCTTCAACACCGAGATAAGCACTGGCTTCTTCCAGCACGAGTTGTTCATCAGGGTCGAGCAGCAGGAAGCGAACGAGTGGGCGCAGGCTAACTCTGGCCGCGGCGGAATTCAAAAATGGCACAAAATCGCATTGGGCAACTTTAGTCATGGAAATGCTGCTGACCCAGATTTCCTGCCGCGCTTTGTCGATCATGGCTTCGGGCTTGGTAAATTTGTGACGCGGCTGGATGGTTTGCGGGCTGATGAGATAGAGCGCTCCATGATCTTTGTGCCAATCCAGCGGTTGATTGGGTTCGGGCAGCTTTTCATCCGGAATATAGGGCAGCAGCTTCATATCGCGACTGTTGCGCAAGGTCATGAGCTGTTTCCAGCCATCTGAACGGTCTTCGCTGAAATCGGCATAGGGGCAGCGGTGGAGTTTGAAGTTGATAGGTGTGTGGCTGCTGATAATCAGAATCAGATTATCTTCCTTGCCCTGATTGATAAATTCACGCCAGATGGCATCCACACGGCGCGAACGCATGGAGGTGGGCGAAACAATCAGCAACATCCAATCGCAGGTATCAATGCCGTGTTTGATAGTCTGCCCCCACGAAGCGCCCTGTCCTAGCTCGAAAATATCCAGCCAGACATCGGCACCCTGTTTGGTTAATTCGTCGTTCAGATATTCCGCTAATTCCTGATCGTTGGAGTCCGCGCCCTGACGATAGTTGATGAAGATGCGCGGGGGACGTTCACGGTGGGTATCCTGATCATAATTGCGCAGGCTGTCCGCCAGTTTG
Source organism: Aggregatilineales bacterium (assembly GCA_044226645.1). GTDB lineage: Bacteria > Chloroflexota > Anaerolineae > Aggregatilineales > Phototrophicaceae > CFX2. Next base: position 15,155 of record JBGAGR010000059.1, read on the forward strand.
TTTAAGGCACTCAGCAGCGATTTTTGTTCGTAAAGCTCAATAAAGGAAATATTTTCCATGCCGGGAATAGTGGCTTCACAGGGGCCTACCTTCACCGGGAGGATTTTCTTGTGATGAAGCCGCGCCTGTTCGAGTTCCCATTTCACATTGTCGGATTTCAGGGCGGCATCCGAGACACAGAATAAGACGACATCAATACGCGGCAAGATTTTCCGAATGCTGTCCTGCCAGTCCTGCCCCCCTTTGATTTTATGTTCATCGATCCAATAATCAATATTCAGGCGCTTGAGATAAGTGCAGATGTCGTTGACGAAATCTTTATCGTGCGTGGAATAAGAAATAAAAACGAGCATAATAAAATAACCTCGTGCCAGCCGCTGTATCAGATTGATAAAGAGGTAGAATTGATGGATACAACTTCACTGTACGGCAGCTTGAAGCGGAGGCACAAGTGATGTTCTGTTGGAGTTCCAGTATCCAACATCACTTGTTTCGTCGGCGGTTATTTTTTAGCGAGGGGAGAACTATGAGCCTGGAAGCATTTCTGAATATCGTCGCCTGCATTCTGTTGATTCTGTTTGGGGTGTACGCGATTGTGCAGCCGTATGCTGCCGCTGAACTGGCACATATCAAGCCGGATAATGCGACTGCGCGGGCGGAAATTCGCACTGCATTTGGTGGGCCTTCGCTGGCGATGGGAGCGGGAGCGCTCATTCTGAATCAGGCGGCGGCCTATCAGGTGATTGGGCTGGTGTGGCTGGGGATTTTTGTCATCCGGCTGATTTCGACCTATCTTGACCGTCCGCCGTTGGAACGCACCTATATTTTGAGCGGCGTGTTTGAACTGGTGATTGGCCTTATTCTGTTTCTCTAATCTATTCAAAATCTACTCATCATCTACAAATAACAGGAAATAAGTTACAATAGGTTGGCAAGGTGAAAAAAGGCGGAATAGTCTTTCGATATGGCTGATCGCTTCATCCTTACACACGTCGGGCGGCTGCCCTTGTTTGCTCGCCTGACACCCCAGCAACTAGAATGGGTGGCAGAAATCACCCAGATTTTGCGTTTTGAAGCCGGGGAAGTGGCTTACCGTCAGGGTACATCGCCACCGGGTTTAATCATGTTCATCTCCGGCAGTGCGTCACTGACCCAGACGGGTACGGATGGCATCGAGCGGCCTTTTGGTCAGGTGAAGGCTAACGAATTCATCAACGAAGCCTCATTATTTAGTGAAGCCCCATCTGCCCTGACCCTGACAATGGCTGAAGCGTCGATTGTCCTGTTCGTCGCGCGGCAGCAAATGCAGGTGCTTCTATCCTATCACCCCGATATTAAAGCAAATCTGAGTCCCACCGCCCCGCCGCCCGCCGCCGTTGTCCCACAACTGAAGGCGCTTAAGCCTGTGCGCGATAATGAGGCGGTGCTGCTGCAAATTCACCGCCACTGGTGGTCCGTTGCCGGACGCATCGTGTGGATTATGCTCTCGTTTATCGCGCTGTGGGTCGCATACGCCAGTTTTAATGCTACCGTCCCCGGTGTTCCCTGGATTATTTTCGCCCTGCTGGGCAGCGTGGGACTTATCGTTTTTGCCGTTTATGTGTATGCCGAATGGCGCAATGATTTGTTCATCATTACCGATCGGCGCATCATTAACATCCGGCAGACGATTATTACCTTCAACAAAGACATCAATGAAGTGTCGCTGGACAGCATCCACGAAATCAGCGTGGTGCTGCCACCGCTCAGAGATTTTATTGGGCGGTTGGTGGGTTATGGCACGCTGGTTATCAAGACATCTGGCGATACGCAGAATATGATTCTCAACCAGGTTGCGAATCCAAAAGACCTTCAGAAAAAGATTTTTGACCAGCGTAAAATGCTTCAGGAAGGATTGGCGCAGGAAGAGCAAAAGGCCACGCGCAACGCGATTAAGGCCGAGGTCAGCAAGTTCCTGAGCAGCGACAAGGGTGGAGCGCCAGGTGCGCCGCCTACTCATATCAGCAAGCCACAGGGCAGCGGTTCCGGTTTCCTCAGCACCAAATTCACCAACGAAAAAGGCGAGACGGTTTATCGCAAACATTATGCGGTGTGGACGCAGCATGTATTTCTGCCGGGAGCCGTCACGCTGGCGGGATTGATCATACTGTTTATCAACCCTATCGGGATATTGATTATGGGGTTGGGCGCATTTCTGATGTATCTGGCGGATTGGGACTGGCGGAATGATCTGTATATTGTGGGCGACCAGACCATTATCATCATTCACAAGCGCCCCTTATTTTTGCAGGATGAAAAAGATCAGTTTTCACTGGCGCAGGTGGATAACATCAAAACCGAGGTTCATGGTTTTTTCAACACCCTGCTGAAAATCGGTGATGTGCAGCTTTTGCTGACCGGAACCGAAGCGAAGAACGCCAAAGTTTTTAGACAAGTCCATGAGCCGCAGCAGATTCAGCAGGAAATTTCCCGGCGGCAGGATCGAGCGCAGCAGGCCAAACGGGACAGCGAAGCCCAGCGCCAGCGGCAGGCGATTGTTGAGTATCTTTCGGTTTATCATGAAACCGTTCAGAACAGTAACGGCACGACTCAGGGCGCACCCGCTCCACAATTTGGCACACAGAACGTTTCGAACACTGAAACGCCGCCCCGTGTACGAGACGGTTCCCGTCCGCCCGGAGTGCCTCGTATCCAACGGGACGATGGTTCACCCAGACCCAATTAACTGGAGCGCATTAGTCTTATGCCAGCCGATGTCCACTGGATCGAAGAACCGCATGTTTTATCTGTCAGCTACAATGGGAGTGTCAGTGTTGATGAAATGCGCAGTGTCATCGCGGTATGCGTGAGTGCCGTGATTAATAACCCGGTTCATTTTCTGGTCGATTTCACGCACATGACCGACTTCGACCCACGCATTATCGAACTCTCCTCCTTCAGTGAATGGCTGTATCACCCCAATGCCCGTTGGTTCGCTTATGTCCGGCTGACAGGGATATATAAGAATCTGCTTCAACTGCGCCACCACAATAACACCCGGTTTTATCAGGAACGGGCGGAAGCCGAACGCTTTCTGCGGAAAGCGGCTCAGGTGGTACTCGATCAGTAGCCGCTACTCGCCCGTGACCAAGGCCAACGCGAAGCCATCATAGCCTTTGCTGCCGACAGTTTGGATTTCCGTGACCGTGACGCGCGGCTCGGCGGCGAGCATTTCATTAAAGCGGCGTATGCCCTGCACGCTGGCATTGGTGCTGGCAGCATCGACAACCGCACCTTCGCGCACGACATTATCCCCGATAATCAGGGTTCCTTTGTGGGACAGTTTGAGCGACCATGTTAGGTATTCCGGGTTGCCGGGTTTATCCGCATCGATGAAGATGAGGTCAAAATCGGCTTTTTGCGCGGCGAGTTCCGCCAAACTATCATTGGCTGGGCCAACACGCACTTCGACTTTATCGGCTAATCCGGTGCGGGCGATATTATTGCGGGCAATTTCGGCATAGGCCGGATTCAGTTCCAGCGTGATGAGATGTCCGTCGGGTGGGAGCGCTCTGGCAAGCCAGATGGTGCTGTAGCCGCCCAAGGTGCCGATTTCCAGAATGGTTTTTGCGCCATGACTCATCGCCAGCAGCATCAACAGCTTACCCTGATTAGGCGCGACGTTCATGGCAGGCAGTCCGGCGGCGGTGCTGTCCTGAAGGGCGGCATCCAATACGGGATCGGAGGGGATGAATAAATCACTGATGTAATCGTCAACGGCTGTCCATGTATTCTGGGTCATGTGATTCCTCCTGGTCGAAAATGATGCTGTCGGGAGAGCATAACACAGGGAGGGCATGGAGGCGAAAGTGTCATTTTTCTCCGGGCGCGTTGCTCACTTTTTCAGCATGTGATACCATTCACAATTATGGGGGACGAGGTGGATATAGAAAATAAATCGAGGGACTTATGCGGCGGCGAACATTAATTTCGATTCTGGTTTTAAATGTCTTAGTCACGCTGGGCGTGGTTTATGTGGTGAATACGGTGATGAACACCGGCTCGCAGCCGCTGCCGCAGAGCCAGGTCGTCATTACTGTACCCATTCTGGTGACATCTACGACTGATCCCAATGCCACACCAATTGTCAAAATTATTACGGCGACACCGTTACCGGGTTCGATCAGTGCGCTGCCGACAGGTTTGATCCCTACGCAAAGTTCCGGCTCAGGCGTAGATATTCCGGTCAACACTCTTGATGCACAAGCTTTGAGCGCAAACCCCGGTTTGGAAGGCACAGCAACGGCGCTCCCGCCCGGATGTATTCTGCATACTGTTCAGGAAGGCGATACGCCGTTTGGTATCGCGGAGCAGTATGGCGCGGATGGCAATGAGGTGATGACTGTCAATGGCTTGAATGAAGAAACAGCCGCCCTGCTGCAAATTGGCGATGTGCTGATTATCCCGTTGGAAGGTTGTACGCTGACGGCGAAAGACATCGCGACAGAAGCTCCGCCCGAAAATGTGACGGCGGAAGGAACAGCGGAAGTCGGCGCCGAGACAACCGCCGAAGCACAGACTACCGTGCGCCCAACGATTACCCTGCCACCCACAGCGGTCAACGCAGCGGTGCAAATTGTCGAAGTGCAAAATCCCGGTGATGTGACCTCCGAGGCAGTAGTTATCCGCAATGTGGGCAATACCGTGAATCTGAAGGGCTGGACGCTGACCAATTCGGCAGGCGACCAGTACACGTTCTCTGAGCAATTCCTGTTTGCGAACGCGGTCATCACGGTTGCCAGCCGGGTTGGCTCGAACACGTCTATTCTGCTGTTCTGGAATCGCCAGAAGGCCGCTTTTGGAACCGCCGGGGATGTTGTAACGCTGGCAGATGATAAAGGCGCGGTGCAGTCCACTTTCCGCATTGAAGCGCCGGTGAATTTGCCGTAGGTTAGGCATGTGAAGACAAAATTGAACCGCCGAGACACCGAGGACGCAGAGAAAACGCAGAGGGATTTAAAGTAAAACTTCGTCTCAAATTACCATCCACCGATGCCACATTGTGTGTAGAAGGGCTTATAGATTGACACATTTGTATCTGATCCGGCACGCGGACTATATTTATGATCTGGTGGACGGGAAATATCCCAAGCAGAATCAGGGATTATCGCCGGATGGGGTCAAGGAAGCTGAAAAACTGCGTGACCGTTTAGCCAGCGGGGAAATCAAGCCGGATGTGTTGATTTCCAGCAGTGAACGCGGGGCAATGGAAACGGCGCAGATGATCGCTCCGGTGCTGGGACAGCCGATTATTCCTGACAAGGATTTCGAAGAATGGCGCAGTGAGGACGGGACGTTAAGCGACGATGAATTCATGTCGCGCTGGAACAGTCTGACCCCTGTGCAAAAACCGTATTATCATTTTGTTGAAGGCTGCGAAAGCCGTATCGAGTTCACGCTGCGAATTCATAAGGCGCTGAACCGCATCCTTGAGGAACATGATGGAAAAACGATCCTCGTCGTGACTCACGGAGCGGTTATCCAGACTTCGTTCATGTTTTTCTTCGGCTATGGAGAAGCTAATTTACAGGTTGGTGCCGCGCCGGAGATCAGACGCACGTCGATTACGCATTGGTATAAACCTGACGGCGGCACCCGCTGGATACTGGAACGCTCGAACGACTGCCATCACACATAAATTTTTGAATATAGAACGGCGAATGTATTTCTGAAACCGATTATGCTCTATAGATTTTCAATCAGGAGATGATGATGGCAGATTGGGGCACGTACATTGACCGGCAGATTCGTAAGGCGATGGAAGAGGGCGAGTTCGATAATTTACCGGGCGAGGGCAAACCGCTCAACCTGGAGGATGACCCAAACACCCCGGAACAGTTGCAGATGGCTTTCAAGATTCTGCGGGATAACGGGATGGCTCCCGAATGGATTATGTATGGCAAGGATTTGGAAGCCAAGGAAACACAGTGGCGCGAGAGCCTAAAACGCGCTTACCGGACGTATCAGGCGGCATTGACAGACCCGCTGCGCTACACACAGGCGGAAATCAACTGGCAGCGCATTCATCAACGCTTAAGTGATGATGCTGCGCGCCTAAACAAGGAAATTAATGTCTTTAATCTGAAGGTTCCCCGGGGCGTTACCCACCGTCCCCTGGTGGATATTCAACGCGAAATCCGTCAGTTAAGCGGCTAGAAAATCAACGGGGCGCGGCAAGTCTGCGCCCCCTATGACGATTCGGTCAGCTTAGAAGCCGACTTTTGAATCCGGGGCTTCACCGGGTTTGGTTTCAACTGGCTTGTCCTTCTTGGAGCCATCTTCCAAGCCTTTGCGGAAGTTGGCGACGGCTGAACCGAGTTCGCCACCAATCCTGGAAACACGACCCACACCGAACAGCAACAATACAATCACCAGAATAATCAGAAGTTCGCCGCCACCTAGACTGGGCATAATATTTTTCCTCTCACTTTGAACAACCTGCACCATTATAACACCGCAGCCAGTATACAGGGATGATATTATGACGCGATTCTCATCTGACAGCCGTTTCCCGGCGGAAGTTGATTTAAAGAGGACTTATCTGATCTGGAAACGGGCGTTCTAATCGGCTATAATGGGCATATTGTCATTCTATTGCCTACCCCCCCAATCAATGTTAGACTCCTGCGCGGAGGTCATACACATTGCCTAAACAAGCTTTATATCTGAAGTGGCGACCCGGTACATTTGACGACATGATCGGTCAGGAGCATATTACGCGCACGCTGCGCAATTCGCTCAAGACCGGGCGTATTCGTCATGCCTATCTGTTCAGCGGCCCACGCGGTACAGGGAAAACGACTTCGGCTCGTCTGCTGGCGAAGGCTATCAACTGCCTGAACGAAGACCCGGATAACCGTCCGTGTAATGAATGCGCGACCTGTGTGGCGGTCAATGAAGGGCGCTTCCTCGATCTGATCGAGATTGATGCCGCATCGCACACTAGCGTGGATGATGTGCGTGATCTGCGCGACAAAATCGCTTTTGCTCCCGGTGAAGGAAAGTACAAAGTCTACATCATTGACGAAGTGCATCGCTTCAGCGGCAGTGCCTTTGATGCGCTGCTGAAAACGCTGGAAGAGCCGCCGCCGCACGCTGTTTTTGTGCTGGCGACCACCGAGATTGACCGCGTTCCGGCGACGATTAAAAGCCGCTGTCTGCCCTTTGAGTTCCGGCGTGTTTCGATGATGGAAGTCGCTGACCGTTTGCACATGATCGCGGAGTCGGAAGGCTTGCAGATCGAACGGGCGGCGCTGGAAATGATCGCGCGGAATGGTACGGGTAGTGTGCGCGACAGCATCAGTCTGCTCGACCAGATAGTCGCTGACCCGGAAGAAGTGATTACACTGGACATCGTACAGCGCGTCCTCGGCACCGCCAGTATCGCGGCGGTTAAGGACTTGGTGGCGGCGATTATTGATGAAGACGCGGCGCGCGGTCTGCATGTCATCGCTTCAGCGGTGGATTCGGGTTCCGATCCGCATCAGTTCGGGGAACAGGTTGTCGAGCATTTACGTTCGCTGCTGCTGACGCAGACTGCCAGCGCTGATCTGGTGGAAGCCTCACATGAAGACCAGGGACTTTTTCAGGAACAGGCGGGGATGATTGAACGCGGGCGTTTGATGAAGGCGCTGCGGACATTCAATGATGCGGTGAATAATTATAAAGGCGGCTGGCAGCCTCAACTGACACTGGAACTGGCGCTGCTGGAAAGTCTGAAAGAAGATGAAGTCGTGGTGGTGGAGGCTGCACAGCGGGTTGCTGCGCCGCAGCAGGTGGCTCCTGCGCCACCGCCGCCGGAAGCGACTCCGCCCGGTACACCGCCCGTGATCGAAGTGACGCTGATTCGCGATAAATGGAATGATATGCTGCGCGTATTGGGACGGCTGAACAAAACCGGTCCCGATCTGGTGCAGTATTTCCGGGCACAGCGGGTAGATGGCAACGTGGTTTATGTCAGTACGGATAACAACCTGTTCTATGAGCGTTTGCAGCACCCGGCGAAAGTGGAACTGGTCGAGCGTTCGCTGTCCGCTGTACATAAAATCCCGCTGCGGGTTAAAGTTATTCTAAGTGCGGATGCTGGCGGCTCCAATCCGTCTTCATCCGATTTGCCTTTTGATCCAAACGATCCGCTGCTCTCCGAAGGGGCGCAGTTGGGCGCGACAATTACCCCATTTGAACGACCTGAAAAACAACACGATCAAGATTCACAATAGGAGAACCAAACATTATGTCTAAACGACGCGGCGGCGGATTTGGCGGCGGCGGAATGCCCGGTGGGATGCAGGGCGGCATGGGTGGTCTGATGAAGCAGTTCCAGAAGATGCAGGATGATATGGCTACCGCCCAACAGGAACTAGAAACCCAGACCCTTGAAGTTTCCGTTGGCGGCGGTGCTGTGAAAGTCACCATCAGCGGTCACCAGCGGGTGCAGTCGATCAGCATCAACAAGGATATGATTGACACCAGCGATGAAGAATGGCTCAGTGATCTGCAAGAACTGCTGGTGCTGGCGATGAATCAGGCGGTTGAACAAAGCCAGACGATGGCGGCGCAAAAGATGGAAGGTATTACAGGCGGCCTGGGCGATAACCCGCTCTTAAGCGGCCTGCTGGGTGGCTAGACTATTCGCAGTCCTCACCACAGGGCGAGGGCTGCTTATTTTAAGATGAAAATCCATTTCAAGGGGCTAAATGCCCTGCGTTTTTACGCCGCCATTTCGGTTCTGGTACAGCATGTCATGTACAGCCCGCGCGATTGGTTCGGTACACCGCTGCTCCCGGATACATTGGGACGCTTGTTTATTAATGGCACGGATGCTGTTCATCTGTTTTTCGTATTGAGCGGTTTTCTCATCACCTATCTGCTGCTGGCAGAACGCGAAAAATCCCAGACCGTTTCTGTACGCTGGTTTTACTTCCGACGTATTTTACGTATCTGGCCGCTGTATTTTATGATTTTGCTGCTGGCGGCGTTTGTGCTGCCGGTTCTGATTCCCGGTTACAGCAGCCCGCTTTCCAACGCGACGTTCACTTTCCTGATGGTGTTTTTTCTGGGGAACGTGGCCTACGCCATGTTTTATCCCTTTCCGCCGTTGGAACATCTGTGGTCGATTGCCATTGAGGAGCAGTTTTATCTGATTATTCCGCATCTGGCGCGGTCAGGGGCGAATCTATTGCGGCTGTTCGTCGGGATTATCATCATCTGGTGTACGATTCTGATCGGATTTTCGCTGCTGCCACCGAATGGATTGTCCGCAATCATCGGCACCATGCGTTACGACTGCATTGCGGTAGGCGGTTTGTTCGCCTGCCTGCTATATGGCAAAAACTCCGCGCTGAAATGGATTTATCACCCGGCAGCATGGGGTGTTTCTTTGGCGGCAGTGGCATTGATGGCACTTTTTATCCAACCGACAGAAAGTTTGCCCTATACCATTCCGACCAGTTTTGTTTTTGGCATTCTGATCGTGAATGTAGCCACGAATCCACAATTTCCGTTGAAGCTCGATCATCCCGTGCTGGAATATCTGGGTGATCTTTCCTACGGGATTTACATGTACCATCCGCTGCTGCTGCTGGTCTTTTATAAGACATTTTACGGCACGATGGACTTGGGACTCTACCAGCTTGTGTCCTATCCGACGGTCATGCTGCTCACCATCGGGCTGGCTGCATTTTCTTATCGTTTTTACGAAAAGCCTTTCCTCCGTTTAAAAGAGCGATTCAAGGTTGTACGGTCATGAGTAAAGCAATTCCCGAACCAGTCACAAAACTGGTTGATGCCTTTTCCCGCCTGCCAGGTATCGGGCCAAAAAGCGCCTCGCGCCTGACGTATTATCTGCTGCGCGCGCCGGATGATGTCTCGCTCAAGCTGTCCGAGGCGCTGCGCGATCTGAAAAGCCTGACGCGCTTCTGTTCGGTGTGCTTCAATATCACGATGGATGACCCCTGTCCGATTTGCAGCGATCCCCATCGTGACCATCACATGATCGCTGTAGTGGAAGAACCGCTGGATGTGCTGGCGATTGAACGCACTGGAACCTATCAAGGTGTGTATCATGTGCTGCACGGGGCGATTTCCCCGGTGAACGGTATTGGCCCGGACAATCTGAAGATTCGCGAACTGGTCAAGCGAGTGGAAGACAACGAGGTGTTGGAAATCATCATCTCGACCAATCCCGGCCTGGAAGGTGATGCCACCGCGATGTATATCCAGAAGCAGTTGGCGACGAAAGGTGTCAAAATCACACGGCTGGCGCGCGGTTTGCCTGTCGGTGGTGATATTGAGTATGTGGACGCGGTGACTCTCAGCCGTGCGTTACAGGGTCGCAATGAGTTGTAAGTAGTGATTAGCGGTTAGCAAGATAGCACTCACGGTAGAGACTATGATTGTTTCTACCGTGCAACCCAACCCTCCAAAGTCAATGAGCTTCCCAGAAATTCTCTCTCCAAAAATCGACTTTGACATTCACTTTTATATCCTCTATAATACCAACAAAATTGTTGGTTGGGTCAGATTAATGATTGAAATTTCCGAGTCGCGGGAGCGTGTTCTGGATGCTGCCGAGCGCCTTTTTGCCGAACGCGGTTATGGCAGTGTGACCATCAAGGACATCGCCAAAGCGGCGGGGATTCATCATGCCTCGCTGTATCACCATGTACCAGGCGGCAAAGAGCAGATGTTTGTCGAGGTGATGGAGCGCAATCTGGTGCGACACCAGCAAGGCATTGAAGCTGCTATCGCTGCTGCCGGGAATGATCTGCGTGGGCAGTTGATTGGTATCGCGTCATGGTTACTCTCGCAGCCGCCGATGGATTTTATCCGGATGGTGCGTTCGGATTTACCCGCCATACAACGGGATGCAGCAGACCGGCTGGCAAATTTGGCCTACGACGGCATGTTGATTCCAGTGGAACGGGTGCTGCGGCAGGCGCAGGAACGCGGTGAAGTCCGGCACAGAAATATCGGTCTGGTAGCAGGGGCGATCTTTTCATCAGTAGAAGGACTGCACACCATACCAGATGAATACCTCGAAACCAGCCGATTGGAGATGGCGAAAGAATTGATTGATGTGTTTCTAAGGGGAATTGCTCCCTGAGCGGCGAAAGCGCTCTTTTTTTGTCAAGCGAACCAACAAAATTGTTGGTTGGGAATTTGAGGAGGAACCCATGAAGACAGTGGTGATTACGGGCAGCACACGCGGGATCGGATTCGGGCTGGCTGAAGCCTTTCTGCAACAGGGCTGCAACGTGGTGGTGTGTGGGCGCAATCAGGCAGGCACGAACGATGCGCTCAAAAATCTCTCGCAGCGCTACCCGCAGGAACGAATTTACGGGCAGGTGTGCGATGTGAGCGATTATCATCAGGTTGAAGCCCTGTGGGAGAACAGTAAAGCTTGTTTTGGTCGGGTGGACATCTGGATTAACAACGCGGCAGTCAACAACCGGATACAGTCTTTCTGGGAATTACAGCCGCATGTCATCAAAGGCGTGTTCAATACCAACCTGATGGGGACGCTGAATGGCTGTCATGTTGCTATCAAGGGCATGATTGAACAGGGCGGCGGGCATATTTATAACATGGAGGGCTTGGGCAGCGGCGGTGAACTCATGTCTGGCAATACTTCTTACGGGACGAGCAAATATACGCTGCGCTACCTGAGCAAATCATTCAACAGGGAACTCAATGCGCTCCCGGTAAAAGTCAGTAATCTCAGTCCCGGCATGGTCACAACGGACTTGCTGATGAACACGGTTGAAGCCGGACAGGAAGAACGTGCCAAGCGCATCTTCAATATACTGGCGGACAAGGTGGAGACGGTAGCCCCCTGGTTGGCGGAACAGGTGCTGAAGAATGATAAGGCCGGGGCGCGGATTAGCTGGCTCAATCGTCCGAAGATTATCAGCCGTTTCCTGCTTGCGCCGCTGCGGAAACGCAACCTTTTCGCGGATCAGGCATAGAGGAGGATAGAGGCGAAAACCACCGATTAGTCACCGATTTACGGACATCAGGGCTGAGTTTTACGGCAATTTGAGGTATCATGGCGGTTGATTGTGAAAATTTTGGTTACGGAGGGAACCGTATGCGAAAAGTGATTCCCATTTTATTGGTTATCATAATGTCTGTTTTCGGCGCAAGCATCAGCCAGGCCGAATCAAATGTGCAAATATTTTTCGTCGCCTGCGATACCCAGGCTGTCCTGAATTTCTCCGGAAGTATGGACGCTGGTTTTGATATTTATTATCAGGTGTATTCTGGCGCAGGCGGCACAGGCAGTACGCTGACCAATGTGCGGCGTGTGAGCGTGAATGGAACCTATGCTGTCAGCGATCAGGTGGCCTATAACACAGGCTCGACAGTCGCAGCAGGCGGAACCGCCAGCGTAAAGGTGTATATTTCGCGCGAGGGCACTTCCGGCACTGGCACCACTCCGTTCGTGGTCAATGATGTGCAGGACGGCTGTAACAGTCCACAAAACGCGCTCGTCAACAGCGAAGATACGGGCGGCGGTTCTACGACAACGACAACCACCGGGAGTATTCTGTCGCCGTTTGGTGGATTCATTAACCCGACCACTTCGGCTACGCCAGAACCGATTGTGGTTATCGGCGCACGAACGACCACCAGTTCAGGTCGTTCGGCTACACCCGGTGTGATATTCGCGGAATGCGATCAATATCTGCCGGGGGCGGCTCCCGGTGTGCTGTATGACAACGACAATATTGTGATTTTCTGGTCATGGTTCGCCAAGACCCCTGAGCAGGTTCAAGATCATATCGCTCAGGCGCAGTATGATGTCAAGCTGGATACCGCGCCGCTGGTTTATGTCAATGTGTCGCCCATCAGCCGCCCGACGGGCAAGAGTTACTGGGTGTTCTATACTGCGACGATTGGGCATCTGACCCCCGGCACATATGGCGTATCCTACAATCTGACCTGGAAACAGAAGATCACTGACGGATATGATGATTACGGTCCCGACACGGACAATGAATCCATCAAGAGCAGCTGCACCTTCACCATCAGCCCGAATCCGACTGGCGCAGTAGTCACGGATTCCAACAAAATGTACAGCTTGCAAAAATAAATCCGACGGGGGCGAGTCACAGATTCGCCCCCTACGACAAGCAGCCTCATGACACTCAGCCTCGCAGAACAAGCCGCCGCACTTTTTCAACTTTCGCTGACACCGCAGCAGGTGGAACAGTTCGATCTGTACGCGCGGGAACTCGCCGCCTGGAACGAAAATATCAATCTGACTGCCATCACCGAGCCGGAAGCGGTACAAGTGCGTCATTTCCTCGATTCGCTTTCGATTGCACAGGTGATGAAGCCCTATCCCGGCATCCGTATGATTGATGTTGGCACCGGGGCGGGGTTTCCCGGTCTGCCGCTGGCGATGGCTTTTCCCGGCGCATATCTGACCTTGCTGGAAGCGACGGGCAAAAAGATCACGTTTCTCGATCATATGGTGCAGGCGATGGGATTAAAAGGCATCACGACGCTTCATGCCCGTGCGGAGGAAGCCGGACATCTACCCAGACACCGCGCGGGCTATGATCTGGTGCTAGCGCGTTCGGTGGCGCGTCTGCCGAGTCTGCTGGAATATATGCTGCCCCTGGCGAAAGTCGGTGGACGCTGCATCGCCATGAAGGGCGAAACTGCCGCTGCTGAGGCCCATGATTCACAACGGGCGATGACGCTGTTGGGCGGGAAACTGGCGAAGATCGAGACGGTTCATCTGCCGGGCATTCCTGATCCGCATTATCTAGTGGTGGTGGAGAAAATCGCGCGGACACCTTCGGCTTATCCGCGTAAACCGGGCATCCCGACTAAAACACCGCTGGGATGAGCAGTGGTTTTTAGTGGTTAGTTATTGGTTTTTAGTCAATCAGAAAAACGGCCTCCAATTTCTGAAACTAAAGCGTTTTTTGCTGAATACTTCGAACTTTTTACTCTAGACTTTTGGCTTATTGTGGATGGAGCATTGGAATGACGACGTTATTTGGCATCATGCAGCGGATTTTTGTCGAAGCAATGACGCGGAACGCTACCTATGACAGTCTGAAACAAAAGCTGGAAAAGAGCGGCGCGGAAATCACTGATCGCTTCCAGCGTGCCGAGAATGGTTCGCTGCCTATCCATCAGGCGCGGCATATCATCGGCATCGAGCGTTGGGGGACTCATCGGCTGCGGACAGCCTTTGGTGAGCCACTGGTGGTGGATGAATACGACTCGTATCGACCTGATGACCTGCGCGATATGGGCGATCTGGCGAAAGCCTTCGCGGATACCCGTCAGGCGACGCTGGCGCTGATTGACGAGCTGAAAAAAATGAGTATACCGGCGGATTGCAAAGTGCTGCACAACGAAATGCAGGACATCACCATCCGGGCGTGGCTGTATTATCTCTATAATCATGCTTACCGCGAAACCCGTCTGGTGCGTATGGACAAGCCAGCGCAAACCAGCTAAAAATCCCCGGCGGCGTTATTATCTGCATCATCCGTATAAAGAATCGATTCATAAGCCTGTGAACTATTTGCGCCGCCACCAAACCTCGATTTTATGTGCTACTGCCCTGCTGGCGCTGACGCTGCTGTTTTTCAACAAGCTGGCATTTAGCGGCCTGATTCTGGGGCGCGGCGATGTGTTTAGCTATTTTTACCCCTATTGGACGGCACGCAGTGCGGCTTTCCGTGCTGGACACTTCCCCATGTGGTCGCCGGATATATTTATGGGTGTGCCGCTGCTGGCGAACAGTCAGATGGGCACATTTTATCCGCTGAACTGGTTGGTGACTCCGTTTTCGACACCGGATGCGATTGCCGTCAGCCTGATATTTCATGCTTTCTGGGCGATGCTCGGCGTGTTTTGTCTGACGCGGCGTGTGCTGAAACTCGATGCGGTTCCGGCGCTGCTGGCGGGTGTGTTGTTCGGTGTGAGCGGCTATCTGGGGGGACAGATCGAGCATATCAACCAGTTACAAGCGCTGTCGTGGATGCCCTGGTTGTTTCTGCTGTTTTACCTATGTGTTGATACGGTAGGGACACGATATATCGTGTCCCTACGAAACATGCCCATATTCAATGTTTTTTTGTTAGCCGGAGCATTGGCGCTGCAACTGCTGGCGGGACATCCACAAACGGTGTTCATTACGCTGGTCGGATTGGGCGTATATGCGCTGGTGATGGGGATTGTGCCGCTGCTGAAGCGTGACACAGCCAATCGTTATCTGCTGGTGCGGATGCTGATAATTTTAGCGGTGGCAGGCGTGATTGCGCTGGTGCTGGCATCACCGCAGTTGATTCCGCTGTTGGAACTGGCGCGGCAGTCGAACCGCAGCGGCGGCCTGAACCCACAGCAGGCGATGGCCTTTTCCTTCAACCCCTATCTGATCGGGCGCGGTCTGCTGCCGAGTTATGATGGTCTGCTGTTCGGGGAATATATGGCCTACAGCGGCGTGATCGGTCTGGGGCTGGCTGTGGTGGGAGTGTTTGGGGGGAAGGTAAAAGAGGTTAAGGAAGAATTGGTAGGGACACGATATATCGTGTCCCTACAGGCGGTACATATTGCCTGGATTGTGCTGGTTGTCGTCGGCTTCCTGTTGGCATTAGGGGTCTACAATCCGCTGTACTGGGGATTGGCGAGCCTGCCGGGATTCAGTTATTTCCGTGTTCCGGCGCGATGGTTAGCGCTGGTGTCGCTGTCAATAGCGGTGCTGGCGGGCGTGGGATTGCAAACGCTGAAAACGGCGCGGCCTCGATGGTGGGTATATGTCGTTATGGTTGGGCTGATCGGTGGATTGGGCGCAGCGAGTTTTCTGGCGGATCGGATGGCAGTGGATGTGATTGGCTCGGCACTGCCGACGATGCGGACATTAATCGGCTGGGGCGCGGCGGGAGTCGTGCTGCTGGCGGGAACATTTTTCGCGAATGAAAAACGGACGCGATATGTTGCGCCGATATTGGCCTGTGCAGCGATAGCGGAGTTATTTTTCGCGTCGCAGATTTTGCCGTATAACGAGCT